>CAYNJG010000320.1:0-7038 GCA_964397295.1 uncultured Pirellulaceae bacterium
GGTAATTATTTGTGCGATCGAAAACTTCGACCCGATGGGCGTTCACACGGGCGATTCGATAACCGTCGCGCCCTCACAGACGTTGTCGGACAAAGAATATCAACGAATGCGTGACGCCAGTATCGCAGTGATTCGCGAGATTGGTGTAGAGACCGGCGGTTCGAACATTCAGTTCGCCATCAATCCGAAAAACGGTCGCATGATTGTGATCGAGATGAATCCTCGCGTGAGTCGTTCAAGTGCGCTTGCTTCGAAAGCCACAGGTTTTCCCATTGCCAAGATCGCTGCGAAGCTTGCAGTCGGTTATCGACTAAACGAATTGGCTAACGACATCACTCGCGAAACACAGGCATGCTTCGAACCGTCGATCGATTATGTGGTTACGAAGATTCCTCGATTCGCATTCGAGAAATTCCCCGAGGCCGACGCGACGCTGAGCACGCAAATGAAAAGCGTTGGCGAGACCATGGCTATTGGTCGCACGTTCAAAGAGTCATTCCAAAAAGCGTTGCGGGGTCTTGAAGTTGGCAGCTTTGGGTTCGGTTGCGACAACAAAGATCTTTGGGGCACGACTGAACAGCCAACACGTGATGAAATCGAAGCGAAGCTTGCCAAGCCCAACTCAGAACGTGTTTGGTACTTGCGATACGCGATCAAAGAAGGTCTGACGCTCGAAGAAATCCACGAAATCACCAATATAGATCCCTGGTTTTTGGATCATCTCTTCGGACTTGTTGAAGTCGAAGAAGAGCTGCGGGCAATTGGTGATTTGCAAAAAGTCAGTCAGCCCATGCTTCGCAAAGCCAAACAGAATGGTTTTTCGGATCGGCAACTTGCGACGTTGCTCCACAGTACAGACCTAGACGTGCGCGAGCATCGAAAGTCATTGGGCATCGAGGCAGTCTTCAAGTCAGTCGACACATGCGCGGCTGAGTTCGAAGCCTATACGCCGTATTACTACTCGACGTACGAACAGGAAGATGAAGCACCGGCGAAAGATCCCTCGAAGAAACGCGTGATGATTTTGGGTGGTGGTCCTAATCGTATTGGGCAAGGGATCGAGTTTGACTATTGCTGTTGTCATGCAAGTTTCGCTTTGCGAGAGATGGGCATCGAGTCGATCATGGTTAACTCGAACCCGGAAACGGTCAGTACGGATTACGACACCAGTGACCTTTTGTTTTTCGAACCACTCACCACCGAAGACGTGCTTAACATCTGCGATCGAATGCAGCCTGATGGTGTGATTGTCCAGTTTGGTGGTCAGACGCCACTGAACTTAGCACGAGGTTTGTCGGCGGCGGGTGTGCCGATTATCGGTACGAGCGTTGACACTATCGAAGCAGCCGAGGATCGAGAGAAGTTCCAACGAGCGCTTGAAGAACTCGAGCTACGCCAACCGGAAAACGGTATCGCGCGGAATATGAACGAAGCACGTGCCGTCGTGAAGACGGTTGGTTTTCCGTGTCTCGTACGGCCAAGTTTTGTACTAGGCGGACGCGCGATGGAGATTTGTTACGACCAAACGCAGTTCGAGCGATTCGTTGCAGCAGCTTTCGTTGTTTCGCAGGGTCAGCCCGTTTTGATTGATCGTTTTCTGGAAGACGCCACCGAGGTCGACGTCGATGCCATCAGTGACGGAACGGATGTGGTTGTCGCTGGCATCATGGAACATATCGAAGAGGCTGGCGTGCACTCGGGCGACTCGGCATGTGCAATTCCACCGTACAGCTTGCAAGGTCCGATTTGCAAAGAGATTCGCGACGCCACGCACAGGTTGGCGAAGCACTTGGGCGTTATTGGGTTGATGAACATCCAATTTGCGATCAAACGTGAGGACGGCCGTGAGCAGCTGTACGTGATCGAAGTGAATCCGCGAGCTAGTCGGACGGTGCCGTTTGTCGCAAAGGCGACGGGCATGCCAGTGGCCAAGATTGCTGCGAAGGTCATGGCTGGTGCAAAACTAGCCGAGTTAGGCGTGGACCGCGAACCAATCCCTGCTCACGTATCGGTGAAAGAAAGCGTATTCCCGTTCCGAAAGTTTGCAGGCGTCGATATTGTCCTCGGTCCGGAAATGCGAAGTACGGGCGAAGTCATGGGCAATAGCGAACACTATTCGTTGGCGTTTGCAAAATCGCAGCTCGCTGCAGGCGTTGTACTGCCTAATCCTGGCGACAATATTTTTCTCAGCGTTTCTGAACGGCACAAGGGTTTGATTGTGGGTCTTGCCAAACGACTCGACGCGCTCGGATTCAAGCTGATGGCAACACCCGGTACTGCTCGCGATATCGAAGCGGCAGAGCCAGATATCAAAGTGCAGCGAGTGAAAAAACTTGCGCAAGGCCACCCGAACTTGCTGGATCATCTGGTAGACGGCGACGTTTCGCTGATTCTCAATACGCCTAGCGGCAAGGGCGCGAGAACTGATGAAGGCCAAATTCGAGCGGCTGCGGTGCAGGCGGGCGTCCCAAGTATCACTACGATCCAAGCTGCGGAAGCTGTCGTGAAAGCGCTTGAAGCGCTACAGGATTCAGAGCTTACTGTTCTTTCGTTGCAGGATCGCTTTGCGGTGTAGTTGTGTCGGCGGCCTTTTGCATCTTTGCGTCATCGCGAGCAAAGAACATCAAATGCTGCCATGGCAAATCATCGAACTCACGGACGAGTTTGAGCCCGTTGGCGTTGTACTCTGTAAGGATCTGTTTCTTGCTCATTTTGTGCAGCGGCTTGATCGGCACCTCGGGATCTTCTTCGCGATATTCGGCAAGTGCAATGACGCCGTCTTTCGAAAGTGACTCGCGCATCGCTTTCAACATGTATTCCGGGTGAGAGAACTCGTGATAAACATCGACAAGCAATATCAGATCTACTTTGTTCTTGGGCAGCTTCGGGTCGGAAACAGTACTTAGAATTGGTTTGACGTTTTCGATTTCGGCTTCTTCAGCGCGAGCTTGAAGCAACCGGAGCATTCCTCGCTGTATATCGACGGCCAGTACGGAGCCTTTTTCACCGACCAATTCTGCCATCTGCAAGGCGTAATAGCCATTGCCACACCCCATGTCACAGACGGTCATGCCGGGTTTGATTTGCAGCTGCTTGAGAAGCAGTGCGCAGTCTTCTTCTTGCTGTCGATTCTTGCGAATGAGCCATTCTGCACCGCCGACGCCCATCGTGTAGGCAATCCTACGACCTTTGTAAAACTCGCGAGCCGGCGGGCCCTTTTCTACTACCTCTTGCGATTGCGAGACCGTTGATGTCGAGGCGACGAGCAGGACACAGAGAAGTGGCGCAGTGAGAAAGCGGGAGCAGTTCATGGTTGGGCCTCGGCGAGAAATGTTCACGTCATCATAGTCCGTTTGTCGGACGGCGCGAAACAAGAAAGCGTTTCGTCGATTTTCACGCGGCTTGCGACGTGGGTTGCAGCAGCTCGTTGAGAGTCGTGGCGACGATAGTGATGCCGTATCGACTGGCTGCGCGACGGACTTCTTCTTGGTCGATAAAAATCGTTTTGTCTGCTTCGACAGCGAGAACCTTGCCGCCCGACGCGTGCATTTTCTCAAGTGTGCCAAGGCCAATTGTTGGCACGTCAAATCGCATATCTTGTTGTGGTTTGGCGATCTTCACTACCGTAAAGTTACCCGCAGGGCATAGTTTGCCGGCTCGCGCAATGCACTCGTCGGTACCTTCAACAGCTTCGACCGCAAGAACCGCTCGGCCTTTGACACAGACGGTTTGGCCAACGTCAAGCCGCCCCATTTCAGATGCCAATGTCCATCCGAATTCGACATCCTTCTTTTGACTGTGGCTGAGAGGTCGCCCAGCAATCATTCCGTATTTCACGAGTAACTCCGGAGCAAAATCGGTTGCGGGACCAAAGCAGATGCCATGTTTCGCGAATGCGTCGACGACCGTGCTTAGCATCGTGTCGTCTTTGCGGTCTCGCGAGAGTGTGATGAAGTGAGGGTAAAACGCTTTTACAAACTCTAAGTCTGGCAAATGTTTCAGCCACAGAAACTTCTCGAAGATTAACGTTTTGTGCAACTTGCCTGCCATGGTGGCTCGAGTCACCCCATGTTTGCGATAGAAGCGTAACGACGCGCCCAACTGTGCGACACCAATCTGTCGATAGTGCTCGCAGAGTTCGACGAACTTCGGATCGACATGATCCTTTACGCCTAGTCCGACGACCTGTGCACCTTGCTCGCGAAGAGCTTTGGCGACAATGATCGGATAGTTTCCCCAACCGGCGAGAATTCCGATTGGCTGTCCTTCGACGTTAGTTGAGTTCATCAGTCGTTCGTGCCTACGCAGCCTCACGGGAGGAAGATTCGTTTTGATCGTCCGCGACGAGGCCTTCGACTACTCGGATCAGTGCACGAAGTTGCTTTCGCATCTCAGGCAAACGTTGGAGCGCCGCGAGCTGTTGCATTTGCATTCGTTCCGGTGTTGCTGGAATACCGACCATCGTCTGTCCGTTCGGTACGTCTCGCATCACACCTGACTTCGCGCCGATGGTGACTTGGTCACCGATGTGGCAATGATCGGGAATACCTACTTGGCCAGCCATCACAACGTAGTCTCCCGTGCTGCTGCTGCCGGCGATGCCCACTTGAGAGCAGAGGATATTGTGGCGGCCGATACGACAGTTGTGCGCGATCTGTACGTTGTTGTCGACTTTCGTTCCGGAGCCGACCGTTGTAGCGCCGTAGGAACCGCGATCGACCGTCGTTCCGGCACCAATTTCTACATCGGATTCCAACTCAACATAGCCAAGCTGTGCTCCGAGTTGATGAGTTCCATCGACGGTGTCGTAACCAAATCCGTACGCACCAATCACACAGTTCGAATGCAAGATGCAGCGAGCGCCAACCAGAGTGTCTTCGTATAGAACAGCTCCGGGAAAAACCGTTGTATTTTCTGCCACGCGACATCCAGACATGATCGTCACGTTAGCGTGGATGGTGCATCCGTCGCCCAGTTCGACGTCATCGTAGATCACAGCGCCAGGATGGATATCGACGTCGTTGCCGATTTTCGCAGTTTCATCAATCGTCGCTTGTGGACTAATTCCAAAACGTTTCGATACACGAGGCGGATGAAAATGTTGGACGAGCTTGCTAAAGGCTTCTCGCACGTTTTCCACTTGGACGTAGGCGCGATCCTCAGGGGTAAGGTCCATCGGCACCAAGACGACTTCAGCCACAGAATGCGACAAACGATTCAGCGTCTTTTGTGATTCGACAAAAGTGATCTCGCCCTGCCGCGCGGAACTTATAGTCCCCGTACCGCGCACGATAAGTTGGTCTGAGCCATTTGCCGTACCACCGACAAGTGCTGCCACTTCGGTTAGTGTGAGTTGCATCCGTGGACTCCATTCCACCAAGTCGTCGACTAGTTTCACGAATAATAAGCGTTTGGTTCTCACGGTAGCAATACGATTCGTCGGTACGCTGGCACCATCGATCGAATCAATGCGTCCGCAAGACCAGTGCGACCCGACGATTGCTCTTAATCGCTAGTCTTTTGTTGAAATGCTAGCATTCTGTTGAAAGTAACTGTTCGGAGAAACTCATCGTTGCCGACCACGACAGAGAACATCCATCTTTGTTTTTGAGGTGAACCATGTGGCGACGATCGCTTTTTGTTTTTCTATGCCTGACACCACTCGCTTTCGCAGCTGCGCCAACTGGTCAGGTGAACAAGGACGCCCCGAAAAGTAAAAAAACACCGAAGCCAGGAACTTACTACAACTACGGACAGGTCGGTGTGAAGAAGATGGAGGTCGACGGCTCCACGATTAATATGAGCTTCAAGCCTGTGAACGAGCAGTTCCACTGGTGCCCAGGTATCAACGTTGAAAAAGTAGCTGTCGAGAATTCGAAAAAACAGGTGACTGTAGTGACGTTTGTTCGCTGTAAGACGTCGGAAGATTGTGGAGTCGATAAGCAAGCGAGAATTGGTAAGCGTCTGATTAGAACCGTTTCGTTCAATACGAACGGCCTCGATGTCTTTGTTCGTGAAGGCGAGAAGTATCGACGTATCCACAAAGCACCAGACCCAGAGCCTGAGGTAAAAAAGAAGACGGCGAAGAAGGGTGTGAAGAAGACAAAGAAGGGCGCGAAGAAGACGGGGAAAAAGAAAAGCGAACAAAAGGTAGCGCCGAACTATCGAGGATCGCAAACACTTTATCCAACTAAAGAGCACGGTATCAATCGTCGGGTGTCGAATTTCCACTATCGACAATCTAACTAGTCGCCACGTTTTGTTTCGCCTGCTCAGCTGCGGACTACGACCAAGACGGTTTGCTCGACGTGTATGCCTGTACGTATCGTCCGGCGAGTCCCGCTGGCGGAGTCGCAGCGGATTCGAAAAAATGGCCGGACGAATCCTGCGCAGGAGAATCGATTTATGTTCTTTGGCGATCCCACCCATGACGGAGTAGAGTTCGTCACGCCAGTCCTTGTGAAGCACCGGCGCGCGGGTTTTTGTGCTGTACACGACGTGCAACAAAATGCCATGGTGCGTTGAAGGCATTTTTCTTTTTGCCCTTTCGATCCGGATGGCGTTGCTCCGCGACTGTGTTTCAAATGGTCGCTATACACCTTGGGTTAAAACCCAAGGCTATCAGAAAATGTCGCTCCGCGACAAAGCCGTAGAGTTCCAATGTTGGCGTTGCTCCGCGACAAAAACCGCGGAGCGGTGGCATGCGATAGTCTGTGATTTCAGAGTCCCAGGACAGGTTGGTTGTTACGAATCTAATCCTCTATTGACCGCATGGGTGTCGATGTGCTTCGCCGTCTGTGCGCGCTCTTCTTGGTAAAGTTCAAGAGGTTCGACCGCCTTTACCAGTTTGATTATTCGCTCGCCTCATCCGCGAAACTCATCGGGAGAAAGGGAAGTCGCGGCGTGGCTTCGGTGGTTTCCTCGTCTTACGACGTTTCGTAGAATGAGCAACAGTCATGCTAGTCTCCTGAGAGTGGTTAGTGTGATTCGTCGTCGGAGAGTTATCGCACTCTGGCGATATATTGTTCGGTACACCTG
>CAYNJG010000321.1:0-7035 GCA_964397295.1 uncultured Pirellulaceae bacterium
TTGAACCCACAACCTGCGGTTTACAAAACCGCTGCTCTGCCAATTGAGCTACGCTAGCGATGAGTTCAAGTGCATCGAGAACCGGCAACTATATCGAAGAACTCTTCCATTGCAATATCACTTCGGTCGAAAATACGCCGGACATAATGGACGTTCTGCCACCCAACCGGAAAGGGCTTCCTGGCCCACGAAAATGTCGCAAATTCGCGCCATTTTTGCATCACAGGTCACGACACGCTCAAACAAACAAGGCTCGCATCATTCTGCGAGCCTTGTCTAAAATCAGCAAGATCAATTCTGCGTTCGGATTAATCCGGCACATCGATGCGATGTTCATGGGCCGCCGTTCGCAGTTTGTCGAGCGCACGAGTCTCAATCTGGCGAATTCGCTCTTTCGTCACACCTAAATCCGCACCGACTTCCTTCAAAGTCTGTGGTTCTTTGCTGTGATCCAGGCCGAATCGGGCCATGATGATCTTCTGCTCTCGCTCGTCCAAACTGGACAAAATCCGGTTAATCTGGTGCTCTCGCAGTTGCTGAGCACTTTCCAGCTCGAACTGATCCGTTCGAGTATCCACTTTCGACGTGAACATCTCGTCTTGGCTAGTTCGGAACCGATCACGGATCTTGAATTCTGTAGGAATCGTCCGAGCGAAGTTTTTCATGATCGCCCAGCTGGCGTAGGTGCTGAACTTATTGCCTCGGGCGTAGTCAAATTTTTCAACCGCCCGGATCAGCGACATATTGCCATCACTAACGAGCCCGAAGAACTCTTCCGTCGCCGAAACGTGTCGCTTGGCAATCGAAACCACCAATCGCAAGTTCGCCTGGACGATTTGGTTCTTTACTTTGACCGCTTCGCCGTAGTACTCCTCGATCTTGTCCATCTGACTAGTGCGAGCCTTCGCTGGATCCAGCTCCTCTCGCAATGTTGAAGCTTTCCACTTCAAGAAGTTAAACTTCCGGAACAAGTGCTGCTCTTGTTCGCGATTTAACAGAGGCACTTCGTAGAGCGATGCCAAGTACTGAGGCAACCCACTGGGCACTCGCACTTTCTTTGGCGGAGTTTCCGGTTCCGGCATCGGCCCCAGAATCTCAAGTTCGATGCCGACTTCACGGAAACACTCGTTATCCATGAAGTCCAGCGGAAGCTCTTTGATCCGCGTCGCTCGCATTTCATTGATGACGCGATAGATCGCCGTTCGTGTTCGGCAGAAGCGGTTCGATAGGTCGTCGACCGACACACCTCGACGATACTGCTCGAAGATCCGCACCTTCACATCACTAGTCAGCGGCCCTGTCTTGTCAGGGAAGATCGCTAAATCGGGATGCTGCTGGTCAAATTGCTTTAACGTATAGCGAATCGTTTCAACACTACGATTCATGTGCTCGGCGATGCGACGCGTAATCTCGGAAGGACAACCGCCCGTTCGAGCCAGACGTCGCGCTCGTTGAATGATCTCGCCTTTTTCTTGGTCGGTTAGCTGGCTAAATTTTTCGCCACGCTCAATCTTCGCACCGCAGCGATTCACGAATCGCTGTACGCTGCTGTCGAGAAAACCGACACGCTTTCGCTTGCCGAACAGCAGACGTCGACTCACCAACCCCTGCCGTCGCCAGCGAGAAATGGTTTTGGTCGAAACTTTGAATCGTTTCGCCAAGTCGTCAACGGTATGAACCTGCTGCGGAATCTCCGCCACCGAAATGTCGGCCGCGTCTGATAGATCTTCTACGAACAACTGAAGATCATGCTTCAGCTCTTTTCCAACTACGGAAAGCTGAGGATTTGATTCCGGTCGGTAGTCCGTAACCCGAAAACACAAGTACTCATACGTATAAGTCTTGTCGTCTTCGATTTCACCAAGCAGACGTTCTGCTCGATCAATCTGTTCTAATTTTCGTTCTCTTGGTGCGAATCGCTTTTGTTGATCTAAAAGCTGCTCAACAATCGCGCTCCGATATTTTGACTTTGCCATATTTTCTTCTCCAAACTATTTCAGTGCTCCCTGCGTCTTGTAACGCCCGAAATAGCTTCCCACCGTGCCGACGACCCGCCGTCGGTTTCATGTAGCTAGCTGATTTTGTGATCAACCGGCTTTGATGAGCTTCGTCCAGTACTTGACTTTGACGTCCCCTCATCCTAACTCAAACTACGCATGTAATTCGCATTCGGTTGTGCGATGTTTGCCCCCAATTTGGCAGTATTTGCTGAATTTCTCGCCCTAAGCTGCCGAACTGTCTTGCCCATAGGCATTTAGGTCGACACTGAAGTTCACGAATTTAGTTCAACGAATAACACAACCGGACCCGTCGTAAACGACAGAGTTTCACCAGATTCACGAAATGTGTTCGTCCGGGTGCGCTTGACTGTCGAAACGTGAACTCTGGCGAACGTCCTGTCGATACGCTTTAAAAGTGACGTCTCGTCAACTCGCGATGTTCTAAACACAACCACCAAAGCTCTGTCTCTATGGACGCTTCTCACCATGGTTTCTAACGCACAAATCTTTCGAAGGCCGCGGTTTTTCTTCGTTTTTTTCCTCACTTCGCTTTGGCTAGCAAACGCAACCGAAGCCACTGAAAAGGTTTCTTTGCAACCTCGCCAGCACGCGAACTCATTTGCTCGTGTAAAGACAGTCGTTGATGTCGCAGGTTCATTGCACGTCGAAACGAAAAACGAGAAGCAACTCAAAATTCCGATGAAGGTAAACGCCGAGTTGTTCTTCGATGAACTCGGCCTCAACGGAATTCATTCGCCCTCCATTCGTCACTACTGGGACGCCAAAGCAGATCTGGTGATTAACGACGAAGACGAAAATCGCGAGCTGCGCGACGAACGGAAATTGATGCTACTTGCCGATACCGATCAGCCCACCAAGCGATTTTGGTCACCGAACGGCAACCTTACGCGGCACGAACTCGAGTTGATCGATGTACCCGGCAATGCATTTGCCCCGGAATTGCTGCTTACGAATTCGAAAGTAGGCGAAGGTGACGAATGGGAAATCGAAGACGCGAACGCGGCTCGATTGTTGCGACTTACGGAGACCACGTCCGGCAAAATCACGAACCAAGTCAACGAGATCACGGAAGATACCGTCAAGGTTGAACTGGCCGGTGAAGTGAACGGAAAAGCCGACGGCGCGGAAACGTCCATCGAAGTTACCGGCAGTTATCACTTCGATCGGAAGACAAAGATGATTAGCTGGTTTGCGATCGCGGTTCGAGAGAAACGCGAAATCGGCTTTGCAACACCCGGCTTCGAAGTTACGGCACAAATTCGATCGGCCCGACAGAGTCTCGACAAATCGGAAGCGCTAACGAAACAGGTCGTCCAACAAGCCAGAGCACCCGCCGTTGGTGAATTGCTACTCGACTTTGCTTCATCTGATGACCTCTACCGCGCCGCAATCGATCGACGTTGGCATCTGGTCTCGCGAATCGGTTCATCCACGGTCATGCGACTTGTCGATGGCGACGACTTGCTGGCCACCTGTAAAGTCGATCGACTCGACCGAATGGCACCCGGAAAGCAAATCACATTAACTGGTTTTCAAACCGACGTCGACAAAGCACTCGCCAAGAATTCCACGGGAATCATCACAGCAAGCGAAAACCTGAACTCACAGGGACTACGTGTGCTTCGTGTAGTTGCTGGTGGCGATATCGGCGAGACGCCTATTCGATGGATCTACTACCACCTTTCCGATGATACCGGTCGACGACTATCGCTAATCTTCACACACGAGGCTTCATTGGAGTCGCGTTTGTCCGGAATCGACGAATCGCTGACCAGCAGCTTCTACTTCCTACCGGAACAAGAAGAGCGTCAGGCCCAACTAGATACGGGCGAGATCGAGTAAGCAGCTACTGGTTAGAAGCTGAAGCCGCCGGTGACGAGGGAATCAGGTCGGCGGAGCGCAGAAATTCCGCCACTTTTTCCGCCACGATAATGCTGCCCTTTTCGTTAACGTGGTGAGCTCGATTGACCATAAGGTCTCGCGGGTCGCCGGTCTGAGATAGATCTTCGAGCAAATCGTAATAAGGCACGTTTGTCTGGTCCAAAAATTTCGTCAGATTCTCGTATGGAACATCTCCGTACGCGACGTGGCGAAAAACGTCTCGCGGGGTCGGGAAAACTACGACCGCCGGCTGGAAGCCTTCTTGTTCCGCGTAGTCGAGAAACCGAAGGATGATGCGTTGCATAATGTCGAGGCCTTCTGAACCCTCGTCAAAATGATGAACATGGCGGCCAAGTTTTGACACTCGATAACCCACGTGGCGACAGATGAACGGCAGCCTTACACCGACCTGGTAGGTATACGGAAAATGCATCCGCCATGGCTTTCCACCGACCAACATCTCGCGGCATGAGGCATCGTACTTCTTCCCATATTCGATCAGTCTGTCCGGGTCTTCTAAGAGAATCTCACGAACAGCTTCGGGAGAATCAAACGGATTGAATACCTCCAGTCCGTCGCCTTTCGGAATGTATCTTGGCTTCGGCGGATCAAACCCTGGTCGGAAAAAGCCTCGATAAATGTTGACATTTCTCATGACGTTTTCGACTTGTATGCACATCAAGACCGTCGAAGAACGAGCACTCGGATATTTTCGTTCCATCCGCATCTGTGCTTGATCCGTTCCGTAGCCTCCAACGCCAAAGTTCAGCACGCCACAATCGATTCGGTGCTCCAACTGCATCGCCCAAGAATCTTCAACCGAAACGCCGTCACCTCGAGCGTACGAATCGCCGTAGACGCTGACGGTACGCTCGAGGTCGTCGTACTCATGGTTACTGCGAGCACCGATCGAATTCACCGTATCGGGTGTTGGTCCCCAACCAAGATCGGGATCGTATCGTCTGGCAAGAAACGATTCGACTTTGTCCGGCGTGATATGACGCATCGGATCCATCGACAGCTTCTTTTCCAGCGCCCGCAAGCCAATGTACGAGAATACTTCGATACAAAAGAAAACGATCCCAAGCGTCAGCAAACGGAAGAGCCACAACTTTCGCGTTGACAAAGGTCGTCTCACCCGCGGTTGTTGTTTACTCTTTGCCACGAACTAAATGCCTTCGATCTCGCGAGATAACTGCCGTGTGTAATTATCGGTGAGCCCCGACACGTAATCAAGAATCTGATGCAACCACCATTCGTAAGGTTGCGTCTGGTTGGCTTTGAGAAAATCAATTGACCAAGCCAATTCCAGACATCGCCGAGAAATGAACATCAACTCGCCAAAGTCCTGATGAACCGAAAGCTTGTGTGTGGCCAGGCACAATGCCTTCAGAATCCTACCAATCGCCTTGTAAGCACCAAGTTCAACGATCACCTTGGACGTCTCGGCGAAAATCATCGCGTATGTTTTGCCGACTTCGGCAAGTCCTGCTTGCAATTCTTCGGCAAAATCGCTTTTCAAATCGTTTTGTCGATCACCGTTCATGATTGCATCGTAGTCGCGGACGAAGATTTCCCAGCACTCGTCAATCATTTGGTGAATCACGCGACCTCGCATTTGAGACAGCGGAATGTCGTTCGGTACATCTCTCAGAAATCGCTGAAAGACGTCGCGCACGTACGACTCCGTGACTATTCCAAGTTCGGCAGCGTCTTCCAGATCTAATACGCGATAACAAATGTCATCGGCAGCCTCCGAGAAGAACGAAAGCGGGTGCCGTGCAAAGTCACCGCCTGGCCTTCGCAATCCCATCGAATCGAATACAAGTTCGAACAGCTTCGCCTCCGACGAAAAACAGTTGTACTTCTTCTTTTTATCCGCACGAGGGTCGGTCGAAGACCACGGGTACTTCACCATCGCTCCCAGGGTGGCAAACGTCAGCCGAAGATGCCCCACGTTCTCGTTGTCGACGCGCGATGCAATACGAAAACCCTGCGCGTTGCCTTCGAAGATCAACACGTCTTGCCGTGATTCGTGGCTAATATCCACGCCCGGCGGAAAGATCTCATCCGCATGGCTCAATGCCCATTCTCGAATCGCATACTCGCCAGCGTGGCCAAACGGTGGATTGCCAATATCGTGCGTCACACAAGCCGACATTAGAATCCAACTCAAATCCGAGGCTGACCGATCGTCGGGCAATTCACCTCGCTCTTTCAAAAAAGCGGCTAGCCGACTCGCAAACGATCGCCCAACGCTGGCGACTTCAATCGAATGCGTGAGGCGATTATGCACAGCATCCGGCGCCATTGGATGCACTTGCGTTTTGCGGGCAAGACGTCGGAAAGGCTGCGAAAACACGACGCGATCGTAGTCGGATTGAAAATGTGAGCGGAATTCATTGGTCGATGACGGCCCGGGATTTTGCCCTGGGTACGGCGTCCGCCAATCGGAAAGAAGTCGATTCCATTCCAGTCGCATTGATTAACCGTCCGCTTTCTCATCCAAAGTCACTTCGAATTCTTCTCCATCCCAAACCACAAGATCGCCAGGTTGTAGTTGTTTGCGACGACGCGTTTCCACTTCTCCATTCACGAAGACCTCGCCGCCTTGGATCGCCAATTTGGCTTGCCCGCCCGTTCCAAAAAGCCCGGTCAGTTTGAGAAATTGGTCGAGGCGGATCATGGTGCTTTCGTGGTCTCGTTAACCAGATGCTAAATGTGGTCGCTCGCGCTACACATTGAACAGGAAGTGGCAAATATCACCGTCGGCCATTACGTATTCCTTGCCTTCGACACGAAGCTTTCCGGCAGCACGCAGGTTCTTTTCGCTTTCATGCTCCTTCAAATCATCCAACGAATAGACTTCCGCACGAATGAAGCCTCGCTCGAAGTCTGTGTGAATCACGCCTGCCGCCTGCGGCGCAGTGGCTCCAACGGGGACTGTCCAAGCGCGGACTTCTTTCTCGCCAGCGGTGAAGTAGCTCTGCAAACCCAGCGTTTTGTAGGCCGCGCGAGCCAGCGTTGCGAGTGCTGGTTCTTTTAAACCGAGTGATTCGAGTGTCTCTTGTCGATCGTCTTCATCAAGCTCGGCAATTTCCGATTCGAGCTTGGCACACACGGGAACTACGTT
>CAYNJG010000322.1:0-7005 GCA_964397295.1 uncultured Pirellulaceae bacterium
TATCAATAGAGTTCAAGATCTCACCCACTGACCAATCAGTTTGGACAATGAAATCACCGTATTCGCCGAGCTTCGTTTTACCTTGAAATCGAGCGTGCGGCTGTGTCGGCTTGTGTGGCGCAGTGAAGGGAACGTACAAGAAGAACGGCGTGTCGCCAGCTGATCTAGCAATGAATTTCGTCGCTTCGTCCGTGATCCGATCCAGCACTTCGTCAACGATGAAGTCGTCGGCACGTGGGCCCGATCGTATGAAGTGCGGAAAACCCTTTTTCGGCTGTTGCAATGATGGGAGCTTCGTGAAACGGTCATTGCGAATATAAACGTAAGGCGCCATGTCTAACGACGCACTCACACCAAAGTAGTAATCGAAGCCATGGTGAATCGGACTGTCGTCAATGACGCCCGCGAAATCGATCCCGGGATCACCGTCCCATCTTGTTGTGTTCGCGTCATCGGAATTCGTCGACATATCCATTCCCAAGTGCCATTTCCCAACAGCCCCCGTTCGATAGCCTTTCTTCTTCAACATCGTTGCGATCGTGGCTTGTTGTGCACCCAAAAGGGGCTTGCTGTAACCGCCCAGCACGCCCTTCTTCAAACGCGAACGCCAACAGTATCGGCCCGTCAGAAGCCCGTACCGCGTAGGCGTACAAACGGCCGATGGTGAATGGGCGTCCCGAAAGGTCATGCCTTCGGCCGCGAGCAGATCCAAATTCGGTGTGGGAATTTTCGACTCGGGATTGAGTGCCTGCACATCACCGAAACCCATATCGTCCGCAAGGATCAAAACGATGTTGGGCGAAGCAGCCTCGGCGGAACTAGCCAGCGAAGACATGGCAAACAACAGGGAACCACTCAAGAGCAGCCGGCGAGTAGGCATATCGAGCTCATACAAAAAGTAGAAGGAGAACCGAGAGCACAGTTTACAAACCGGCTCTTCGATGTCACCACGCTCGCTCAGGAATCAATCCAACCACTCTTGGGTGCCTGACAATTCTTTATTGGTGACTTTTGTTAATTCCAAAACTCAACAGAAACGAATTCCACAGACGATATCCGGGATTTCCTGAGGGCGCTAAAGCACCTGAACATCCATACAGAACAAAGGTACGGATTGTGACAATTGATCGGTTGCCGCATTACGTTACTGTGGTTAGTCTCGTTCTTAAACGGCTGCCCGCAAAATACATGCATTCGCTGCAACTGGCGCGATATGTAAACGCTAGGACGCCAATCGACAACAATTCTTACCTATGTTTCTTGATTTTCTGGGGGAAATCTAAATGCGTCGTAATTTCTGCGGATGCTTTGCAGCATTCCTCGTCCTCACCTACGCTGTGGGCGTTCAAGCCCAGTTCCAGCTACAAGTCGGTGGTCTTGATCAGACGGTCACTGGCGAAAACCGATGGCCTGGAGCTGAGGATCCGACTCGAGTCATTGACACTTTTGGTCAAAAGTACCTGAACTTCGCTGGCGACGAGTTCAATCCAGATGGCAGCAACGTTTCATCTGGATTTTTGGTACAGCCCATCGAAGGCAGCAATGCTGACGATGTAGCAACTAGCATCACCTTCTGGACAGCAAATGATGCTGTCCAGCGTGATCCCGCCGCGTACCAGCTGTTCGGTAGCAATAGTGGCGACATTCCTGCACTTGAACGTGACGAAACAGTGGTTACCGGACTTGATCCTGGTGACGTTCTTTCGTTGGACCTCTTCACCCTGATTTCGGAGGGCGATCTCGCATTGCCTGATAGCCGAAACCCTGGTGGCGAAGCCGATTTGGACGACGTCAATTCTCAAACGATCATGTTTGATAATACTGAAGTCTACGACAACTACTTGGTTCTCTTCCCAGAGTTGAAGGACCGTAACGGCCAGAACAGCATGCAGATCGCTGAAGTTCAACTGAACTACGACGGTGTTGACATTTTCAATGGTGTCTTCGACGAGTTCGATCCAGTCGTTGGCCTGGCTTTTCTCGATACCACGCCTCCAGACCAGTTCACGTGTTCGCCATTCACAGGTGGTGAGCAAGCGCCACCAGGTCAGGGTTTCTTTAGTGTCCGAGAATGGCAGATTCCTTCGGACGCTCCTAACGTCAATACGATCAACTCGCTCGCGGACGCAATCGCAGCAATTGACAATCCAGATCTTCAGTGTGCAGACATCATTCATGATGGCTTCGCTGAAACGATCAACTTTGCAGACCCGCAAGCTACTGGTGGTGGCTTCAGCGTCACTGCACCTAAGCAACCATTCTTCAGTGACACAGACGCTGCCGACGATGATTTCATCCTCCGTGCACGCGGTACGTTTGTCATTCCAGAAGGTCAAGAAGGTGACTGGACGTTCGGTGTTGATGGTGACGACGGATTCCAACTCAGCATTGATGGCCAGGTCTTCTTGGAAGCTCCAAATAACACCGGTAACGCCCTTGGTGTAGCTGGGGTTGATTTCATTGACCTTGATGCTGGTGAGCACGACATCGAACTGATCTGGTACGAGCGAGGCGGCGGAGCATTCGTCGAATTGTTCGCTGCTCAAGGTGACTTCGAAGAATTTGCTGATGGCGACTTCTCGCCCATCGGTTTCGCTGGATCTGCAGGCGTTCAAGGCACAACACCAACCGTACCTGACGGTTGGACCGTTCGTACTGTCGACTCTGTAGACGGTGCAGCGCTGAACAGTCTTGCTGATACCGAAGCGGCATTGGCCGAAGGCGACGAAATCGACTCCGGTACTTTCGACGTTGTCGCATTTGGCAACGCTGGCAGGGGTGATGAGCCTCTAGACGGATTTGGAACGGACGACTTTGCACTTGAAGCGACTGGCACAATCGTTGTCGAAGAAGACGGAGACTACATCTTCGGTTTCAATAGCGATGACGGTGGCCAACTTTGCATCACGGGTGCTGACTTCACTGTCTTCAACGAAAACGGTAATCGTACTGTTAGCGGAGACGGCGAGTGTCTTGACTTCGATGCCAACACTGGCAACTCGAATACGTTCGGTACAACGTTCCTGGCTGCTGGTGAGTACGAAGCTCGTCACATCATGTGGGAACGTGGCGGTGGCGACAATACTGCCGTCAGCGTATCGATTGGAACAGACGAGTCTGGTGTATCCGCAGCTCAACTCCTTGGTGTTGAAGCTAACGACATCGACACGGGCGTCGCTGCAGGCCTTCAGCTTGTAGGCGTCGAAGTTTCGCTTTGTAATGCCGACACGCTTGGTGACCTCGACGAAAACGGAACGGTTGAATTCGCTGACTTCCTAGTTCTTTCACAGAACTTCGGTCAAGACGTTGCAGATCACTCGTTCGGTGATGTCGATTGCAGTGGCACGGTTGAATTCGCTGACTTCCTAGTTCTTTCACAGAACTTTGGTCAGACCGTTGGTGGTGCACAATCAGTTCCAGAACCTTCGAGTCTTGCACTCCTTGGCTTCGCTGGTTTGGCACTCGGTTTCTTCCGACGTCGTCGCTAGTCCGTAAAAACGGATAATTTAAATAACACAAAAGACGCCTTGGTTCGCCAAGGCGTCTTTTTTTTGCATACATCCCTCTCGTTTGACTGACGAGCGAACAAGAGCACATGTGCAGTCCCCAAAGGACTTCGGCGTCATCCTCTCTTGTGTTAGAAGGACCTGCTCGAAACCCAAATGAGCCAGCGACAAAGTGGCAAAACGAAAACCACAATTCAAAATCAAAAGCTACGGCATCTACAAACAGTGGGATGCCGACGCGAAAGAGCTACCTCGTATTGCCGAGTTCACGACCAGCGTCCGCGCCGAACTGGGTGTTGAGTTTGGCTTTGTGGTCAACATCAAAGGTGCGAAAAACAAGCAGCTTGAATACTGCATTTACCATCCTGGAATTCGAAACGAACAAGGAGACCAGCGACCTCCTTTCGATGGCGTCGTCTACATAAAGACCAATGACTGGAACTTTTATTTGGGCGATACAATTTGGGAGCCCGTCGATGACAAGATAGGCGACTGGCGGATGACTTTGGAATTAGAAGGAACAATGATCGCCGAAAAAACGTTCGAGCTGTTTCTCTAGCCCCATTCGCGCGCAAGGGGATGCTTTACCGCTAGCAGGGATTCACGATGACTTGCGAGCGTCGAATGCTGGCGGCACATCGTCAACAATGTTGTTCGTCTAACCGAACTTTGATGCGTTTGCGTTCGTTTTTCATTGCCTATTTCGACGAATACTAATAGGCTCTATGGAGAGTGCATCAGTATATTGTGGCCAGCGGAACGGGGATCGCTAACCAGCGATCGTATCTAAATGAACATACGGAAGAAGCAGGCACGGCGTCGGAATTTTGAGCTACTAGAGAATCGGCATCTTCTGACTGGCTTCACGGCATACAGCGCGTTGTACAACGGACCAGACTCGCATCCCAATGTCACACGATATGGCGATCGTGCGGAAACTGACTCGGCAGGTCCGTTGATCGACATCGAATCTGGGCTTGAAACGGACGCGAGAGTCAGTGTCAGCAGCGTGGGGATTTCGTTTGGTGGCCAAGGCACTTCGCCAAATCCGAACAGCCCCGCAGGCGAGATCTTCAGCGAATTCATTGACTTCGACGGAGACGATCGTCGAACCGTCGAACTTAGTGACGATGACTCCTACACGTATACATTCGAGAACCTTGATTCTGGCGCGCTTTACGATTTCGCAGGAGTTGGTGTCCGCGGAAACTCAAACTATTGGAATCGATGGACGCTTGTTGAGATTCAGGGTGCCGAGTCGTTTGACAGCGAGCACGTCGATGAACCCGGCCTCTATCGCGAAGGACTCGCCGACAACCAGATCGCCATTTGGTTCGGCGACAACACCCAATCCGATCAAGGACACATCGTCCAATGGACGAACATTGACCCGGGTGATGACGGCGAGTTTTCAGTCGTTCAATCGCAGTACTTTGGCCCAATCGACGTGCCACAGGGCAACGATCCTGACGGAAACAAAGGCTACGGGATTTCGGCATTCCGATTAATCGAGCAGGTGCCTCTAGGTCCGCCAGAAATCGAAAACGCACCGGCAACGGAGGTCACTGCAACGTCGGCCGTCTTGAATGGTTCGATCACGACAACAGGCGGACAGCTTCCTACATCGACATTCTACTACGGCACGACCGATGGTGGCACAGACCCAACCGCATGGCAAAACTCAATTGTTGCACCCGCTGGCAGAAATCTATCGGAAGTCATCAGTCCGCTTCAGCCGGACACGACGTACTTCTACCGCAGCTTCGCGACGCACGCACTTGGTTCCGACTGGGCTGACGAGACCAGCAGCTTCCAAACCCTTACCGCAACCGCGCCCGAGGTCAGCACCTTGCCCGCGTCGGATATCGGTGGTGTCAGCGCGTCGCTGCGAGGCCAAATTGATTTCACTGGCAATGACGCGCCTGTCGTGACCATCTTCTACGGCACAACCGACGGCGGATCAAATCCAGACGCTTGGCAAGCTTCTGCCGACCTCGGCGTGCAAAGTGGAGCCTTCCAGTTCGCACCAGTCGGCTTGTCCGAACTGACGGACTACTTTTACACAGTTCGTGCACAGAACGATTTCGGCACCAGCTGGGGTCAAACCCAACAGTTCGCTACACTCGAAATCGCATCGCTGGTGATTAGCGAATTCGTCGCAGACAACACCGCGTTAACGACGCGTCTACGGAACGACAGCTCGCAGTCTTTCGTTGGCGACAACCTGACGCCAGATTGGATCGAGATTCGGAATACGGAGCCGGTCACCGCACACCTAGACGGGTTCTCGCTAACGGACGATTTGAGTTCACCAAACCAGTGGGAATTCCCTACTGGCACGTCCATTCCGCCAAACGGCTACCTCGTCGTATTCGCGTCGGGCTTCAATACTTCAGATCCTAACTTGGACGAGAACGGATACCTACATACCAACTTCAGGTTGAACACGGTCGCTGGTTCAGAGCTCGCACTCGTAGGACCTGAAGGCACATCCGATTTCTCTTATCAAGATCTGCCTGGTCAGTTCGAAAACGTGTCGTACGGTGTCACCGGAAATAACGACGAGAGATATTTCGCCGTGCCGACTCCGGGCGAAGCCAACTCGACCGAAGCGCCGCAAGCACCAACGATTAGCTTGCCAAGTCAAACATTCACCGGAGCCGTTGAAGTCGAAATCGTTGCCGCCGATCCCTCGCACGAAATCTATTACACGACGAACGAGCGAGCTCCGACGGCCTCGTCGACGCTGTACACCGGACCGCTTTCGTTCACCAGAACAACCAACTTGCGAGCGATTTCGGTATCCGCCAATGGCGAGTCAAGCGTCATCGTAAGCGAAGCGTACATCAGGCTCACTAACTCCGTTGCAAATGATGAAACACATCTGCCTATCTTGATCGTCGATACGTTCGGCGATTCGATTTCCTCGAGTTCGTTTGGTGACGATTTCGTTGCGATTATCGAACCGGGTACAGATGGCGTTAGCTCACCAACCGACACGTTTGATTTAACAACGCGAGCCGGTGTGAGAATTCGCGGTTCGAGCTCGTCAGGGTTCTCGAAGAAACAATACCGTGTCGAATTCCGAGACGAAAGTGGCGAAGATCGCAAGCTACCTGTGTTGGGCATGCCGTCCGAGTCCGACTGGATTTTTTATGGGCCCAGCCAATTCGATCGGGCGTTGATTTCCAATCCGCTGATGTTCGACCTTAGCAACCAGATCGGCAGATACGCAACACGAACGCGGTGGGTGGAAGCATACTTCAATGGTCAGTACTTCGGTGTCTATGCCATCACCGAAGTAATCAAAGCCGACGATGATCGCGTCGATGTTGAGCCGCTAACTACCGGAGTCGGCGCAACAGACGTCGAAGGCGGCTTCATTTGGAAAAATGACCGCGGCAGTGCGTACGTTGATCCCGAGGACTTGAATACCGAGCAGCGACGATACGTTGATGGCTACATCGAGTCGGTCGAAGATGCTGCCGCGAGCTCCAAC
>CAYNJG010000323.1:0-6972 GCA_964397295.1 uncultured Pirellulaceae bacterium
GCTTCGCGATCTTCGGCGTCCAATTGATCCCAAACTTTCTTACCGCGCATCGCGTGCACACTCTTCACCCCAGCTTCACCGCCTCGGCGGCGCTCGGACATGCACTGGGCTGTCTCTAGAGCGTGGATGTCATAGCTATCGACGCCGCCATAGGCGACGCAAACACTCTCTTTCAGATCCGCATCGTAGGGCATGTCGATCGACGGAAAGCGGACGGTAACCGGCAATGACGATCCCGCCAGAAACTCAAATCCTAGCCGTCGAGAATCCGCCACCATCTCGGCACATTCGTCCCACTTCGTCGAGAGATGTTTGTCATTGAACACCGGTACCGAAACGCCTCGCTCAAACACCTCCACGACTTGCTTGAACCAGTCGTAGCGAGGATACCGCTTCTGTCCTTTTTCGTTTTGCGGATACTTGCCGTGCTCCGCAATGATCACAACTCCGTCAACTGCCAGCTTGTCACCGCCAAGCGTCAGAGCATCCTTGATCGTCTCGAATTGTTTGAGCCCATGTTTGCGGATTCGACTCCGAGCCAGATCGGCCTCGGGAAACTGATCGATATAAACAGACGCGACTTCGACACGTGGCTTGACCCATTTCCCAGCCCACGCGTAACCGTCCGTCAACCGATCAAGAAAGTGCTGAGCGTGCGAGTGGCGACGAACCTCGGTCCCCAGAAATGCAACCTTCCGCGGCCGTTCATCGCCTGTCGCTGCGAACGCGGCCGCACCAAGCAAGCCACTTGTACCAAGGGCGGCGGATGCACCCAAAAAATCTCTGCGCTTAATCGTCATCATGCTACTCCCAACAGAACACGAAGCTGTGGTTCTTGAACGAGAACATCATAACGTCGTTTTATGAGACAATGAACTAACAAACCTCTCGACGATGACCTCCAACAGCGAATTACCAACGTACTTAACATGAGCGCACCGATCCTACTTGGGAAACATACGCGTCGCGAGTTCCGCCAGAGAATGAAATCTGGCGAACTTCATACCTGTATCATTCCCATCGCCGCAATCGAACAACACCTCGAGCACCTTGAGATGGAACACGACTGGCGCAGTGTAAACGTGGTCGCCGAACGAGTGGCAACGAATCTTTCGCCGCATGTGGTCGTCGCACAAGGCGTCATGGCTGGGATCAGCGAACACCACATGAACCATGCCGGCACTCTGACATTGCGTCCCGGCACATTTCTTTTGGTGCTGAACGATCTGATCCGCAGCGTTGCGATGGCAGGCTTTACAAACGTCGTTGTGCTCAATGGGCACGGTGGAAACATCGTGCCATGCCGCTCGAATTGGGATCAGTTTCTTCGTGAGTTTCAGATCAACCTCCATTTCCTCAGCTATTGGGACGTGCTCACCCAGGAAGATGCAATGTTGTTAAATGGTCAAAAGCGCCTGCCACAGGACTTACCCGGACACGCGCAGGAATTCGAGACCGCCATCGCGCTGGCCGAATTCCCGGAGAACGTACGGACGGACGCAATGACCGACCAAACCGATACGTCTCCTCAGCTCGCAACAAGAGAAGTAGGCGAGGAGATGGTTTCTCGGATCACGAATCGCGTAACGGAATTCGTCCGCGACGTTGGTAGCGGCAAACAACAGCAGGAGATTCCACCTTTTCATCCGTAAAATAAAACTCGCAACGGATGTTCCATCGACACGTTATCGCGCTTCGGCACCGATTAGAGTGGCACTCGGTGCTGCTGATCTTGGAAACGAATAGAATACAATTTTCGTGAATCCACATCCTAAGTTCTAAGGTGAGTCGATGCGATTCAAGTTCTTCGCGTTCGTTCTGACATGGATAGTCCTTAGCGTCAACGTTGACAGTCAGGCAGCCAACCCAGCAGTTCATTCGCTGTTGAAGACAGGCAAGCCGAACGAAGCTGTTGCCATGTTGAAGAAAAACCCGGATTGGATTCATCAACGCGACCGGTCCCAGCAAACGCCGCTGCACATTGCAGCGCAGTGGGGACATGTCGACGCGGTGAAGTGGCTGCTTGATAATAACGCCGACGTCAACGCGCTGGGCTACCTTCAGGCGACGCCGCTCCATCTTGCGAAAGATCACGGCGTTGTTGACTTGCTCTTGAAAAGGAAGCCCGATCTGAGTTTGGTTTCGGCTGGAGCAACGCCCTTCCAGGCTCTTGTTGAACGGCTTGGGGTTGGCGGTGGGCGAGTCAGATCGCATGAAAAGCAGCGTTATCGAGATGTGCTTAACCTCCATTTCAAAGACAAAACCGATTTGGATTTGATTACGGCGATACGTCTGCAGCGCACGGAACGAGTGAAGCAAATCATCGACGCCAGCCCGAAGTTCGCGCACAAGTTCAAATACTTCGTACCGCTGCGTGAAGCCGCTCACGCCGGGGCCTACGAAATCTGTGAATACCTGATCAAAGAACATCAGGTTGACGTAAACGTTCATCGTGAAGGTTATCCGATTATTATCTCCGCGTTGCCTTATCCGAAAGTCGTCAAACTCTTGATCGACAACGGTGTCGATTTGCAATCGCCGATCTATTGGATTGGCGGATCATCGGGGAGACGGGTCATCGGCACCAAACCGACCGCCTTGCATTTTGCCGCGCGAGATGGCAATCCGGAAACCATCACGCTGCTGATTGACGCTGGCGTGCCGCTGCTCCCGGACACGCGGGTTGATCTAGCAGAAGGTCAGCAAAGGCAGAGCGCCCTCGACGTTGCCGCCGTATTTGGCCAAGCAGAAAACGCAAAGGCACTGCTTTCGCACCCGAAATACTTGGCGAAACTAAAGTCCACCGGCGGTGTGCTCGATCAAGCACTGAGCCATGCCGCGAATCGCTCCGGCAGTCGGTCGTTTTCGGGTTGGTTGTCTACAGATTACTTTGGCGTAATGAAGGCACTGACCGCCGCCGGTGCGGATCCTCTTACAACGTCACGCCAGGGAGAGACGCTCATTCAACTGGTTTCCAAAAGTGTTCATCCGAATCATGACGACGAACGGAAGGAACTTGCCAAAACCGCAGACTACCTGCATGCATCAGGTGTGGCTTGGGATTTGTTTTCCGCCGTCGCTTTTCAAGACGTAGCACTTGTCAACACGCTGCTAAAGACAGACCCGTCACAGGCGAACGCGCGTCGCGCCGATGGCTATCCCGCTTTGATCTTCGCTGTATCCACTGGAAACGTCGAAATCGTCAAGTCGTTGCTCGACGCCGGAGCGGACATCAATATCCCCAAGAAAAGCAGCAGAACGGGTGCGCGAGGGCAAACTCCACTGCACGCCGCCGCCTTTTGGGAGCAAACAGAGATTGCAAAGCTGCTAGTTCAGCGCGGCGCAAAACTCGAAGTCGCTGACGTCAAAGGCAAAACGCCCCTTCATGATGCGGCATACTACGACCGCGTCGAGCTCGCCAAATTTTTGATCGACAGCGGAGCATCGAAGCAGGCAAGGGACACCAAGGGAAAAACACCCCGAGACCTGGCGAAAAGCAGTGCGATGAAGAGTTTGCTGCGCTAACCCAAGCGTGGTTTAGTGCGACCATCGTTTGTAGAACAGACACTTAAAGTTCTAACAATTGGGATAAGCGACGTCGATGCTTTCTCATAGGCAAAGCTAAACGGGTGATCCAACTGTTCGTGAACGGCTGAAGATTAAGCGTAGAAGCCTAAACGGAACAGGTTTCGAGCGTCTTCTCTAAATGTCGCCTGACTATTCTGTTGATTTTTCAGCGTAGCCCAACGCAAGTCTCCATTCATGTTCATCAAGAAAGCAACTACGTGGCAACAAGATCTCACTGCCGTCAATCCTTCGCAGCAGCAGCCCTTCATCTCGAATTTCTTCAACAATGATTGAATTCCAGGGAATACCTGATGAAACTCCGTTGCGCTGAACCACAACGCCAGTCTGACTTATGCTCCATTCGCTGAAGGTGCTTAGCTGACCTCTAATCAACTCCGGTATTCGACTCCAAAAAGCGAACAGAATCATGCCAGCAAAGAGACAGAGAACACAAATGAGGGCGCCTACAAAAGCTGATGACGAAGGGCCGCCGCGGAAGAGATTTTGTATTGGAACGGCCAAGCCCATTGCTGACAGCAACATGGAAATTAGCAAAAGACCGCCATTGCCGAAGATCCCCATCTGTTGGCGGGCTATTGCGACCATCAGATCGGCTTCCGCTTTGGTGACTGGTCCGCGAAGGATCACCTCGCCTTGTATTGGTTCCCGTACTGGCAGTTTTGCGCTTTCGTCGGTCAGCAACTGCATGAAGACCTTCCAGTCGTTCTCAGTTGCGAAGGCGGCCTTAGGAACTACGTAGTTGTTAGGTGATGAACGTAGGACAGCAAATCGCTTTGTTGTATCGACACCCGTAACTCGCTGGAAAGGCAAGACTACCCATTCGCCAGTTGTCCACGTTTGCTTAATGCCGGCGTCCAGAATTTGCCAACACAAGATTGCTGGCTCCTTGCAATACTTGTTTCGTAGCCGACTGGTGGAAAAAAGACGGCCGACGACTAGATGTAGTGCGACAGGGACCAACACAAAAACACACCCGTCGATTAGGTCCGCCTGGACCACGTGCGCTATGTACATTCCTAGTAAGGCGACGATTGTGGTCGCAACCAGGTTACCCCTGTGACCGGCTCTCACCATCGCCTGCCGGTAGTCCTCAAATGAGAGAGGACCATCAGCATAAATCGGTGCATTTTCGCAGCTAGATCGGTCGCCAGCCACTTCGTCGTGGCTACGTTTGCCCAGACTAGTCTTAGTTGGAGTTTGCATATTTCACCTGCTTGCCACCCGCTGACCAACTCTACGTTACTTCACGATCTGTGCGGCATGAAAAGAGTCGCTTTGGCCAATGGCTTGGACTCACGCATATTCAAAGATACGATGCCCACTACCAAACGACTGGCGAAGGCCATCACCCTTGCCGTGTCCGCCAGGGCTATCGCAGCCAAAGTGCGCGATTATCGCTTGCATGCCGATTAGCTTGTGGACGGGACGGAAACCAACGCTGCGAACCTACGAGATGATCTGTTGGTACTTCTGTGGAATGGCCGACGATGAAGAACTGTTGGCACATCTGAACCGACGCAAAAAACAAGACTGAGCTTCGCGGGCAAACTTCTTGCTTTCTCGTCCGTCGCGGCAAATGCTGCGTCTGGTTCTACGCAACAACACAGTGCAGAGCACCGAAAATCCAAATCCATCGACAACCTACAATCTCTTGCCGAACACGATTGGGACGTGTACCGAAGCGGAAGTGGCACACCGCGAACTCAGTCGGGGTTTGATAGTCCAACGAACTGTGAGGACGCCTTGCGATACCGCTCCAGGTGCCATCTCGCTTCTGCCAAGCCTTCGAACTCTTCAACGTTCAACAACTCATCTCGGAGTCGACTGTTGAACGATTCCACGTAGCCGTTTTCCCATGACGAGCCAGGTTCGTGTACAGCGTTTCGATGTCGGTGTTCCCGTAACAATTTCGCAATGAATTCTGGACCATTGTCACAGCGAAGATGCTTCGGCACGCCACGATCGACGAACAATTGCACAAGCACATCCAGCACTCGGTCCGAAGTGATGCTGCGGTCAACTTCCAGCGAATGACATCTCGCGTGAACTCATCAAGCACCACAAAGCTCTTGAACGCCTCCGTGGCGAGTTGAGTCGTGAATGAAATCCATCGACCTCCAGAAGTAACTTACGAAATCCATTCACAATTCATCCAGAAGATCGAATGACCATCTAGTTTTACCCGTCGAGGCATTGACCCACAATTCGGCAACAACTTCCGCGTGCCGCGTAAATGCTACTCTCCAAATCCGATCCCCGCGTTCACAGAATTCGTCTATCTTCCCCCCGATGGTAAATAGCCCAATGACATAGCGATTGGAGTTACTCTCAAAACCATGGTCAGCGAACAATTTTTTGCCTGCTAGGTCACTTGCTTCTTTAGGAACCCGAACTTTTGCATCTGCGAGTAAGTTTGCCGCCTCTGTGGCGACTCGATCTTCTTCCGACATGAGCCTACTTAGTAGAATCGCATGCCTCCTTGCAAGTAAGGCAAGATTCGATCGGTACACGGCTCTACTTCGTGCGTCAAGCCTTGCATCATTTGAGGGCTCCGTATTCTGTGCCTGCACGGCTACTAATGCGAACAACGTTGACATACAAGTGGCCGCTACGAGAACTCGTTTCATCTAAAGACTCCTTTGCCTAGGGGATGTGGTTTGAAATATCAGCTTCCAACTGCCGTCCGGCGGCCTCCGGCTTAATGAGGTGAGACAGCCAATTTACTGTGTTCAACACACCATCTCCGTTCACATCTCCACCGACCAAGCTTTCACGAACGTTTAGCTGTATTTCAATATTGTATCCGCTTACAGCTTTATTTTCGAAGTCCAGAACTCGCGCGTTCGTCGTCGCTCCGGTGCAATTTGCGCATCGCTGAAGTCAGAGCGACCTTCTTTCCCTTGGCCCAGCAATCGTTGGTAAAACGATTTGATTTGCGTTGAAGCGAGTCGCTGTCAAAGTCGCCATGGAGAGAACGCGACGCACGTAACAGCGACCACCGATCGCTCGACGTTTACCGGATCGCTGACCGATGTCGTTGTTCATCGGTGCCACGCTGATGTTTCTTACGATAGATTCGTCAGAGTTTCCGGCTCAACCAAGACATCGCCAAGCGACGGAAACGAAGTGCGAGATTGGCAAGTATTTAAACTCGATGAACTACGTCGCCAAAATCAGTTGCACGAACTTCGTTGGCTAACCCGGTAACAAAGCGTCTTGCCGTTGCGTAGTTCGAAGGTTCTATTTCTCGATTCACTACCGCCTGATTCACTGCAGAATTCAATTTTTCGAGATCAGTGAAAAACTGCTTAGCTGACTCCACGCTGTTAATTCCGTCGGCAACCGTAGCGTCCAAACTTTCGGTCAGTTCACTGAACTGCTGGA
>CAYNJG010000324.1:0-6949 GCA_964397295.1 uncultured Pirellulaceae bacterium
GCTCACTTGCATGGCTTCTGGACGTGCGAACAAGACTTGCACTTCGGTAGCGCTCATCATTCCGCCAACGCCACCAATACCTCCCCCGCCGATGCCTCCTCCGCCAACGACAGGCGCGGCAAACGAAGCTTGTTGAATGCCAGGTGCTGGCATGTTCATCACACCAGGTCCAGGACCACCTACGCCAGGACCAGGTTCCATTAGTCGGCTCGCGGGCGGAAGGTTGTAGCCACCCTTGGCTCCTCCTCCACCCATGATTCCGCAGCCTGTCGATGCTGCTACGATCGCAGCCATACAACAGCTGAAGATTAAACGCAGTTTCATTGGATTCCCCCCAAATACGAAACGGTTGTTTGTTGTGTTTGCCCCTCGGCTAGCAGATTGTGTATTCAAAACGTGGCCAATTATTGGCCGTTAATCTGAAATGGACCTGCACCAAGGCTTCCGTCTAGAATCCGCACTCTGTCAGAAGGCTCATCCGTGAGCCGACTCCTTTCAGAGCCCAATGTTCCGATCGAGTAATCGCTCATCCGTGAACGATGTGCGCGGACGCCAAGACTTGGCAAAACACGTCAGTGGTATTCGTCGGATCGTTACTAGCGGATTCTTTGGCAAAACCGGTAAATCCCGAAAATGAACGTCATCTACCCCAAAATCGCGCTGCTGTCAGTTCTAGCGCTCAGCAATTTCGACGCGACTGTTTTTGCTCAATCGCCCACTGCACAGCCTGCGGCGAACACTGCTGGCGAGGCATCGCAAAACGTTTCCGGACAAGCACTGGTGCAAGAAAGCGTGCGTCGTCTAGACGGGTACGCAACCATCGAATCGAAGATCCGCGTCCGGACCGATTTGCTTGGACAGCCATTAGTTGGCTCTGGAAGCTACGCACAATTGGATTCAACCACAGGTTTGTTGCTTCGCATGGAGCTTGCCATTCAGGCGGGCCAGCAGACAACCAGTATCAAGCACATTTGCGACGGCAGCAGTCTGTGGGAGCACTGGCGAATCGGCGAGAACGAGCGAGTCAACCAAGTCGATCTAAAACGCGTTGCAAAAACGCTGAAGCAAAATCCCGCGCCGCTCTCTATGACATCGTCGAATCTCGCGAGTGGTGGTTTGCCCCGTTTGGTTACCCAACTAGCGACGAATTTCGATTTCGACACAACCGCCGTTCGAAGTGGAACAGTGGGCTCGAAAGAGGGTGTGAACGTAAACGTTTGGTCGGTGACCGGCGTCTGGCGAGCGGAGAGCCTGGCCAACACGGCACCGAACGCTGTCGTCGACAACAAGATTGTGCTCGAGAAACTTCCCTCGCATTTGCCTCACCAAGTTGAGCTGGTCATTGGACAATCGGATTTCTTCCCCTATCGCGTGACGTATCAAAAGTGGGAACAGAAAGACAAGCAACTCGTTCTGACGCCGGTTGTTACCACAGAGTTTTTTGAAGTTCGCATTGGCGGTGCGCTCGATCCTACTCAGTTTCAATACGAGCAACCCACTCACGTCCACGTTGCCGATCACACCGACGTCTTTCTGCAGTCACTCGGCGTCGCAACCCGCCCGAACGACGTCAAATCACGGTAGAAATGTGTAGTGCGGGTTTAACGCGGCAGATTGACTTGCATAGGGCATTCCCCAGAATGTTCGTATCCAATAGCACAAATTAACGCGGTTCTCCGAGAGCCGGGGTGAAAATACGTTCGTTTCTGGCGAAAGTTCACGAATTTGAATTCCGCGACACTGCAAACCCCGATAAACTAAACGTCTGGGGTACCTTTAAAGTTGCGGGAGTCTGGGATGAAGAACAAGCGTGGATTTACGCTCGTCGAGCTCTTAGTTGTCATCGCCATCATTGCGATGCTAGTGACGTTACTATTGCCTGCGGTTCAAGCAGCACGCGAAGCGGCTCGAAGAACGCAATGTAGTAACCATCTCAAACAGATTGGCTTAGCCTTTCAAAACCACCACAGTGCGATCGAGTACTTCCCGAGCGCAGGTGGCCATAACTACCAATGGCAAATGACCTACGACGGCGCGGGCAATCCCGTTGTCGGTGGCGCGCAACACGGCAGTTGGGCTTTTCAAATTCTACCCTACACAGAAGAAAGCGCCGTTTGGGAAGGCGGTACTGGAACGACGAACTTGGAGAAGTCCGTTTTCGCTCGAGGTGCCCCGATCAGCTATATGTTCTGCCCAACGCGACGTGAACCAGAAGTGATCGAAACTGGCGATTGGTTGCAGTTCCCAGAAACAGCGTCCGGCCAGATCAAACTGGCAAAGAACGACTACGCCGCAGCCGCGCACGACGTTGCCCTTTCTATCAACGGCAGTTCACTTGATAGAAACGAAGGTGGTTTAGGAGCTGTCACGCGATCGTTTTTAAGTGAAAGAGATGCGGTCGAGAACAATTGGAAAAAACCTGTTTCGATTGGCAAGATCAGCGATGGTACTTCAAAGACGTTGTTGGTGTCCGAGAAACGCATGAACATCGCATTGCTGGGAACGCTCGTAGCTAACGACAACGAAGGCTACACCACTGCCTGGAATCACGACACGATGCGTTACGTCGGTCGGGCACCATTACCTGATTTCACTCAGGCCGCGCCACCCGATCCAGGAGATGACCGATTTGGGTCGTCCCATACTGCCGGAATGAATGCGGCATTCGCCGATGGTTCCGTACGATTCTTGGGATTTGATGTCAATTCGGAAACGTTCAAAATGATGGGCGTTCGAAACGACGGACGCGTCGCTCAGGAACAGTAAGCCAAACCAAAGCTGTTTCGTCGTAGTCGAGCCAAGCCATTGATTCGTCATCGCGCCCCGTCCCATTTTTGGGCCCGGGTTCAACGGCGAGTTAGGCATCGGTACCTAACACCATTTGCATAGGATTGAAATGTTCGTTCGACTCGTTTTGCTCATTGCGATTTGCGGTTCCTTCATCGGCTGCCAGAAAGAAACCTACGAGTTACCTAACGCGGTAAAGATCGCCGGTACGTTGTCAAACGACGGGGAAATCTTAGAAGTCGCAGGACGAATGAATGGAACCGGTCGCATTGTGATCGGCTTCCATCCTATCGTGGACGGAAAACCGATTGAGGAAACCACGCAAGCTTGGGTCGGTGAAGAAGGGACGTTCGAGATCTCGCAAGGCATCGAACCCGGTGAGTATCTATTGACGGTTTATCAGCTGCAGGATGAAAAGGACTTGTTGAAGGGCAAATTTGGCGTCCGCAAGTCAAAGATCATTCGTACGATCGACGTCGATACCTTCTTGGACATCGATATTTCGAAACCCGAAGGCGAGTAATAGTTCGCTCACTAACCATTTGGCCTCCGCGACGGTCGGAAGCCGAATTGATTTGACTATTGGTCTTCGAGGTAGTGAACGTAGTCGCCTTTCGCAATTTCTTCCACTTCATCCAAATCAGCCAGCGCCACGAGGCTGTTTTTCCAACTGTGCCAAAAAACGAAATACGAAATGCGTGGAAAATGCTTCTGCATGTCGGACACCCATCGTTTCGCATTGAGTGATCCGTCCATTGGCTTCGAGCCGAATTCGCAAAGCGCAACGATCTTGCCTGTGGCAACCGCAGCATCGTAGCAGCCTTCTTTGTTCAATTCCTTGATGTCCGGACCGTAGTAATCAAGTCCGACGATGTCGACGGTCTTGTCGCCGGGATAAAGCTCTTGCAATGGCAGGATCTGAGGATACGTTTTTGCATTCGCACAATACACCCAAAGTAAATTGTGCAGCTTGTGCTTCGTTTGCAGATACTCGTACGTAAAGTTCCAAAGCTCCTTGTATTGCCTGGGAGTCAACGCCGCGTCGCTTCCGCCAGCACACCACCAAAACCAATCGCCGTTAGCTTCGTGCAACGGTCGCCAAAGTACGGGGGTTCCCTGCTCTTGCAGATCACTTAGGACTTTCGCGGCTTGATCTAACGACTTCAAATATCGTTTGTTCGCAAGCTTTCCAGAAGTCACTAGGTCTTCGAACGAACCGTGCGTCATTTCGTCGTACGGGCCGTCCGTCCACGGATTGGACGGATGCATAGAGACTGTCACTATTCCGCCTGCTTCAACGTGTTTCTTTGCAAGCTCCCGAACAACTGCTGTGTTTCTTGGGAACTCACTAAGCCCCATGTCGAACGACATAACGGCGGGAGCGGGCTGATCACGGAACTTAGTTAGCCGAACCCACGTACGATAGTGCATTTGAGTCAGATCGTTGCCAGCGATGTGACCTGCACTTTGACCGCTCAGCACATGTTGGGAGGACTCACCATAGTTGACGAGCTTGACGAGCGTCTCGCGAACCGGTTTGATCGCGTTCGCGTCGATTGGTTCCGTCGAATACTCGGTCACGTTTCGAAGCGACGGTGACCCAATCGGTGGCTCGGTCCACGGGCTGCCGAAGTAGATCGCTGCGATGGCAACGACAAGGGTAGCAATAGCTGCGATACGAACGTGCATAACGACTCCTCCAACCAAGAAACGAAATATTTCTTGCTTGAAAAAGCCTACGTCAAACCATCATCAACGGCATTGGATTTGGCTCATGCACGACCTGCCCAGTCCTCGACTGACTTGCAGGTCGTATCGGTTATTCCGTTCGCAATCGACGACGGATCATGAGAATCCCCAACATGGCGACCAGACACATATGTCCGGTTGCGGGTTCCGGTACGCTGGCCGGTTCCGACTGCCGCTGAATGGCCAGCCCGAAGTTTCGCGAAAGCGACAAGAAATCAGAGAAGTCTGATACGCCAGTCCCGTCATAGTTGCCCTCGGTCCATTCGCGACCTTCACCAAAAAACGTTGAGAGCACTGCGAAGTCACCGAACCCAACGTGATCGTTCAGATTCGTATCGCCCACAAGATAGGGTTCCGCAAATCCATTCTGCTGTGCCGCGTTTGCTAACCAAAAATCAAGGTCGGCCGTATCGACCCGATTGTCCGCGTTGAGGTCAAACTGTGAATTCTCACCGTTAACGACATCTACGCCAGGGTTCAAGTCACCGACGCTGTACAGCCCATCGACCGTACTTAAATCGGCTGCGTCGCATAGTTGGTCGAAGTTCAGATCACACAGTGGCAACAATTCAAGACGAAACGTTCCAAACGCTCCCGATTCAAATAGGACCGAATCCGCGTTCGTATCAAGTCGCTCGATCGTTTCATGTGGACTGGTGGCAGGATTCTCAATATCGAATCGATTTCCGTCTTCTGTCCCAGCATCGTAGGGAAGTAAGTCCACCACGATTTCCGGAATCCATCCTTCTTCGTTTCGAAGCTCCAGACCGTGAACGCCTACAAACCAATCCGGGCTTGGAGCGATCATCGATATCAACGTAAAGAGCGGAAAGTCAGCGGTCGCCTCGAACTGGTAGCTTTGCGACCCTGGAGAATCAAACGAACTGCCTTGGACGAGGCCGAATGCGTTGCCAGCCGTTATCGCCGACATGAGTTCGGTATTAAATGCCGCTATAGAACCGGTCTCCGCCACATCCTCGACACCGCGAGTTGCCATCTCACCCGGCGCCCAAAAACTGACGTCCGCATTGTGCGCTGTACCAATCGGCGGCGAGAAGTGAGCTGAAGGCCCTGGGTACGCATTTGGGTGCGTCTCGTCACTCCACGCTGCATCGAAGGTCACAACGTAGTTTGCGGCTTTGATCGCGGGCGTAGCGAAAAACGCTGCACACAGTATTAAGGATGTGATTCGTATCATTTCTTTTCCATTCCATTTCTTGCTGATTCAACTGTAACCACAACCAACGGTAAAACACAGATCGGGACAGTGTGGATCGCTAGACGAATAAGCTGAAGCTCTCCTCAAAAGTAAGGAGTTTCATATTAGCCGAATCGTTCGCAGTCATCGACCACCACGATTGAGAAAGACAAATGTTCCCAATTTCGATGCAGTAAGCACATCTGGACGTCCATCCTGATTCACATCCACCGCCTGGATTTGAACACTCATCCCGGAAGCTCGATCGATAACGTGCGGCTGATAGCTTACGCCTGCTTCGCTTCTCACCAAACGAAACCACGCAACAAGGGGTTCAACGCTTGGTTCGATATCGCCATCCGGCCCATGCACCCAACGTCGCTTGCCAGTGAGAACCAGGTCTTGGTCACCGAAGCAGGACCCGAGTTGTTAACCAAACTTCCGCTCGACCTGGTGTAGTCAACCCCGAGAAGGGGCCGGCCCGTTTCAGCCTCGTCCGACAAACGGCATCGTGGTGGCCATCACCGTGAGCGAGAGGACGTTTGCCTCCGCTGGTAGTTCGGCCATGTGGACGATCGTACTCGCCACGTTGTCTAGGTGCATGACGGGCTCGCCCACGATCTGGCCGTTTGGTTGGAGAACACCGGCGGCCATCACGTCTCCCATGTCGGTGCTGGCGTTGCCGATGTCGATTTGGCCGCATGCGATGTTGAAGGCGCGGCCATCGAGGGCGAGCGACTTCGTGAGACCGGTGATTGCGTGCTTGCTCGCGGTGTATGGCGCCGAGAACGGGCGCGGTGTCGTCGACGAGACCGATCCGTTGTTGATGATGCGCCCGCCCTGCGGGGACTGGTTTCGCATGTGCCGAAACGCAGCCCGTGCACACAAGAAGGAACCGGTCAGGTTGATGTCGATGAGTTGACGCCACGCTTCGACGTCGAGTTCGTCTACCGGAACGGCAGGTGCGGCGATGCCCGCGTTGTTGAACAACAGGTCGACACGACCGAATGTGTCGACGACCTGCTCGAAGAGCGCGTCGACAGCCACTTCGTCGCTGACGTCGGTCGCAACGGCTAGGCCTTCGGTTGCGAGTTCGGTGACGGTCTCGTCGAGAGAAGACTGAGTTCGTCCAGCTATGGCGACGGTCCAACCATGGTCCGCCAACCCGAGCGCGGCGGCCTTGCCGATTCCGCGACCGCCCCCGGTCACTACAGC
>CAYNJG010000325.1:0-6942 GCA_964397295.1 uncultured Pirellulaceae bacterium
GTGTCGTTGTCCTCTATCGTGCCCTGAGCTGTTCCGGCGGCTCCGACCACTACACGCAACGGATCCGGACTTCCGTCGTAAGTTGGCGCAGAAATGGTCACATCGAACGTTTCAACTGCTTCGACGACCGCGTCATCGTTAACGGTGACTGTTACGAAGGTTTGGGTGGAAATCTCGTCTCCTGCGATAGGGGTGTTTGCATTCCCACCAGTGATCGCGGTGTAGTCCGCACCGACGATGGCCGTGCCATCCGCAGTGTTCACCTCGACATCAATTGGCTTCGCGGTGGGGTTCGTGCTGTTGATCTCGAATGTGAATGTGCCGTTCTCGTTTTCTGTGACATCCACGATGGATAGCGTCGCCGTATCATCATTTTGAATGGTCACATCATGTGTATTGTCAGTCAGGCCAACTCCTGCGGCGCTCGTTGCTGTTGCTTGGAGTGCAAGGGTAACGGTCTCGTCGTCCTCGACGATCACGTCCGAGGCAGGTGTGTATTGGACCGTCTGCATAGCTCCGTTGGCGCTGCCCGCAGGGAAAGTGATCGTTGGAGTGTCGATCGAATAATCTGTGGCGGAGGCTGTCCCGCCCGCAAGCGCCACAATATCGAACACGTCAGGACGCTCGAGGGTATTGCCAGCTGCAGTGATCAGTTCGGCTGTGAACGTTTGCATTCCATCTTCTTCAAGTGGCGAGCTACTTGTTGAGTTGAAGATGACATTGGCACCGTCTTGGTCGCCGATCTCCAAGTTGTGCGTATTTTGAGTTCCAATCGTCGTGCCGAAGGTGTCGCTCGCACTTACCTTGACTTCGAAGTCAATATCTTCACTGCCTTCAATGAAGGTGTCAGCATTGATGGTGACGGTGAACTGCTTGGTGAGTTCTCCCACCCCAAACGACACTTGCTTCGGGAAGCCCGTACCGTCAAAGTCACCACTGGCCGCGGTCGCAGATCCACTCGTGAGAATTTCTACGTCAACAATTGCTGGCCCGCTGGAGTCATCTCTCGTGAGCGTGATGAACTTGTTGAGTGTGCCTGCCCCGGGCTCATTGAGGCTGTCAGCAACTTGCTGGAACTGAACAACGCTTGGACTAAACGTGACGTACTCGTAGGTTCCGCCAGTTGCGAACGCAGCGGGCTCTTGCCCAACGCTATCTTCGATGTCGGCGCTCGGATCCGCTGGGTCTTTGAGATCCAGTCGAAGTACGCCGCCGGTGCCAGCTATTCCAGTGACCGATACGGTGTACGTGTCATCGGATACTGGCGTGACCGTTGCGATCGTGCCAGTGGCTGCCCCAGAAACGGTTGTTAGCGTGAAGTCGTCAACAGAGACGTTGCTGACGTCTTCACTGAAGACAACTTCAAAGTCAACGAAGGTGGCATTCGACGGCCCTGTGGCGGATGGAGTAATAGAAACCACTTCAGGTGGAGCTTCAATTGTCAGCGTTACGTCGCCAGACGCGTAAGAGACTGCCACGTCAACGGCTCCGCCAACACAGCCAGGTCCGGCGGTGCACGCAACGTTGATCAAATCTCCCTCCGCGTAGTTGCCAAACGTAGTGCCAGCTAGCATTCCTGCGACGTCCACAATGGTAAGCACCGTTCCGACAGCCGGTACATTGGCCGTAAACGCCGATCCGAAATTAACGTTTAACGTGGCGTTTCCGAGGTCTACATCGCCTCCGCTGTCCAAGACGTCATGGTCTGTGCCGGCTACTACCCCATTCACGTCGATATTTAGAGTTCCGCCCGCAGCAAACGAAATATCCAAGGTTTCGATCGTGCCAATGTCATTAGGCGTGGCAACGATGTCGCCGTCTGCATCTGGTGAAACGGTTGCTGAATTTGCAACAACGCCCTGCACAAGCCCGCTCCCTGCTAGAGTGTCTCCACTACTGAGCTGCATGTCACCAACGATCGTGCCACCCGTTAACGTCACATCGTCAACGACAGCATTATTACTGTCGTTAAGGGTCAGCACCCCTCCGCTGTCAACGGTGATGGATCCATCAAAGCTAACTCCTGTGGCACTCCCATCGCCGATACTTAGTGAATCTCCGTTGTCGACCGTGATGGTCGACGCGTTGTCGGAGGCGCCGATTACCAAAACTTCACCACTACCAGTAATATCGTCTCCGGAAGCGTCAATCAGATTGGTAATGACGCCCGGGCTACCACCCGTCGCATTGCCGAGCTCGTACGTATCTGCACCGGCGCCACCATCGACCGTGAGTGGCCCGAGGTAGTCGGGCGCCAATTCGAGAATTCTAAGCGTGTCGTCGCCACCGCTTCCGTTGACCGTTAGGGTCATTGGAGTTGACGGAATCGTCGTTGCCTCGAATCCGGAAAACGCTTCCGAGATCATTATGTCGCCTGAAACGATCTCAAGTGTCGCATCGTCTGCGTTTGCGGTGAGGTTGAAAATCACATCCATCGCAGTCCCACCGGTCACAGGCTCAAGCCCGGTATAGGCGATCGTATGATCGACGGCTGGGGATGCGCTGTCAGTCAGAACTACTGAGCCATCATTCGCGTTTATGTAATTGTAGGTATGAACGGGGAACAGGTTAGGATCGGTGTTAATGATCTCCAAAGAGTCATTGCCGCCCATTCCGCCTTCGTAAGACGCTCCGTTAACTGGAAGCGGATTGCCACCGGAAAAATCGAATATGGCAACATCATCAACGTTGTCTTGGCCGGTGAGAATAAGCTGGTCGACATTCGCAAGCTCGTGCGCAGGAGCATCCGGAATCGCATTCCCGCTGCCATCCTGGAATTGGATTTCCGTACCAACTAGCTTGATCGTAAGCGAGCCACCCGCATCCTGGAACACGTCTGCCCCCAACATTATCGTCACCGGCTCGTTGTCCTCGATCGTGCCGGTGGCTGTGTCCGTGATGTCGACGGCGCCAGCTGGAGCAGCAACGGCACCGAATAACGCGTTCGACATCGATACCGTAAACGTCTCGTCGAGTTCAGGTGTTGTATCGCCAGTGATATCAACATCAAACGTCACCGAATTTGAGCCGGACGGAATAGTTACGGTGGTGGGGAGCGGGAGAGCGGTGTAGTCCGTGCCGCCAGTTGCTGTCACGTCGGCCGTGCTTATGTCAACGGTAATATCTTCGCTCGCAAATAAGTCGGACTCTACCGTAAATGTCAGCTGTGTAACTCCAGCGTCACCTTCGGTAATACTTTCATCGTCTATCGTGATCGTCGCCACATCGTCGTTGGTGATCGTACCTGTGGCTTCGAAGTCAGTCGCACTCAGATCGGCACGACTCGTGTCCGTGGCACCACCAAACTCGGGATCCGTAAGTGTGATAGTGAACTCTTCGTCCAGTTCCACCAACATCTCCGGGAAAACACCCACATTCACCGTTGCCGATGGCATACCGGCTGGGATCGTTACTGGTACGTTCAACAAGTCCGTGTAGTCCACGCCACCTGTCGCGGTGACTCCCGCCGTAGTGGCGAGGACCGTGATGTCTTCACTTGCGATATTGTCAATCGAAACAGTGAACGCCAACGTCGTGACACCGGCTATGTCCCCCTCAAGCACACTGCTATCAGCCACTGAAACCGTCGCCTTGTCATCATTAGTGATAGTTCCGATCGCCTCAAAGCTAGTCGGATGAAGCGTGACGCTCATGTCGGGATCACTATTCAACTCCGGATTCGAGAGCGTGATCGTGAACGTTTCGTCATTTTCAACAATCAGCTCACCGATCACATCAACAGTGACTGGCTTAGAAGTTTCGCCTGCGTTGAATTGAACGATTTGGCTGACATCGCCGAAATCAGTTCCCGCTCCCGTAGCAGTGCCGGACGATGTATCCACCTGGACGGAAATCACGTCCGCACCCGTCGGTGCTTTGTCCAATGTCACGTCGAAAGTGAGTGTGGTTGTGCCTGCGTTTCCTTCGATGGCGGTTGCATTGCTTGCGGCATTCGCAATAGAGATCACAGTCGCTGAGTTAACCGCATTGATTACGACATCGTTGTTATCACTGCCACCCATGTATGAAATTGTGCCGGCGAAAGTTCCGGCGGAAACCATAGCACCTTCGGGCAAGCCGTTGAAAATTCCTGTCACTGCGTCCGTACCATCGTTGTCGATGATCGTCAGAACTTCCGTTCCTACTGGCGGAGTAGCTCCCGCCAGTTGCACCAAGTTGAGCGTTGCGCTACCAAGAAGATTAACCGTCCCTGTAACTATGTGCTGGTCGTAGTGCGTCCCCGCGATGGTGTATGGCGAATCGACTTCAACAGTGAACGTACCACCAACGGTGAGATTGCCTGACATCGTGGTTCCAGGACTAAACCCTGGCGAAAGCGTTCCGCCAGCTTCAATGGTAAGCGGGCCATCGATTTCTCCCGATCCGGACAGCACGTCACCGCTACCAACAGAGACTCCGTTTGCCGCGACTATGGTGCCATCGAATACTGCACCAGGAAAGCCAAATGCTCCTGGTGCAACGAAATTGCCAAGGACCGTCTGTGTTCCGAGGGGAGACACGTCACTATCCAACAACGTAATCACATTTGCGTTGGTGTTGATGATGCCTGTACTTGAGAAGCCATCGAGCGAGTCCGCGTCTCCGATGGTCAGGTTTCCGGCGGTCGCAGATATTGTCCCATCGTTTGCGGCGAATTCCCCAACGACAGAACCATCACCCGACAGCACATCCCCCGACGACATAGTGAACCCCTGCGGGCCGGTTCCATCGGAACCCTCCAAAGTTTCACCAGTCAGAGTTGTTGTTCCCAATTCGATTACGTCGGAACTAACCAAAACCAGGGTCTGAGGCGGACTGACAGCGTCCCCGGGCGCGATCACTCCAGCCGTGGTGAAGCCGCCAGCAACTGCAGAACCGATCGTGGCGTCTTCTATCGAAATAAGGCTACCAGCAAGTCCAGTTACTGGAGCGTCAACAACGGCGCCGATTCCAGTAAGCTCGCTACCGCTTTGAAATTCAAGCCTTGCCGTAGAGAAGATAGCGCCACCAAACTCGACACGGACATCCCCACCCAGCTCAGCCGTATCTAAATCTAGAATGGTCAGCTTATCACCAAACGACGCAAGAGTGGGATCACCAACGGTGATAGAGCCCGCGTAGTTGAATCCGCTGGGTGAGGCTGAATCGCCAAGTGCTACGTCGTTAGTCGTGCCACCACCTCCAAAAAAACCAAACAAATCGCCCAGGATGACGTTCGATTCTGGATCGCCAGAAAAATCAGCATCGATCGCCGACGCTCCAGCGATAAAAAGAAGCTCTCCTGCGTCGAGTGTCGCGGTACCTGCCGCCGCGTTAAGACCGTGAACAGTCGAGTCGACGACGTTGAAAATATCTGCACCAAGCCCCCCACTAACCACCAAATCCCCACCGAAGCCGGTCACGCCATCGATCCTGACCAGGTCGACTCCATCCCTAGTGTCAACGTTGATACCAGACGTGATGTCCGCCAGTGGGACGGTGACTTGCATCGTGCCATCCCCCACAAGCCCCCCGGCCATAAAGAAATTCCCGGCATCCGAAATCAACAAGTCGGTGCCGGTCGGATCCAGCTGAAGCGTCAGCTCATCAGCCTGCCCGCTACCCGTATCCGAAGTGATATCAAGGTTGCCAGCTGACAAGGTCACGTTTATGGACAACATTGCTCGATCTTCGAGGCCCTCAAGCCCAAGCTGACCGTATGGTCGCGGAACGAAGCTACCAGTCGACCGGCGAGGGCGCACTGCCTTTCTGTTAGCCGCAAACATCGCGACCATCGCCATCCAACAACCGCGGAACGTCGCTTGATTGACAGGCAAGAACTTCCGAAACACGCGCGACCAACGACTCTTGCGATCTTCGTTTCGAAGCCGAGCGGCTGCCAGGACCTTCTTCCAGCGGTTCATGCTACGTTTAACAGCGATGTTGTTTTTTAAACAGCGACTCTTTCGCTTTGCTTGATCAAGCTGCGACCGACGGTACGAGTTGTTGCGTGACATAAATCAAGATCCTTCAATTAGGAACGCTGCACCTTGCAGCTGCTGTTGTTTGGGCAGGGTCTGATGGCCGAGCGCTAGAAACCGCCGGGCTTTTCCACGAATTGCATGCTCGAGGCGCAGCAATGGACACACAAACCAGATGAAAATGGCTTGTTCTTCGAAGTTGGGTGTGAGCGGGAGGTAGGGAAGCCACTAGTTGCGGATTGACCAGCTTTTTTAGTTGATGTTCAGGGCGACAAAATCGTCACTACACAGAAAGACGCGATTTCCGGAATAATTTGTCGCCAGAACCTAAATAAAAAACAAGATATTTTCAACAACCGGGATAGCATTAATTATCAGAATATAAAAACAAAACTGCTGAAAAATACTTGCCCCGCTACACCCCTCTGCAGAATAGATTTGGTGCTACCCAACATGCTATATGTGGCAAGGCTAGATGACTGGCCGCCAGGCACCTCGTGACTCAATGGTTTCTTGTGAAAACCCAATCGGAAAGCACGCGACGAGGAACAGAGAGCGCCCGAATGCGGGGCCCGAACGTTGAAACTGAACGCTTCTCGGTTCTAAACCGACGGACTTAGCATCACAAACAAACGGTGATGCACACTGCCACGGTAAATATTTGCAATAAATATTCTTGCACCCATGCTCTCCTCCTAAATCCCGCAGACTCCGTTTTCCTCTAGCACAAATGCGCGTTGGGGTCGTGTCTGCGCGAACTGCAGTTCTGCACAAATGTGAACCCTGCCTTCAAGAAGAGGCAAGGGCACCTCGCCTTAGGAAGCTGACAGCAGATTCGCCCGACGCTTCGGTCTGCGAAGTGCGGCTGAAGCAAAAACCAACCAAGGAAAAAAAGACCGTATCGTTGGCTCGGGAACTGAGGCCAATTGGCCGCTGCTCTTTCCGAAGTTCGCCGACAACGCAAGAAAGTCGGCGAACTTCG
>CAYNJG010000326.1:0-6907 GCA_964397295.1 uncultured Pirellulaceae bacterium
AGCCAATCGCACTAAGCAACACCGCGTCGGCGCTCAAGCAATCCTGAAGCACTTCGTCCGGCATCGCGACGCCCGTCTCGCGATACCGCTGCGCTCCGGCAAAGTGCGAAGTGTAAGCAAGGTCCAAACTTGGAGTTTGCGACGTCAATTCATCCAACACAATGCGAGTCGCATCCATGCACTCGGGGCCGATCCCGTCACCGGGCAAAAGCGATATCAAATAGGGTCTCATTTTTTCTCCGATGGAGGGCAGGACTTTACCGAGTTTTGTGTCGGACGTCCTGGGATACGTTCAAGATGGAAATCGTTCGTGTAATTCCGCTTGCTGTTGTCCAGTCAGGAAGCGAGTAGAGTGGTCTTTCAGAATCAGAAACAACTTCGCAGTTTCTTCCAGCTCTTCAATTGCGTAGACCGCGCTATCGAGATCCTTGCCTGATACTACCGGCCCATGGTTCGCGAGCAACACCGATCGAGCATGTTTCGATGCTTGCTCGACTGCCTTCGCCAACAATTCGTCTCCGGGCGCAAAGTAGGGAATCAAAGGAAGTTTCCCAACACGCATAACATAATATGCGGTGATTGCTGGCAGCACGTCATTCTCGTCGATACCCGACAAGCAAGACACCGCGACCGAGTAAGTCGAATGCAAATGCACAATCGACTGTTCGTTGCTCCGAGATTCGTACATCGACTGATGCAGAAATGCTTCCTTCGACGGCATGTCTCCGGACAGCAGGTCACCGTTAGAACTTAGCTTCGAAATGCGATCAGGATCCAGCCGTCCTAAGCAAGAGTTCGTAGGTGTGACGAGCATTCCGTCAGGCAGCCGCACGCTAATATTACCAGAACTTCCGCAAGTGAAGCCACGATCAAACAACGACTTGCCATGCATGGCGATACGTTCCCGCAATTCGCGTTCGCTCATGCCAACATCTCCAGCGCGCGTTCGAAAAAGTCTTCATCGCCGAAGTTGCCAGACTTCAGCGCAAGTGCCAATGGGCGACCGCCAATCGATTCTGTCCACGGAACACCCGCGCAGATTTCGGGGCCGATGCGCAGTGCTCGAACACCCAGACCTTTCACAATGGCACCGGAGGTTTCGCCACCGGCTATGACGAGCTTGCCGACGTCCATTTCGTCCACCATGCGTGCCGTCGCGGTCGCCAAAAACGTTTCGATTGCATGAGCGACGACATCGCGACCATGGTCCGCCTGAAGCTTACTGACATCTTCCGACTTTGCGCTGGAATAGATCATTGCCGCTCGTGAAGGGTCGATAGCGTTTGCCCAAAGCATGAGTCGCTCCAGCACCGTGCCCGGATCTGCCAGAACAGCTTCGACATCAACTTGCCACGCGTTACACTTCTTCGCCATCCATGCGACTTGCTCCAGGGTTCTGGACGAACAGCTACCTGCTACGACCAGTCCTCGTCCGGCGTTGCGCGGTAGCGATGGCACATACGGCTCCGACTCGAATAGCCCCGACGTTCGATAGGCGTCGGGAAGGTATCGCGCAATCCCCGATCCACCGGTGACCAATAATTCCTCTGACACTGCGGAAGCGAGCAACTGCAAATGTGTTTCGTCACAGGCGTCCGTGACGACGAACGAGCAGCCATCGTCGATGAGGCTTAATAGATTCGATGCTACATCGCCTGCGGCCAGATCGTCGTAATTCAACAAACCGATTTTTCGACTGGTCTGCTTGCCCAGAAATCGCACCAGATTAGCATCCGTCATTGGGTTCAGCGGATGGTTCGCCATTCCCGATTCATGAAGAGGTTTTCCATGCACAAACAAATGCCCGTGATATACGGTGCGTCCGTTGCGAGGAAACGCCGGACAGAAAATCGTTTGCCTGGCATCCAAGGCTTTGAGCAGCGATTCCGCCACCGGACCAATGTTTCCACGTTCCGTAGAATCGAACGTTGAACAGTACTTAAAGAAGAATCGTTCAACGCCTACGTCCTGAAGAGCGTCTAGAGCCTCGAGCGACAACGCTATGGCATCGTCTTTCGGTATCGATCGCGTTTTGAGCGCTACCACTATGGCGTCAGCGTCGACCGTCTTAACGTCACTTACCGCAGCCGCGTCCAACACCTGCACGACGCACATTCCACCCTGGACCAGATTGATGGCAAGGTCTGTCGCCCCCGTGACATCATCAGCAATACAACCAAGAACTGGTTTGCGTGTGGAATTACTCATAGCGTTGGACATCAGTTCTCTTCAATCGCAATGGCACGAACTGGAGATCCATCTCCACCGACGATCTTCATGGGCAACGCGATGAACTGAACCGTCGGCGTGGTGATTCTATCCAAATGAGCCAGGCCTTCGACAATCACAACGTTGCCACGGAACAAGGTTTGGTGCACTTCCGTCAATTCCTGCATGTCATTTACGTCTGCTACCGACGGAGGCTCAACGCCGATCAGTGCTACTTCTTTTTCCACCAGCCACTCTGCAAGATCGAGCGAGATGCGAGGCAACTCGTCACGGTATTCTGGCGTTCCGTACCGTTTGTGCCAGTCCGTACGAAACAACAAACGCACACCGGGCTGAATGCGATCTGATATGGAATCCAGATCACCAATGCCAAGTAGTTGCCTCGGTTGTGCTGGCGCGACATCAACGATGACAGCCGATCCCACCAGCACCTCTAACGCTTGCTGATCTAACGTGTTTCCGTCTGGCAAAAAATGGCGAGGCGCATCCATGTGCGTACCGCAGTGAGAGTAGAGCGACAACGTGGTCGCATTCCAACCATCTTGTTCAAGCCGACGAGCCTTCGCAATCTGAACGCCTGGCATCGACTCGTCAATTGGCAATGAAAGATCAATAATTCGCATGCGTTTTTCTATTCGGCTATGACGTAGTGGTCGCTAGTCCGCGTACCGGTTGTTTGATCTTGGCCGATTCGTAGACAGCCTCTTGTACAGCCAATGTCTTCAAATAGTTCGAGCCACTTGTCTCGAAAGGCTGCGAGTCGATCAATTGTTCTGCAAAGTGCGATTGGGTTGCCAGCACGCAGTCACTAGCGAAATTACGCTTCTCGTGCTTATAGGCGTGAGTTTGTTCCGGCTCGCCCAATCGCTGAATCGTTAATCGGCCATCCGGATAGAGCCGAATGGAACCTCCGTTACCTTCAACCAGCACATCCCCAAAAGTGTATCGAGCGTCTTCAGCGTTCGGCTCGTTGTATCGATTTGCATCCCAGATACCTTCGGCACCATCTACGAACTCAAACAAGACCGTTCCTGCATCCTCTCCTTTGATTTCTGAGTTCAACCTTCGCAGCCGCGCGTAGACACCATCGATGTCGCCGCCGAGATATCGCATCGTGTCGATGAAATGAACCCCCGTCTCAAAAATAAGAAGCCTCTCCATGTCACGAAAATATGGCTGCCTTGCTACGTAAGCGTCCGGTCCCCAACCGTCACCAGTGCGAGTACGGATCGAGATCGAATGCAAACGGTCACCGATTTGCTGGCTATCTAGCAGTTTTCGAATCTCTCGGTACCAGGGTTGAAATCGGAAGTTTTCGTGGACCATCAAGGGCACACCTGCCTGCTCCGCGACAGCAACCAGCTGCTTCGCTTCTTCGAACGTTGGAGCTAGTGGTTTCTGACAGATCACTGGAATGCCAGCTTCTACGGCTTGCGTCGTCAGCTGCAAATGCGAGTCCGGTCGAGTGATAATGTCCACAAAGTCAGGCTTTTCTTTCGCAAGCATATCTCTGAAATCAACATACGTATTTGATACACAGTACTTCCCGGCCGCCTGCTTCGCCTTTTCTTCGTCCGCATCGCAGATGGCGCATAGTTCAACGTTCTCCATCCGTGACCAGGCATCGAAATGAAACTGGCTGAAATACCCTGCACCAATCGCTGCAGCCCTTAGCTTTGTCATTCGGAAACCTCAACAGCAGGAGGTGTTTTTGGTTTTGCGTTAGGTTTGTCTGAGAAAATAAACTTGGTGTAGATCAATGCCGAGAGCACTGAAACCAACAGTATGGCAAAGAACGCGAGCCGAATCTTAAGTGCTTGGTCGGAGATTGGTTTTAGTTCCCGGAGTGGATTCATCATCGTCCATGCAAACACAGCCAAAATATTCATCGCGGCGGCGAACACAAAGAATGAGTTCGCCGATTCGACCGTTTCCGCGAACACGGGCATGGTCACGTTTGCAACAAAGAAGGGGAACGCCACCGCGCTGACAGCGGCCCCCATATTGCCGACCATATTCATCGCGGCCGAAACTGCGCCAGATCGTGGACCTCCGATATCCATGCAAAAAGACCAACTGGGCGAGAGCGTCATCTCCACTCCGAATATCGCAATCGAAAAACAAACAATAAATGGCAAGACTGAAGTGGACTCGGCCGTCTGAGTACAAAGTAGCAAACCAACCGCGCCCAACGTGTAGCCAAGCATTGCCGGCAATCGACGCGACATGACGGGCCACCCCTTGCGGTGTAGCCAAGTCACCAAATACCCGGAAACCCACAACGCTATGGCGCCACACAGAAGCGGTATCGATGCATACCAGGCGTACTGATCCCCCCAGGTTTTTTTGATGTACGGTTGCAGCCATGTCAAGCTGATGAAGAACGTCATGTTACTCGCAGCATACTGAAACATCGCCAGCAGAACGTTGGCGGATGTTACGACTTGCACGTAGGGAATCGCCGTGTTGTCGGGTACTTCATCGGACTCGATACCTGTCTTGATCAACTCAAGTTCACCCGGCCCGACCGATTCGTGCTTGGCAGGATCGTCGCGATACCAGATCCACCAAACAACACCCCAAACCAAACCGATGACGGCGTTAACGACGAATGTCCAACGCCACCCAATGGCATCAATCACAATCGGCATCACGACTAACGAAGCAGCCGCGCCAACACGCGCGCCCGAGTGAAAAATGCCTTGACCCAGTCCCCGTTCCTTCGCCGGCAGCCAGGTATAAAGAGCACGAGTTGCACCTGGATACGCGCCGGCTTCGCCCACTCCAAACAAAAATCGCACGACAAGTAGCCACGCAGCCGTGTAGACCGCCCCGGTTAGAGCCGTGAAGATGCTCCAAATAATTACAACGATCGTCAGCGCTCGACGCGGGCCAGCGCGATCGCTAAACCAGCCTGCAGGAATCTGGAACAACGCGTATCCGATCGCAAAGATACCGAAGACATAGCCCATCATTTGATCATTCAGACCACCGATATCCTCTTGCATCGCGCCTTTTGCGGTCGAGATACAGATCCGGTCCATGTACGTGTTGACCGTATGAAAGAAGAGCAACAGCACCAGCAAAAATCTTTGACGCGTCATGGGTTGTTTGCTCGCTTGTAGCTGGGTCAGATTTGAAGAATGGCCATTTTCCGGAGCCGCATTCTATCCAGCACTGTATCTGATTGAAACAAAGCATATGAGGCCGGCAGTTTAGCGGGCCAACTTATACAGAACACGTCGATTGACCTTTCAGTGCAGTCACGACATTTGCTACTGTAAGGTATGAGAAACAACATCACCGCGTTGCTGCTCTCCATGTTTCTGCTCACTTCTGGGCCATTCAAGGGAATTCTCGCAAACGAGATTGCGAAACCCAGTGAACTGACGACACGCCAATCGACCGCTCCGATAGATGCAAAAATTGCGATCGTTGTTGGTATCGATCTGGCGAAATCTTTGAGACAAAAAGGGCAAAACCACCGCGCGATCACTGCCCTAGACTACGTGGAAGAGCACTACGGTACTTCCGGCCATTTACTGCTGATGCGTGGTGCCATCAAACAGCAAGCGAAGCTTCACAAAAGTGCTGTTACCGACTTGTCTCAAGCGATCGAGATGAATGTCTATCCTGCAGAGGCCTACGCATTACGTGCCACATCGCGATTTACCCTTGGCGACCGCAAAGGGGCATTTGAAGATTTGGATGCGGCCTTTGATGTTGGAGTACCGACCGAAGCGTGCTATCTCGCACGTGGTCGAATTCGCTTCCTTGACGACCAACACAAAGCTGCGTTAGAGGACTTCAACAAGCTCGTCCAGATGAATCCGTCCAGTAGCTTTTACTACACGACGCGAGCGTCGTGTCACGTGATGCTCGGCAATCACGATGACACGATTAGGGACTCTGTGGCGGTTATTCGGCTAGACCCAAAAGAATCGAAAGCCTTCTACTTCCACGCCAGTGCCAGCGCCAAGCTTGGGAACTGGAACGCCGCTTTGGCGGACTATGAGAATCTAGTCACTCTTGAAGGAAGTGCGAAAGCATACGCAGGTAGAGCAAACTGTCACCTCCGACTCGGCAACTATCAAGAAGCCGTAAACGATGCCACATCTGCGTTGCGCTTGGATCCTCACTTCCTTATGGCGGTGAAATGTCGCGCCATTTCATACGCAAAGCTTGGCAAGACGAAAGAGGCGCAATCGGATGTTGCGCTGGCGAAGAAACTCAGCCGTGTTGCCGAGAAACAAGAGCGTTGACCAGCTGCCAGATCGCGATCTAAGTTTGATACACTGAGAGTCACGCCGAAACGATATGCAGCAGCCGATACGCTGGTCCAAGCATCAGTTTCGTACTCACTTTGCATTTGTGTCGTAGGCAGCAAAACACTTTGGTCTTAGTTTCGGATTCTTTTTCGCTTTAACGTGATCCAATTCGAGGTAGCGAAATTTGGCGATTCGACTACTTTTAGCCGCGCTCTTGGCGTTGCCATGGCTGGCCGCTCCAAGCCTAGCGCAGTCGTATAAATACAAACCACGGGTCAACGTCCAGGCGCCGACGCGACTCGATTGGTCGTATGCGGTTGCTCAAGTGAGTAGGCCAGAGACGCCACCGGAATGGGTCAGCCACGTTTACGAGTCGAACACTCAAACCTACGAGTGGTACGGCCCCAAAC
>CAYNJG010000327.1:0-6898 GCA_964397295.1 uncultured Pirellulaceae bacterium
ATTGGGTAGCGTCACGAATTCAAATCACAGAACAATCGCATCGGTGGATTCTTGGCTTCTTTGTGGGCTTCGGTATTTACTTGTCGCTGACTGCCGTTTGCGAAGTGCTGAACATTTACGCGTTGGTATTTCCTCGTTACATCACCGATCCAAGCACTGTCGAATTCCTGGGGCGAGGTCGAGGTCCTTACTTGAACCCAATCGGCAACGGAATGTACTTGTCAGCGTGTTTGATCGCTGCATTGATGTGGTGGCCATACGTGCAAAAGGCCCACAGACCGGTGGTGCTGGGCGTGGCAGGATTGATCGCCTTAGGTGCCGTCTGCACACTCACTCGAAGCGTATGGATTGGCGCTGCTGCTGCCCTTGTCGGTATGGCAGTTTTGATTGTGCCAACGCAGCATCGGCTACGCGTTGTCTTGGTTGCGGCGATATCGGGTGGACTTGCGCTGGGCTTGCTGGGAAGTAGTCTCGTTGCATTCAAACGCGACAAACATCTGACGGCGAAGGAAACGGAAGACTCAGCGAAATTACGTCCGATACTGGCAGCGTTCGCGTATGAGATCTTCCAGGACTATCCGCTCACTGGCGTCGGACTTTCGCAATACAAAAGACACAACATCGACTATCTGACGAAGCGATCGTTTGATTTGCCCTTGGCGAAAGCCACTACTTATGTCCAGCACAATATTTTCTTGTCGCTGTTGGTCGAGACGGGATTGATTGGCGTATCGCTATTCTGTCTCGTGCTGTTCTTTTGGGTGAAGGACGGTTGGAAGCTCTGGTACGCGAAAGATCTTCCTCTGTGGCAGAGGCAGTTTGGCATGTTGTCGGTATTGATGGTCGCGGCGTATTTCCCCAATGGGATGTTCCACGAGATGTCTGTTATCCCAATGTTGAACATGCTGATGTTTTTCGTCGCCGGGCTAAGTCGAAACATGGTCGATCAGATCGCGGCAAACGAAAGTGCTGGTGCCGTTCGGTCATGGCTTCCACAATTCGAACGCCGTCAAGTTTTAGCGAGTTGACTACGCTACAATTCAAGCGTCTATTCTTGAGCTTGCTCGTTCTGCGTTCTTATGGAAGGAACGTTGCTTTTTGCCGGGGGACTGTCGCCGATTCCGCTCGAATATCACTTCCTCGAGATTCTTGAACCCTTTAGCTACCGTGCTGCACTATAGCGGCATGAGCACTGTAAAAACCAAAATGGAAACGGATGTGGAAGCACTAATCCGCAAGCACCAGGCACAGGTTTGGCAGTACTTGCGGTATCTGGGTGCCAATCCCGCCGAGGCTGACGACCTAACGCAAGAAACGTTCCTCGCGCTGATGCGTTCTTCCTATGAAGATCGCGGCGAAGCTGCGTTTCTGGGATTTCTTCGCAAGATTGCAAGGAATCAACTTCTCATGTTCCGTCGCAAGTGTGGCACCGAGCTGGATACCGTTCAGCTAGAAGTTGCCGAGCACGTTTGGTCGCGAGCGATCAAAAGCGATGGCGTCGACTCGTTTCTAAGCGAGCTCGAACGTTGCCGCGAGAAACTCGAAGGCCGCGCGAAGCAGGCGATCGACTTTTCGTATCACGAAGGACTTAGTCGCAACGATATCGCAGCCCGACTGGACATGAAACCGCAGGGCGTCAAAACGCTGCTCCGCCGAACGCGTGCGGTATTACGTGAATGCGTAGAACGAGGAATAGAGCAATGAATAACGAACAACCAAAAAACATCGAACGAGAACGAGACGCGGAAGATCAGCTGGTTGACTGGGGCCTAAAAGCAAATTCCGGTGCGGAAGCTGCGCCTGACCTAAGCGATAAGATTCTTGCAGCGATTGATGCTGACGGTGCGGCAGAACCAACCTCCAAAGTCACAAGGACTGAATCATCAAACAGTAGTAAAGTCTATTGGGGCATCGGCATCGCCGCGACGCTTTTGTTGATGGTTTTTGCTGTCAGCCAGTTCTTGCCACCGCACTTCAAGTTGAGGGTAGCGTCAATGGTGAACCCACAGCTTGAGCCTGAAAACTCAATGGGTGGCGCGAACGCGGATGCTTCGGGTAGCTGGTGGGGGGGCAACGAGAGCAAAGTGGCAATGGAGACGCCCAAAGTCATAATTCAAGATGAAGAAGAGTCGGCACAGATAGGCGATGACGATTTTGGTCTGGTTTCTGATCAGTCCGGTGTGGTAACGGCGTCATCTGGCCCGACAGCCACAAGTTCTAAAACTGAACCAGGCGTTTCTATCACGGGTGGTGGTCGCATCGGGGAAAGGGGTGGTCGGCCGGGATTGCAACAACGACCTTTTGCGAATTCATTCACGACGCTTGATCCTGCTGGCCCTCATCGCTACGCAGAAGAATATAAGCGAGGGCAGTTTGACGAAGCATCGGGCGAGTTGAGTAACGCCGCGCCGTTCGCATTCTTCATACCGGACAACGGATCACCACAGACTATCCGCTTTGGCACATTGGGTGACTTCGATTTGCAAGGAAAACATGTTGAATTGCGTTATGAACCGGTCACGACGACCCAAACGCAGGTTTACACGGTGTCCGTCCCGCAGCAACGAACGCGAACCGTGAATTACACGGTCATGGTCCCAGAGGAACGAACACGCACGGTAGAAAACAAAACGGAAACATACACGATTAATGTTCCTCAAACGCGAGTGCGAGAGGAGTCTTACACGGTAGTCGTGCCGGAACAACGAACGCGTCACGTCCCGGTAGTCAATCACGTTCCGAAATTGCTGGACAAGAACGGCAACGAAATCGTATTGAATGACGCCCAACGGAAAGAGTTCGAGGTGCTCATCCAGCAACAAGGTTTGGGCAAAAGCCCGGAAGTTGCTGGCGATCAATATGAACGCATCTACGAAAACCCGTTCGTGGTTGCAAAAGGTACTGACGCTGTTTCGACTTTCTCGATCGACGTTGATACGGCTTCGTATTCCAACGTTCGGCAGTATTTGAACAACGGGCAGCTACCTCCGCCGGACGCAGTGCGACTTGAGGAGTTGGTGAACTACTTCGACTACGACTACGCGGGGCCGGACGGGGAAGAGCATCCTTTCGCCACGCACACAGAAGTCGTGGGCTGTCCGTGGAACTCACAACATCGCTTGGTTCGAGTTGCCATCAAAGGTCGTGAAATCGCTCGCGAAAAACGTCCGCTTTCGAATGTTGTTTTCTTGGTTGATGTTTCAGGTTCAATGAACGAACCGAATAAGTTGCCACTCGTCGTCGAAGGCCTGTCCTACATGGCTCAAGAGTTGGGTGAAAACGATCGTGTGTCGATTGTTGTCTACGCAGGATCAGAAGGACTCGCGCTACCAGCGACGCGGGGCGATCAACACGACAAGATTCTGGCGGCACTCGAAAACTTGCGAGCGGGCGGTTCGACTGCCGGCGGTGCAGGGATCAAGCTCGCTTACAAAATCGCAGAAGAGAACTTTATCAAGGGCGGGACGAATCGTGTGTTACTTTGCACCGATGGCGACTTTAATGTTGGCCTCACGAGCACGGCTGATCTCGAACGACTCGCAGAACAAAAAGCCAAAGACACAGGAGTCTTCCTAACCGTGCTCGGATATGGACGTGGCAACTTGAACGATGCGATGATGGAAACGATTTCCAACCGAGGCAACGGTAACTATCACTACATCGACAACCTCCGCGAGGCACGTCGCGTCTTGGTCCAGCAGCTAAGTGGCACGCTGGTCACGATCGCCAAGGACGTGAAAATCCAAGTCGAATTCAACCCGGCGAATGTCGCTGGCTATCGATTGCTAGGCTACGAAAACCGTATGCTTCAGCGAAAAGACTTCGACGATGACACGAAAGACGCGGGCGAAGTCGGGGCGGGCCATACGGTAACGGCACTCTACGAAATCGCACCAACAGGTGTCGGAATCGAAGACACCAACGAGGAAGACGACGAGCTGAAGTATCAGCAAACGGCTTCAAAGCCCGTCGAAGAAGTGGCCAACGCGGATGAGAAGTTCACCGATGAGTTGTTGACGCTACGCTTGCGATACAAGCAACCGACGGAAAGCACGAGTACCAAAATCGAGGTTGCGGTGAAGGACGAAGATCTCGAATTCAAAAACGCGTCAGAAGATTTTCGATTCGCATCATCGGTAGCTGGTTTTGGGATGTTGCTCCGCGGATCGCAGCACAAGGGTGATGCAACGTACTCGATGGTCAAAGATGTGGCGTCGAAATCTTTAGGCGACGACGACCGTGGATACCGAGCCGAGTTTTTGAACCTCATCAAAATCGCCGGCGAGTTGTCAAGCCAATAAAAAAGGCCCAAAAAAAAGGCCAGCGGGCCGAAACATCCCTTGCCGGTGGCGTAAGCCACCGGTGGCTGGGACCCTGCAAATTGCACAAGGCCCAGCGGGCCGGCACACTCTTCCATGTGTCGGCCCGCTGGGCCTTTCAGTTGTTGCTACGAGGAGCAGTCGACCAAGTCTTTGATGAGAGTACGTCACATCCGGATTTCGAATGCCGGTTTACTTTCGTTGATCTCTCTAGCACCAGTCCAATTGTTCCAACCGCCAACAGCAGGAAAGTCAAAATCGAACCCGGGAATGTTGTTTTTCGAAAACTCGAAACAATTATTTGGCGGGAATCTCAAGAATAGCGTCTCTGAATTGCCATCAAGTATGAAACCGTCGGCAAATCTCATGCAGAGTCGCTCCACAGTGATTGCGTTCGACTCAGCGTCGAAACAAACAATGGCAACTGGCTGGGACTGTTTCGCTCGGATTGTAAGTCTTGTTCCTTCAAATTCGACGTCCCAAGACATTTGTGAAGCTACTATTTCGTTGTCTTTGAACTTTAGTGTGGCTTTTCCGTCCAAATCACAAAAGGCTCCTGAGAGTAAGACTTCGTCTCTTTTACATTTGAATCCGATTAGTACAGTTTCATTCACTCGAACACTTGCTTGTTCGCGACCAGTTATGACATTGCCGCCGAAACGGAGTGAAATTGGGCCATCTAAATACTGCGTCCAGGAAGGGTCACGTGAAGCGTTGGCAGGACTCGCCCTAGCCTTTGCGATTCGTTCTTTGGAAAGACGACCGCTTGTCGTGTCGATCTGATGGTTGCCGCAAAGCAAAGCCATTCCTTCCGGATCGTGCTCCTTAGCGTCTTTGAATGGCGGGTCAAAGTGTTCGTAGGTATAAGGAAGCTGCCCACAGATTACGCAACCGAAATAGCACGCCTTTCGAATTGCTCTTCGTGTTGGCGAGCTGATATACCTTTTCAAACCGTGCTTGTTAGTTTGATTGCTTTTGTCCTTTTGGGACTTGTAATTCCGTGTCCTTCGATTCCGTCGGCTCATGCAATTCTCCTTCGTCCGGTCGGCTGCGGCACAAGGTTGTGTACATGCTACTGCCAAACGCTGTTGGCTCACTTCGCTCGCTTTTGTAGTTCATGCCGCAAGAGATTCGCCATCGCGGTGTGGCCATTACTGGTCGCGAATTGTACCGATGTCTCACCATCGATATCCGCCAGCGTTGGATCTGCTCCGGCCTCAAGCAGCAACTTGGCTACTTCCATGTTTCCTTCTGCCGCGGCAAACATTAGTGCAGTCCAGTTCTCTTGGTTATCGAAAAGATCAACCTGAGCACCCGCAGCCAAGAGTGCTTTGACCGTAGCACGGTTCTTTCCACTTGATGAGTAGATCAACGCCGTGCGGTTCGTGGCATCGCGAGTATCAATGGCTGCTTTGTGCTGGATCAATAGCTCCACCAAATCCGTGTGACCATCGTAGGCGGCGAGCATCAACGCAGTGCGACCGTTTTCGTCGGGCTGATTAACATCAACGCCGCTTTCGATCGCTTCTTGTACCTTCGCGATGTCTCCCGAAAAAGCAGCTTCGAAAAACGCGGGGTCAGTGGCGACTTTTGACTCGGGTTTCGCTACATCAACGGGAGCCGTTGCAGTCGGCGGACTGGCGGCTTGCGACGAGGGTGCTTCATCGTTTGCCGGTATCAACTCTTGCCCGTCACATCCCAAGAGGAAACACAAGACTAGGAGGGCGAGGGTTTGGAGTCTGAGCATATGAGTCGGTTCCGTAGTGTGTATATAGGCCGGACTAGTCTTCGTCGCGTAGCTTAGCCAGAACCGTGTAGTCCTCGAGCGTCGACGTGTCGCCGACCGTTTGCTTGCCGCTGGCGATGTCTTTCAACAGACGTCGCATGATTTTGCCGCTGCGCGTTTTCGGCAGCGCTGCCGTAAATCGAATGTCATCTGGTTGCGCCAACGCGCCGATTTCTTTGCGGACGTGTTGTTTCAATTCCGTCCGAAGTTCTTCGGTTGGTTCGACTCCGCAAAGCGAAACGAACACTGCTACTGCTTCGCCCTTGAGTTCGTGCGGACGACCAACTGCAGCCGCTTCCGCAACGGATGGATGACTAACAAGCGCACTTTCGATTTCGATCGTGCTCAATCGGTGACCGGAAACGTTGAGCACATCGTCGATCCGGCCCATGATCCAGTAGTAGCCATCAGTGTCGCAACGAGCATTATCGCCGGCGAGATAATTGCCGGGAACTTTGCTCCAGTAGACGTCTTTGTATCGCTCGTCATCGCCGTAGATGCCACGCAGCATGCCTGGCCACGGATGCGTGATGACTAGCCAACCACCGTTACCGGGCTCGACGGGATTTCCCTCTTCGTCGACAATCGCTGGAATAATCCCGGGCAGCGGTTTGGTACAACTTCCAGGTTTCGTTGGCACAGCGCCAGGAAGCGGACTCATCATGATGCCGCCAGTTTCTGTCTGCCACCATGTGTCGACAATCGGGCATTTCTCCGCACCAATCTTTTCGTGGTACCACATCCATGCTTCTGGATTGATTCCCTCGCCAACAGTGCCGAGCACACGTAGGCT
>CAYNJG010000328.1:0-6856 GCA_964397295.1 uncultured Pirellulaceae bacterium
GCCTAAAGACCGCGCTGAACGAATGATTCGCAACAATTACAATGCGATCCTTGAAATACGCGAGCTAAAGGGTGACAAACTGACGCCTGACATGATGAAGCACATCCAGGAGATCATCACTGATCAGACGCTGGATGACCCCTCCGCCGCTGGTCGATTCCGAAATGGCGACGACCATGTGACTGTAGTGGACAACTACGACAACGTTGTTTTTGATCCACCGCCATTCAAATATGTGGAAGCTTATGTTGAGGCGATTTGCAAATTTGCTAATGAGACATCTGGCGAATTCGTTCACCCGGTGATTAAGGCAATCGCGATTCACTTCGCTATTGGATATACCCATCCGTTTGTGGATGGGAATGGAAGAACTGCACGTGCTCTGTTTTATTGGTTCATGCTCAAGAATGGCTACTGGCTGTTTGAGTATTTGCCGATATCACGGATCTTCCTGAATGCTCCAGTGAAGTACGCGAAGGCATACTTGCACACTGAAACAGACAACTGTGATTTGACATACTTTTCTGATTATCACTTAAAGGTTGTCGTGCGGGCAATTGAAGAGCTTCACAAATACCTTGCCGAACAAGCAAGGGCAACGAAAGAGGCAAGGGATTTACTGAGCGGTTGGTCTGACACTTTGAACCATCGCCAAACCGCACTAGTGCACGATGCCGTTAAGCACCCCGGAAAGGATTATACGATTAGTGACCATGCAGGAACTTATAATGTTGCTAAGGCAACAGCGAGAGCTGACCTGCTTGAACTGAAGGATCTGCACCTCTTCAGTATGGAAAAGGAGGGCAATAAATTAGTATTCGCGCCCTTGAAGCGAATCGTCTCAAAGCTGAAGGCACGATTGCCCAAAGATTGATCCCATTCAAAATGCACTTTCCAGGCCTGAAAAGACAACCCTGGAGGCATACCATACCAAATCCAAAGCCTCTCAAGATTGAGCCATTTCAGTAATCTATGGCCTTAGTTCACGCCCGGTCGGCTGCTCGGGTTCAATCTGTGGTTCTGTTGCTGTCGGGTCAGCTCCCAACTGCAACTGACCCGATCCCAATCCTAGTGGATTCTGTTGTGGTTCTGCCGGCCTCGCAGCAGCGGCAAGCTCGGTAACGGCGTCGACGTGTTGATTTGCATCGCAAGTGTGATCGCGCCAAAGTAAGCCAAATTAAGAATTTGCGAACTGATTCTTTGTCTGGAACAGAAGACGGAAAACGTTAACCGGGTCGGCGCGTTTGATCGACACCTATCTCCCGGTTCACCCCATGGCTATTCGGCAACGCTTCCACCCCTTTGGGCGTCTGGCATCTCGCCAACCCGCTCCAGTGTCTGTTCGTATTTGCTGCCGAACAAGACGTGCGTAATGTGTTTCAATTCTATTCTATGCGGATCGGTTTCCCAGAAGCCTTTTGTCGACATGGCCCTGATCGTGATTGATTCGCTGTCGACGTGGGTGATCGTACCAGCAGCACTGGGGTGAACCAAACTTGGGTCATCGTCGGTCGTGATAATCGGAAACAATTGGCCTACGACACGAAGAAATTCGAGAAACCCACCGCAATCGAGCGGTGTTGTTAGCGGAATCGAAACCTGGTTTGCGGCCATTGCACGAAGGATGAAATCAGCATCGTCCATCGGGCTCACGCGGACCAAGGACTTGAGCCGTAACGCTTGCCAGCCGTTGATCCAACTATCTTGGTAGAGCCGTCCAAAAATGACGAAATCTGAATGTATGGATACGACGAAAGACGGCCAGTCAACAAGTTCGCCATTGTGATCGTAGAGAATCTCACATGGCGTTCCATTTTGGAGGTTGGCTGACAGCAACCTTCGAATCTCGTCCGGCGTCTGCTGCAGCATCGATCGAATGTCAGAATCGTCGGTGTCGGTCATCCGATTTCACGACCACCGGAGACGAGCCACAGCGTCCATGCGACACTGTTGAAGGGTGTCACGGGCCATCTCCCAAACACAACGAGAAAGCTACTCGACGCGTAGCCTGATACAATCCAATTATTATTCAACCGATTCACCATTGGTTGATGGTTTCGAGTCACCACCTGCGGAAGAAGCTACCAGTTTTTGTTCATAAAGCCGATAGTCGTGGCCATCGAAACAGCAGAAAGTAATAGTCCTCGGAACAGCGTGACACAGCAGCCACTCTGAAACCGTTTCAAAGGCGATTTCGCACGCTAGTTCATTTGGGAAATCGTGTGCGCCAGTTGCAATACAAGGGAAAGCAAGTGTTTGGATATTGTTTTTCTCAGCAAGCTGCAACGATCGCAAATAGCAAGATCGTAGTGTTTCACGTTCACCGTATTCACCGCCTTCCCAGACCGGTCCCACTGTGTGAATGACGTGACGAGCACGTAAGTTGTAGCCACAAGTTATTCTTGCATCGCCTTCGTTGCAGTAACGAAGAGTCTGGCATTCAGAAAACAACTCTGGTCCTGCCGCACGGTGCACTGCGCCATCGACTCCGTGCCCGCCAGCCAACGCTTCGTTTGCTGCAGTGACGATTGCGTCAACGTCGAGCTGAGTGATATCGCCGGCGACCAATGAGATTCGTGATTGCATGCTCTGTAGCCGAACAGCGTCCGGATTCACCGGGCCGCGGCAAACTCGTTAAAAATCGAAAACCGCGCGATCCGCGTTGTTATCTCGCGACATTTGTGCCAGTCAAGTATCTGTCCGCGTGCGGGGATTCAGCGACAGATTTGAGTAGTTGGTTTCTCAATATTAGTAGTTTACGCATGTGTCGATTCACAAGCAACGTGTTGGCAACGCGCCCAATTATTCCGAACGGAGAAGAGTAGTCGAAAACGTCTCGCATTCGGGTGCCCGATGCTGTTTGTTCAAAGTAGTGGTCGTGATCGAAATGTCTAAAAACTCCACGTTGCATTGAATCTCGAAAGAAGTTTGGGCGATCGTATTCGGCAATTACAACAGTCAGTTGTTGTCGAACGAGGAAGTGCGTGGCCTCCCATGTCACAGTATCGCCAAGTTCCAGCAGGCCAGATGTTTTTCCATCGACAGCGCGCTCGTTTGTTTGTGCGGTCGAGTCGACATGAAGATCCACGCAACGGCAAAGATCGAAAACGGTCTCAATCGGTGCGCGTATATGTGTCTCAAGCTCGATTTTAGGCATTGGATTTGTCGGGTGGGATAACCGTGCCGGCGTGGAAACGCTTGATCTGCACACCAACTGAATGCAGTTTGCGTGGTCGATCAGGGTGTGAACAAATTATTTATGGTTCTTACATGGAATCGGCAAAAGGGCAATTCCTACCAGCCACCCGAACGCTCCACCGAGAAAGTAGGCAGGGATATCATTTGAGTCATAGCCATAGCCAATCCAAGCTGCGCCAAAACGCGTCCGACGAAAGTCATTAAGCCATTGCGGCCCGCTATAAAGTTGAAAGAGCTCTAGTGCGCAAGTTGCAAGTACGCAAATAACGCAGACATAAACAACCGCACTTCTCTTGGGAAATGCCGTTAGCCAAAGCAAAATCCAAAAGGTCACATAGGGTACTCCACCGCCGTGATTTCGCCACCAGCTAGGGAGCTGATCTCGAGAAAACGCATACAGAAAACAAAGTCCGACTGACACAATACAAGCCATGCCAAGCTTAAGAGACGATTTTCCAACCATGTATTATGTTTTGACTTTCGTTCTGCGTGATAACGTCCGCGATAACCGAGTCGCGGGAGTGATTGTCCATTTCAAAACCACGCGCAAGTCGGGCTTCACGTGCTTCGGGTTTGTTATCCCGCGATTTGGCCACTCTATAGACAATAGTCGAGATTGGCACCGAAGTCTGGGTGCTCTCCCGCGTTGATCTGTGCAGACCACGATTCGATTTCGGAAGTTCCAAGATACCACGTTTCTCTACAGCATTCGAGAAATTCAAGCACTGCATCGACCTCACCACATTCGAGAAGCATTTGCGGCAGCACCATATTGGGGCCAAAAGTCCTGCGAGCTGGTGAAGGAGGAGTTTTTCCAGCCGACAGTAATAGCTCAGCCGCTGTTGATGAATCGCCATCCTTGACTGCAGCCATGCCAAGAATTGAGTATGCACAATATAGTCCGCGACCTAGTGATTTGAAGAACGGAGGGAATTCCGGCAACTCGATTATACGAAGGATCTCTTTTGCGGCTGCAACTGCTGCATCCAAGTCACCGGCCTCAACCAGGCGATTAGCTTCTTTACGATGAGCGATAAGTTCCGATACGAGTGACATTCAGCCGACCTAAAGCTTAGCGACGTAACGTCTGGGTTCACCGGGCCGCGGAGAACTCATCATTGAAAGCCGCGCGACCCGCGGCTCCGTGTGTAACTCATTGCTATCCCGCGTTTTTTCCACCGAAACCTATTCAACAATTTCTCGCCGCAATTCTTTGCAGTAGGACATCAGATCAGATCCGTCGGCGGCCAGCAAATGGGCAAGATCCGAGACACGATAGCATACTTGGGTAACAAGATGGCCAACAGCATCGTCCGAATCTAGCCCCTCTTGGGACGACTTGGTGACCAGTTGCAATATAGCCTCTCGAAAAGCGATCGCTGGATTTCGAGCATCCACGATTTTTAGTGCGTCTTTTGTGTTGGCAATCAACGACGAAGCAGTATCGGAATCAACGGCTAGGGTTTGCGCCACTCGGGAAATCCCCCAGTTTTCTCTAACGGCCAGCTCAAGCTTGGCAGCATCATCAGGCATCAGATTCTCGAAACGATCGTTGCCGATACCCAAGTGGTTGGCGTAGTTCGCATAACTGTAAGCGAAAATCTCGGCGGTCAAGAATTGCTGGCGACTGAGTGTTTTATCTTTCATGATCGAAACTTTGTTTGAGTGGGATAACGTTAAAGGTAACCAGGCACGAAGGGAGGGCGAACCATTTCCGCGCGATGATTTTGGCTCCGGTTCACCGAATAGTGTTGCAACGGATTTTCACAACAATTTCGTAAACACTTGCCGTCGATTTTGCAATCACTTCTGATTGTCCCAGATGTCGTATGGAGCGGTTTCATCGTCACCGTGACGGATGACTGTGCCCTTTGGTGCGCCAAGTGCACGCATTTTTTTGGCGATGATGGGCAGCGATTTATCGAGGTCATATACTGTGACATCGATGCCAACATAGTCGATTCCTTTGTCCGCATTCATCATTGAACCACCGCCATCCACCGTTCCAAGAGAGTGCTTAGTCAACGTTTCTTCAAGCGGGTCTTCATATTTCTCGCCGCGCACTAGCGGCGATAGAGCGGCAGGAATTTCGATATAGAGGTAATTGGCGTTTGGATCGGGATCACCCGCTTGAGCCTGAAGCATAGCCAGAAGTTCGGGGCCAGACATTGTGATCCTGCCTTCGGCGTCGATGCTGACCGGGTCTTCCGTCTTGCGGCGAAGTAGGAAGATGGCCAATCCGGCAACAGCGAGAATTGAGATAGCGATCAGAGTTTTCATTGATTTGTCAAACACCGGAGGATAGACGCGTCGCGAAGTCAAACGCTCATTTGTTATCTGCTGTAGTTGAAATTAGATCGAGCAATGGACAGCATTAAGTCGTAAACACGCCGGCCCTCTGGTCTCTTGCGACGCTCAGCCCGCATCAATGGCGTTATTTGCATCGAGCCGGGCACAAGCGGATTCGCCCCCGCATCGAGTAGAAGTTTGACGACATCGTACGAGCATTCCTGAGCAACATGTCCCAAAGGCGTGTCGCCGGCAGGCGGCTCATGTAACGAGTTCGGATCGGCTCCGACAGAAAATAGGTATCGAACGAAGGGCATTTAGGTGACGACCGGCAGCCGCCTCGTGTAAAGGGGTGTACCCCAAGTCAGGGTCTAAGCAATTTGGATCAACGCCAGATTCGATGAGGCGTTGAACTTCGACAACGTCGCCGGATGATGCTGCGAGATGGAGGCGTTCGCAATCGGTTAGTTCATCGTTCATTGACTGTCTAGGTAGGCAGATCACGTTTGGTTCTACAGGCCGCGGTGAACGACTAAACATTGAAAGCCGCGCGGCCCGCGGCTCCGTGTGCAAACCGTTATGTTGCGTTCGTTTGATGGAGGTGTGCTTCACAGTAGTCAACGAAAACGTCAATTGTATCAAATGCCGTCGCGTGTGTAGCACAACTTGGGTTTAAGTTGTCATAAATAATTCGCGGCTTACTCGGTCGCAAGTCAACGAAGATCCCCGCATCGCAGTAGTCAGTAAAACCAATCAGATATCCATGCCATGGGTCGAAATCTCCAGGTGGGTATTCCGTATCTGGGTTCCCATTCAGATAGATGTCGTCGCGCCGTCCAAATCCGAAAAGACCGAGGAACCTGTGATGCTGCATCGCTTTGTTTTCGCGTTTGGCCCAATCGACGGAACAGAACTCAACTATCTGGACACCGGGTGATTCCGGATGATCGGGAAATTTTTCGAGCCAGATACCGTGGGTGCGTTTTCCGGGCCAGTCGTCTCGCAACATAAGTGATGCGATGTCGGAGTGAACTCGAAATCCGTTCAGAGTCAAAGCCATGAATTCGTGAGCAACATAAAGAATCCATGTAATCCCAGAGTTTAGTTGGGTGTTTGTATTTTTTGGTGAGCAATGGGAATCGAATACGATTCGTTCCATCACCTCCATTCACCCCATGGGATCTATCATGAAGATTATCGCCATTGACCTTGGTAATTTCAACTCGATGTTTTGTTTTTACGATCCGGACACGCAGGAACACTCTACGTTTCGAGGAACGACGGACCGAAAATACTTTGCATCCGTACTTGAAAGTCAGCAACCGGATCTTGTTGTGGCGGAAGAAGGCGGCTGTGGCCATGGCGAGGA
>CAYNJG010000329.1:0-6768 GCA_964397295.1 uncultured Pirellulaceae bacterium
CGTGAGGAACAAATCACGCCCACGCAAGTCGCCCGCATCATCCAAGGGATGCCATCCACGCTGCGTCGCGAAATCGCCAAGAAGACCGATGACGAAAGTCCCATCGTGCGAGAACTAGCTGCGTCCACGATCGGCGATCTCATTCCCTTTCCGAGTGATGGAACAAGCCTGCTAACTAAAAGCCTCCACGACGACGTAGAGTCCGTACGGTTAGCCGCGGCAAATTCCGTACGTCGGATTGGTAAGAAAGCCTCGCCCATCTGTGATGAATTGCAGAATTCAATCGCACAAGAACAATCGACCAACGTACGAGCAACGATGATTCGCGCCCTCGCAGCAGCGAGTACGAAGGAAGATTCCCTCATCAATTGCTTGAACGAAAACCTGGACCACGACTCAACACTAGTTCAGATTGCGGCGCTGACTGAATTGTCCATATTGGACAAATTGCCGAAAACAATTTACGAAAAACTGCGTGAGCGAATAGGTTCACCAGACGCCAAAATTCGTGGTCTCGCATCGAAGTCTCTTAGCCTCATCGAATCGAACGGCGAGCAGACGGCAGAGCTGCTTACAGAGTTACTCAATGACGAAGACTTGACCGTACGGGAGCAAGCGATTCGTGCGATCGCGAAATTGGGCGACGACGCGGTTTCCTCGCTGCCCCAAATTCAATCGCAACTCGATTCAGATTCCAGTGAAATTCAAGTTGCTACGATTGAGTCTTTGGCCGAACTCGGCAAACGTGCCAACGATGCACTACCCAAAATCGAGGAATTGTCCAAACACGAACGAAGCGACATTCGAGGCAGTGCTCTAAAAAGCCTGCGAAGAATCGCGCGTAAGCGAGAAGCCATCGTGCCCACTTTGATTACCGGCCTACAGGACGAAGACAAAGAAGTTAGAAGCACCGCGGCTCGAGAGTTGGGTGAACTCGAAGAATTGGCTTCTCCAGCCGTTCCAGCTCTATTACAAATGCTTCGTAACGACGATGACAGCGATGAAGCTCGCGGTGCACTCCGTGAAATTGGCACCGCTGGCGCAGAGGCCGTGCCCACGTTTCTTGAGATCTTGCAAGACGAAGGAAGTGGCCGCCGCTCGCGTTACTACTCATTGTATCTGCTGCGAAAAATGGGAAAAAAAGCTGAATCAGCCCTTCCCGTCTTGAAGCAGCTTCGTGAAAAAGAAGATGGACGAACGCGAGAAAGTTACGATCGCGCCGTCGAAGCCATCGAAGAAGATCTTGAAGAAGACTAAGATGTCACTTCGATGGTCATCTTCAACTCGCTCTACGCAACGCGGCGTAAGCGATGATTGCCAATTCCGTGAGGTCATTTGCCATGTCGCGTTTCGCACTTTCGATCTTCTGCATCTTGATGTCCACCGCTCTGCTTCGCGCCGACCGGCCGAACTTCCTATTCATCTTTGCAGATGACCAGTGTTTCCAAACCATCAATGCACTGGGCAACGAAGAAGTCGAAACTCCGAACTTAGACAAGCTGGCCCGCTCCGGTGTCACCTTCGATCACACTTACAACATGGGCGGATGGAACGGCGCCATTTGTGTTGCGAGCCGCACAATGTTGAATACGGGGCGCTTTATTTGGAACGCCAACGAAATACATCCACATCTTGCAAACGAAGTTGCTGAAGATCGATTCTGGGCAAAAATGCTTGGCAAGGCGGGCTACGAAACCTACTTCAGCGGAAAGTGGCACGTCGGCAAAGATTCAGTCTGCCAAGCGGCATTCGATCACGCGCGACATGTCCGGCCAGGAATGCCAAACCAAACGCCGACTGGCTACAACCGACCGTTCAAAGGCAAACCCGATGCTTGGAGTCCTTTCGACAAAAGTTTCGACGGTTTTTGGAAAGGCGGAAAACACTGGAGCGAAGTCCTGGCTGACGATGCCGTTGACTACCTCGACCAATCGTCCCAGCGAGACAATCCGTTTTTCATGTACCTCGCATTCAATGCACCCCATGATCCTAGGCAAGCCCCCAAAGAGTACGTCGACAAGTATCCACTCGATAAGATTGCCGTTCCAGAGAGCTTCTTGCCTGAGTATCCGTACAAAGATGAAATGGGCTGCAGCGCAAAATTGCGTGATGAAAAACTCGCGCCATTTCCTCGCACCGAATACGCCGTCAAAGTTCACCGACAAGAATACTACGCGATCATCACCCACATGGACGCACAGATTGGTCGCATCTTGGAAGCTCTCGACAAGACGGGCAAGCGAGACAACACGTACATTATCTTCACGGCCGACCACGGTTTGTCAGTCGGACATCACGGGTTGATCGGTAAACAGAACCAATACGATCACAGTATTCGAGTCCCATTCATAGTGTGCGGACCTGAACTAGAGGCAGGCAAGCGTGTTAGTGCAAGTATATACCTACAAGACGTCGTTCCTACGACGCTGGAACTTGCCGACATCGAAAAGCCAGAACACGTTGAATTCAATAGTCTGGTTCCCCTACTTCGTGGACAAACGAATAAGCATACTTACGACGCCATTTACGGCGCCTATATGATGCTGCAACGAAGCATCACCTCGGAAAAATTCAAGCTGATTGTTTATCCGAAAGCCAAAAGAGTACGGCTGTTCGATTTGAGCAAGGATCCTCTCGAGCAAAACGATCTCGCCGACGATGATGCGCACCAGGCCACAAAGCAGCGTCTTATTGAACGCCTGCTCAAACTTCAAACCGAAATGCACGATCCGCTCAACCTACGGCCAATGCTTTCGAAATTGAAAAAAGCCGCCTAGTAACGCTCCGCATGCACGTCCATTGGACGCCCCATCGGAATTACTATTCATGTTGGCATGTTTGTTAAAGCCGGCATTCGCATCCAGACAGCGGCTTTTCTAAGCCGATAGCCGCGCAGCTCTGTATTAGTTCTTTGCAAAAGCGTCGTCATTTCCATGGTTCCTGGCTTGCGGACAGCGCCACAGATTGCACCGTCTGGCGCCAAGAGTCTGTTTGAAGGTGTTATACGGCTACTTTTACCCGCGTATTGGGGGGCAAACAAAGGTCGAATTCAGGGAACTAGTTTCCTCTTGCGCGCATAGCGTACGCCATATTTACGTATCCAAATTGCGTCTAAAGAGCCGACAAATGAGCACAGCAAGCCCATCCGAAACCAACCGCACACAACAGCCCATTGGCGATGAAACGACAAACACGTTCGGTCCCTACCGACTGGATCGTCTCGTTGCGCAGACTGCAACAGGAACCGTGTTCTCCGCAACTCACAATCAACTCAAGCGTCGGTTCACGCTAAATGTGCTAAATCCGCTCGCTGATCGCGATCCAGCTTGCGTGTTGAACTTTACGCGCGAGATGGCAACTGCAACGGAAATCAACCATCCGAATGTGATGCGAGTAGTCGAAGCGGGCGTCGTCAAAGATTTACATTACATCGCTGCTGAATATGTCGACGGCATCGACGTGAACACAATTGCGACGCGCGATGGAAAAGTGGCACCAGCCATTGCGTGCGAAATCATCAGGCAGGCTGCCGTCGGCGTGCATTGCATCCACCAAAACAACCTGCTGCATCATGGCATCAATCCGGCCAATTTACTGCTTTCCAAAAAAGGTGTTGTCAAGATTGATGGCTTAGGCGTCGCAGCTCTAGGCACTGAACAAAGCGGTGAAGGCGAAGCGATCAATTATCTGGCACCCGAACAATTAGCTGGCCGAGCAGAACGACGTTCGGATATATACGGTTTGGGTTGCACACTGTATCGGCTCCTGACCGGCGAGCTTCCACCTAAGGCGTCTGATCGTCGTAGCAACGCTGAAGAAAAATCATTTCTTTCGATGGTCGCCCCCGAGCTATCGCCAGACTTGGTGGACATGCTTCAGCATATGATGGAAGTTGATCCGGATCGACGTTTGCAGTCTCCAAGTCAGGCTGTCGCTGCGATGTGCAGTTGGGCGGGTGGAGAAAAACTGCCAAAACTCGTGTCCAGGCATTCGAATATGAATGTTGAATCGACAGTAGACACCGGCGCACATTTGGAAACCACGAAAATCGAGTCTTCTGTAACCTCAGAATCGCAGGCCATGGAATCCAAATCCGAGACACCAAAACCCAAGGTATCAAACGCGGATCCAAAAGCTGCGGCGACAACAAAGCCTTCAGATTCGCCTAAGGTATCTGCGAGTCGTCCAGATTCAGTGTCCTGGCTATGGCCTGCAATTCTTGTGTGTGCAGGAGCGGCCGTTGTCGGTTACACGTTTTCAAATGAAATCCTCGGACTATTTGGCTCGCTAGCTCAAAATCAACCTGACGTCGTCGTGTTAAAAGCAAATGACGCGTCTGCCGATGCCAATGCTGCTGATCCTCTGCTCGATGGGCAAAACACAGATACTGAGCAAACTGAAGAGCCAATCGTTGTCGGCGATACTTACCACACCAAGTTGCAACAACAACTTCGTGACGAATACGGCCTGACTGGCGGACAATGGGTTCTGACTCCGAACGAAGTCGCTCTTATCAGTAACGTTGTGACTTACGGAGCAGGCGTATCTCAAACAACAACCGAGGATACGGACTTTAACCACCTCATTCGCATGAATGTTGGTGACGCTGGAAGCAACCCGTGGGATGCTGGCCTTTATGTCCCCAACGTTCAAGGAATCCAAGAAGGCGACCGTGTGTTGATGGTCGTTTGGCTACGAACATCTCCCGCCTCGGTTGAAGAAATCGGCAAACTCAATGTGTATGTCGAGGACGCGAACAGCGACGAAAAAGAAGTCTATCTTACAGTGAATCCAACCGCCGAATGGCGACAGTTTTTGATTCCGTTCGAAGCCAACGCCACCGCGAAACTACGGGTTGGTTTCCACTTGGCTTTCCAAGAACAAGAAATCGACTACGCCGGCCTCACGCTTATCAACTACGGAACATCCGTACCATTCTGGGACGCCAAGTCGTCGACAATGCAAAACCAGTAGCAGACAGACAACGGTACCAGCATCTCACTTATACCATCCCGAATTGGCGACGGAGCAGCCATTCGGTGACCAACAACGCAACAAACAGCAACGCGACTGGCCAGGTATTCCATAGCGGTTCGGCGGCGAGCGTTTCAATGCGAACTTGTTTTCCAATCGGTAACCGGTTCAACAGCGTCTGAGCACTAAGGTAAGTGTAGTATTCGCCATTGGACCGTTCTGCAGCCTTTTCCATCTCGGCAGTATCTATCTGCAGACGGGTCAATTCTGTGTCGGGCGCCACAATTTCAAAATCAACGGCGGGTGCAGCAGCGTCAAAGGATGGCTCTGAAATCCAGGCATGGTACTTGCCCGTTCTCAGACCTCCAACGTCGCCAGAAAAGCTACCTCGTTGTGTCGCATCGCGGTTTAGGACGACTTGCTGTCGTCGCGAACCAGCGTGTTCAAGCTCAACCACCACACCTGTGTCTTCGCTGGGAGCGATTCTGTCATCGAAAAACCGAGATCTTAATCGCACGGTTTCGCCGCGATCATAGGTTTCTCGGTCACTGGTAAGTTCAACGTCTCTTCCTTCTCCTAACTTGAATCGGCTCAAGTAGCGAATGGACTGCTGCCAGTAACGACCAAAAAACTCATCGCCTCGACCAATCCGCCATCGCCACGAATCATCGGTGCAGTGAAAAAGCACTTTTCCCGCACCGGCGTACGACAACGTCACGACGGGAAACGCTTGATCGGACGTATCGGTTCGCGTCGGGTGTTCCGCAAGTGTTCGCGTACCCATCTTTAGGGCATCAACTTCCAACAACCAATACAGTTCAGGAAGTTCCGTCCAACGATTCGCGTTGTCCGTCGGATCCGCCGACAACTGCATCGCAGGCATGCGTTGTCCCAGTGCGGTCAGCTTCGGCCTAAACCCGTTGTCGATAGGTAGGTCGGGCGGAGGTGATAATGCATTGCGAATTTCAAACGGAATGATCTCGGCCAGCGGCGTGCCAGAATAGGCTGCAGGAAAATATCGAGGTCCCGCGACACCAATGAAACCACGCCCCCGTTCTACAACGAAATCGCGTAGATCCTGTAGTGACTGACTACTGAGGTAACTGGGATTCACGTCGCCGAAAATGCAGACATCGTACTTGAACAACTCCTCACGCGAAGGAAAATTTCGTAGCGCAGACTGATCGATATCAGCGAATTGCGGGTCAGCATCTTGCAGCAGCACCGACAAGTCGACGGAGCCATTATCATCGGACGAATCCTCAGCTGCTCGTTGAAGCAGCGTTTTCAAATAATGGAATTCAAAGTTGGGGTACGATTGCACAAGCAAGACCCGAGTCTTTTCATCTCGCACTTCTACTCGAGCGGTCAGGCGATTGTTCTCGTCGCTGACCTCTCCTTTTCGCCGAGGCACTTCAATGACGAAATCGAATTCTCCTTTCTCCGTCGCTTTGAAGACCAGTCGCGTTGCTTTCGAAGCTTGCTGATCTGATATTTCGACCATTTTGCGAATAGGCTCACCCATCCCATCGGCTCGACGCAGCGAGACTTCGACCGATTGATTCGCGTAGCCCGTCGCACTCAGCTTGAAATCGAACGTGACCAGGTCGCCAACGAATACCACATCATTCACGAGCAGATCGCCTAGCTGAATATCGCGAGCGGGCAATCGACTACCCAGGCCCACAACATGGAGTGGTACCTCTCGTTGCTTCGCCTCACGCGCCACCTCCGACAACAACGGACCGTCGGTGGTGATACCGTCGCTCAAAAACAGCACCGACGCAATCGGAC
>CAYNJG010000330.1:0-6725 GCA_964397295.1 uncultured Pirellulaceae bacterium
CCCTGCATAAACAGAAAGATCACGCGTTTGGCACGCGGCGCAAAATGAGGCTGTTTCGGGAGTAACTTATTGGAGACCGCCGCGTCTGCTCGGCCGGCAAGCCCCGCTGCTGCGAGCATCCCGAACCCGCAACCCGTGGTCTGCAGAATTCGCCGTCGTGTGATTGAGTTACTTTGCATAACGAAAATCGACGCTTTGGAATAGCGTCTGGTAAAGCAGCGCCCAGCGCTGCGGCTCGCCCTCTTTTTTCAAATCGTCATTCAAAAACGCCAGCGCCATTCTAAGTTCCGAGTCGCTTGGTCTACGAGACAAAACTTGTCGAAAACATAGGTTCACTCGCGTTTCTACATCATTTTCTTGCTTGCTCATATGCAGACCAGCCGCTTTGAACTGTTCGAGCACAAACGGGTCGTTCATCAACAACAACGCTTGCGGCGCAATAGTACTACTCATTCGTTTTCCAACTTGGATGTTCGGGTCTGCAAAATCAAACGTCGCGAACAAGCTAGGCAGTGTATTACGAAAGACAGGCACATAGATACTACGACGAGTCGAATCGAACGCGTAGTTGTACTCGATTTTTGTTCCCGGTTTGATATTCGCGCCACCTTGCCGCAGGTCGAGACGCCCCGCCACATGCAGAAGTGTATCCCGAATGCTTTCGGCTTCGAGACGTCGGCGGTTCATACGGCCAAATAGTCGATTACCACTATCGTGCTTTGCCAGTTCTTCCGATGGAACGGAGCTCAGCCGATAAGCATGCGTGAGCATGAGCTTGCGAATCAGTCTCTTGATCGACCAACCGTCTTCGATGAATTCATAAGCCAAGTGATTCAGCAAATCCGGATGAGATGGCTGTTCTCCCATCACGCCGAAATTGTCAACCGTTCGCACCAGGCCTGCGCCGAAGAGCCAGTGCCAGACGCGATTCACAATAACGCGCGCGGTGAGCGGGTTTCTCGAACTCACCATCCAATCCGCTAGTTCGCGTCTACCGCTCTCGCCATCAGCAATCGATGAAAAGTCGTCGGTCAGTGCGACTTGCAGCACTCCACGTGAAACTATCTCACCAGCGTTGGACACCACGCCTCGGATCGCCACGGGGATGTCAGCCGCCACTTCCGCGTCGATCGCAACCATTGCCTTCGGCCATCTTGGGCCATTGCTTTTGACAGACTTAATCTTGTTCTCTAGTTGCTTTATTCGTTTCGCAAGCGGACTGTCTTCTGCCTCCTTTTTAGCCTTCTTTTCGGATTTCTTTTCGGATTTCTTTTCGGATTTCTTTTTCTCCTTCTTCGCGGCCAATTCTTCTTCAAGAGCCGCCAACTTTGATTCGAATTCATTCAGCCGAACTTCTTCCTGCGATGGAACCGGCAACTTCCTCGTATTCCAAGCCGAAACGTTATTATGAATCACAGACTTCGTACTTTTGAGAATCCCCGCAAGTGCGTAGTAGTCGTTAGTTGGAATCGGGTCGAACTTGTGGTCATGGCAACGAGCACACCCAATCGTCATTCCTAAAAACGCTTTGCCAATTGTATCGATTTGCTCGTCGACGATATCCATTTCCAAAACGTCTTTGTCTTGGAGTTCGTAGTTCGTCGGCCCCAACAGCAAGAATGACGTCGCAACCATCAGTCGGCGGCGCGTCTGCCAGTCGCCTTGGGCAATGTCGTCCGCCAGCAAGTCGCCAGCGATTTGTTCTTTGACGAACTGGTCGAATGGCATGTCAGCGTTAAACGCATCGATCACATAATCGCGGTAGCGCCACGCGTTGGGGAACAGCAATGTCCGACCACCGCCGCTCGACTCGGCAAATCGAACAACATCGAGCCAATGCCTGCCCCAACGTTCACCGAAATGATGTGATTCGAGAAGTCGATCGACAACCGTCGCGAAAGCAAGTGGTGTCGGAGATTGGTCGGACACGAATGCTTCGATCTCATCTGGTTTCGGTGGTAACCCAACGAGTGCGTAGTAGGCTCGTCGAAGTAACGTCGGCCGATCCGCGTCTTTAACTGGGGCGACACCTTCCCGTTCGAGTCGTGATTCGAGGAACTGATCGATGACAGATTCTGGCCAGTCACTTCCCGCCACCTTCGGCAACGGACTGTTGCTAATCGGCTGAAAACACCAAAACGCTTTGCCTGCTTCGATGTCGATCTCGCTGCGTTCGATCGCAGTATTCTGTTCTCTGGGATCTGGAGCTCCATTTGCGATCCACGTTTCGAAATCGCGAATCACTTCCGCCGGCAGCTTTCCACTGGGTGGCATTTCGAAAGAATCGTATCGCAAAGCCTGCAGCACCAAGCTTTCAGCCGCGTCGCCCGGCACGACGCCGGCGCCCGAATCGCCGCCTTGTCGCATCGAGTCACGAGAGTCTAAGACCAAACCTCCGTGGACTTTTTTTGCGTTCGTCGAGTGACACTCGTAGCAATGCTCGACCAAGACGGGACGAATTTTCTTTTCGAAGAACTCAAAATCAGACACTTCCTCAGCCTGGACCACCACCGACATCGCGAACATGAATAGGATCGACGATCGGTCTCGCAGGAAGGAAAGCACGCGCGGAGTCCTTAGGTTTCGTGAGTCAGCAAGAGTATGACTTTCAAGCGGCACAACCGTGCCAAAACTGGACTTACCCATAGATTAACCGAAATAGCAACGCGGTTCGAGAATGATCGTCTTTTTTCTTCTTTGCCAGGCGGTTAGCTTGGTGCGTTACAGCGGTTTCTTCGTCTCGCTGACATTGGTTGTGAATAGAAAACAGATTGCGGCGGCTACAAGTCACCGATACGAAACATGACATTTGAAAACAAAGTTGCCATCGTCACTGGAGCAAGCCAGGGAATTGGTCGAGCTGCCGCTTTGGCGTTGGGTAAAGTCGGTGCAAAGGTGGTCGTCAATTTCCGATCGAACGACAAAGAAGCGGCGGAAACTGTTCGTGAAATCGAGGCGGCCGGCAGTGTCGCTATTTCCTACCAAGCGGATGTCGCAGACCATGACTCCGTCGAGGCAATGGTGCAAGCCTGCGTCAAACGTTTCGGTAGACTCGACATTGCGATCAGCAATGCAGCTTACAGTGATCGCGAACCCTTTTATGATGCCGACTTGGATGGTTTTCGACGTACAGTCGATGTCACCATGTGGGGTGCGTTTCATTTACTTCGATGTGCGTCCAAACAAATGATTGCTCAACAAGCACCGGGCGCAATCGTATTGGTTAGTTCGCCTCATGCTTTTATCGCCGTCCCCAGCGCGATGGCGTATAACATGAGTAAGGCCGCGATCGAGCACATGTCGAAAACAGCTGCTATCGAGCTGGCGGAATACGGCATCCGCGTAAACTCGATTCAACCGGGTTGGACAGATACGCCTGGCGAGCGAAAATTCGCGAGCGAAGAAACCCTGAAAAAAGCAGGACAGAACATTCCGCTCGGAAGACTTGGTACCTCCGAAGAAATGGCGCGAGCGATTCTGTTCCTTGCCGATGCATCGAACGACTACATGACCGGAGCAACTCTGTTAGTCGATGGCGGAATCAGCTTGCCATGGTGGAGCAATCGAGGCTCTGCAGCTCCGAGTAAATAGACGCAAATCGTTGCTACGGCTACTTCTGTGTGAATCGATAAATACACTGCCCGTCTGAGGCAGTGATCATATAGAAGACTTCACCCGAGCTATCTTCACCGAACGCCGTCACGGTAATTCCGCCGTCGGAGATCTCCATATTGCTCTTAACCTTCTTCGCAACGCGATCGTAGTCCAGCGCCCAAACTCGACCCGTCACATAATCGGCGTAGAGATATTTTCCGGTTAGTTGCGGAACGCGTGTGGCGTTGTACACGCGACCGCCTGTGATCGAGCGTCCAATTCGATGGTCGTATTCCCAGACTGGCACTTCCGGCGCAATCGCGTTTACCTTGCTTGCATTACCAAAGGGGTGTAGTCCTTCACGAATGCTCCATCCGTAATTCCCTCCCCGCTGGACGATGTTGATCTCTTCCCATAAGTCCTGTCCTACATCGGCCATCCAAAGATCGCCGCGTTTCGAATCGAAGGCGATTCGCCACGGATTACGAAAACCAAAGGCGTAAATCTCGGGCCGTGCTTTTTCAACATCGACATACGGATTGTCGGCGGGAATGGCGTACTGCTTTTCATCCTGTTGCCGGTCGATATCAATACGCAGAATCGAACCTAGCAATGTCGAGAGATTCTGGCCGTTGCTTAGCGGATCGTTCATATCTCCGCCATCGCCCATTCCGATATAAAGATAGCCGTCGGGGCCGAATTCGAGTGAGCCACCATTGTGATTGTGGAACGGCTGCTCGATTTCCATGATGACCAATTCGGAATCGACGTCGGCGCGATTCGGATCTTCTTTTGAGACCGTGAATCGCGAAACCCGCGAAACTAAATCGTCTTTCTCCGAGGAGTAGTAAACAAAGAACTGGCCGTTCTCTTGAAACTTCGGATGAAATGCCAAACCAAGCAGACCTTCCTCATTGCGGCCCGACTTCCGCCATGATGCGACTCGCTCGGTGATATCTAAAAACAGCGTCGACTCTTTTGCTTGTGAATCGTTTTTAAAAGCAAAGATCTGACCTTTCTGCGCTACGGCAAAAAGTCGTTCGTCTCCTGCGTGCGTGAGCTCCATGAATCGTAGCGGCATATTGCGACCGTTTTCATCGACAGGTTCCCAGCCATCCCATTCGAGATTCGGAAATGCGAGCTCGCCTGTAACGGGTAACTGTCCATCGATCGACTGGGCAAGCGGCTGTCCATCTGCCGTGAGTTTTCGCAGCTTGATATTCCGAAAAGACACATCGCTGCCATGCTCCTGCAAGCAAATATGGCCCGATCCAGATTTTGCAAAGTTCGGAAACATCGCAAACTTGCTCTTTGCAACTCGCTGGTTCCAATCATCGTCGCCGATACGAAAACGGAAATAGCGATTGCCGTTAAGCGCCAACATGCATTGATCTTTGCTTACAAGTGCGTAGATATGATTCCACTCGCCGGCTGGCCGGGAGGCGTCTGTCACTGAGCTGGCGTCGATGCCCACAGCAGCACGAGCTCGTTGAGACCACGCCGGGCGTTCTGGCTGATACAGTCCATAGAGGTAGCCAGATTTTTGAGACTTCTTGTCATCTGCTTCGCTATCTAAGATTTGAATCTCTGGCCCCGAATGCCATGGCTTCTTGCCGTCCTCGGTGACGTGGAAAAGGACACCACTGTTTCCGCGTTTCGATATTCGATACTCGATACTCAGTTCAAAGTGGTCGAATTTGTCTTTCGTGATCAAATCACCAGCGCCTTTGGTACCGCTAAGTACTCCGTCTTCGATCGTCCAGCCGTCTGACACGCTCTCGGCCTGATAGTTTCGCCAACCGCTGGTGGTTTTACCGTCGAACAGAAGCTGCCACCCGCTAGTTTTTTCGTAGCGACTTAGCTCGCCCGCCGCGGGCGAAACAAACATCAGGGAAACTAAGAAAGATATTGCGAGACGACACATAGTTCTTTTTCTAAATTAGTAGCTACCGACCGTCACGACGATTTGCCAAAGACATATGAACTTGCTGGTCAATTTCATATTCTTTCGCGTGAACACTGCCATCGCAGAGAACCACGTTGAAAACTGCTGGATGAGCGCTTCCCATTCGCCCCAATTCTGCAACGTCCAAAGTGCTCGCATCGATTCGGTCTTTTGAAGGCGGATGGATGGCGGTTGTCAGATAGCCGCCGGCCAGGGGAGTTCCAATGCCGTAGTAATTCTCACCCTGTAGCCGATTGTCTGGGTCGATCGCCCAGTAGTATTCTGTGACGAAATAGGTCTTGCTCAGCCCGTCTTCGATTTTCTGCGTGCCCAACTTCGATTGCGGATAGACAACACCGGTTCCCTTGGTCACCGATGGCAGCGGGGCGTCCAACTTTGTTGGACCGCCGCTGAACTCAATGGTCGTGTCACCCCAGTTTGCGCCGTAAGAAATCGTTGCGGCGCCAGGTGCTGGGCTAGAGTTTCTGTATGGCCAACCTTCTTGGTTTAGCGGGGTGAGTCTTTCGTCGCGACGAGTTGGACAATTGAACCACGGCAGGTGTTGCTGGATTGCGCGAGCCGATCCGTCCATTTGTTGGCGCGTCAATTCATTTGGCTGTTGGTCCGATGCCATCGCCCAGATCTCACGGGCTTCTGTGTAGGGCAAAATACGGTAGAGCCACGCACCGGGTTGCTCGTCCACCGAACCTCGGTCCGGATCTCCCACCCAACGCCACCCCCAACCATCGCCTGGGAAATACCCTTGAGCCGACTCGTAATTCAGTGCTGACAATGAGATTTGCTTGAGTGTGTTCTTACACTGCGTATTCCGAGCGGCTTCGCGTGCGGCCTGAACAGCCGGCAGCAACAACGTCACCAACATCGCAATGATGGCGATGACGACAAGCAATTCAACGAGGGTAAATGCAAGTCGGGACGTCCGGCCGTTCGTATTCATTTTTGTGTCCCTCGAGTTCTCGTCATTCGAGTAAGTTTAACAGAACTATCAGCCCGCCTATCGCAGCAATTCGGCAATTTTCGTAAAGCCGGCTTACGCAGTATGTTCACAGTTGGAGCACTTTTACGTGGTGACACCAATTGGTTAGAATGAGAGCCCACCTTTAAGCCAGCTCCAGACATTCTCCCCTGATGAGTTCTCTTGTGAAGTATTCATTCGCTGTCGCGT
>CAYNJG010000331.1:0-6644 GCA_964397295.1 uncultured Pirellulaceae bacterium
GGTCTGTAGTACGAATGTTGACTGTATGGTTGATGTGATCTACGTGAGCCAGGACCACCGCACACTGGGCGTCGGTGTCGCACTTTGCTACGATTCACGCACATTGCTGACACTTTGCATTGCGTCAATCAGGAACGTCGTTATGACACTACTTAAGCCAGCCCTCGCTACGATCTTCTTTCTACTCCTATCGCAAGTTGTTGCCCAGGGACAATCCATGCCCAAACAGATCACGTCCGTAGAGGGAATTACCGAGTTCCAACTGAAGAATGGAATGAGAGTCCTGCTTTTTCCCGACGCAACCAAAGACACTGTCACCGTGAACAACACGATCTTTGTTGGTTCACGCCACGAGGGGTACGGCGAAGCAGGCATGGCGCACCTGCTGGAACACATGGTATTCAAAGGGACCCCTTCGGTACCAAACGTCCCAAAAGCTCTTCGCGACCACGGAGCAGGTCGTTCAATGAACGGCACTACGTGGCTCGATCGCACGAACTACTTTGAAACGATGCCAGCAACCGACGAAAACCTGGAGTTCGCAATCCAACTAGAAGCGGACCGAATGATCAACAGCTTCATCAAAGCGGAAGATCTGGAATCCGAGATGACCGTGGTTCGCAATGAGTTTGAGCGAGGCGAAAACAGTCCGTCCCGAATTCTGCGACAACGCATTACCTCGGCAGCGTTCGACTGGCACAACTACGGACAATCCACAATCGGCAACCGCGCTGACATCGAACGCGTGCCGGTCGAGAATCTCAAAGCCTTCTACAAAAAGTACTACCAACCCGATAATGCGATGCTCGTTATCTCTGGCGGCTTTCATCCACCAAAAGCGCTCGAGTACGCAGAGAAGTATTTTGGTGCGATTCCAAAGCCAGAACGCGAGTTGCCCCAAACCTACACGGAAGAACCATCACAAGATGGAGAACGCCGAATTACACTCCGTCGTGTAGGCGATGTTGCCATGGTTGGCACGGCCTATCACGTTGTCGCAGGGCCGCATCCTGACTTTGCATCGACAGACATTCTCGCAACCAGTCTTACCCAAGCGCCATCCGGGCGACTCTATAAAGCACTCGTCGAAACAAAACTGGCAGCGAGTGTCGGCGGCGGGGTTTTTGCTACTCACGACCCAAATCTGGCTTTGTATTTAGCGGAAGTCGTTCAAGACGTTGAGCCCGAAAAAGTCGCGGAAGTCATGATCGACATCCTCGAGAATCTCAGCGACAACCCGCTTACCGAAGAAGAAATCGAACGATCACGATCACGCTTGCTAGCCGACTGGGAACAATCGTTTAACAACAGCCAACGCGTTGCTATCGACCTTTCCGAATGGGCAGCACAGGGCGACTGGCGGCTGTACTTTTTGTATCGCGATCGCTTGGAAGCAGCGACCATGGAAAACGTCAACAAGGTAGCGGCCAAATTCTACGACATCAGCAATCGGACGCTCGGCATTTACCTACCCACGGAAAAACCATCCCGTATCGCCGTACCAGCAACGCCAGATCTCACCGAAATGATCGGCGACTACAAGGGGCGGGAAGCGGTTGCGATGGGCGAGAAGTTTGACGTCTCGCCGGCAAACATCGACAGCCGAAGCGAACGCACCAAGTTGGCGTCAGGTATTGATGTAGTCGCGATTCCCAAGAAGACCCGTGGTGGAATGGTCGATCTCCGCCTGACCCTTCGATACGGTGATTTGAACTCGCTTAAAGATTCAGCTGGTGTCACTAGCATGCTTGGCCCGATGCTGCAGCGTGGTACTAAGTCGCGGTCTCGCCAGCAGATACGAGACGAACTGAATAAATACCGCGCGAAAATGTCGTTCAGCTCGTCCCCAGGTGCGTTGACGGCGTCGCTTCAAACGAAGCGAGACAATCTCATTCCTCTTCTGGAACTGCTGTCGGACTGCCTCAAAAACTCGACGTTTCCGGATTCAGAGCTTGAAACGTTGCGGCAACAGTTCCTTGCCAGCTACGAACAACAACTTTCTGACCCGCAAGCCTTGGCACAGCTGACAGTGATCCGCAAGTTGAGACCTTACGAAAAAGGTGATCCGCGTTACGCGTCAACCATCGCCGAGAAGATTGAAAACGTGACACCTGTTTCATCCGATGCGCTGGCGTCCTTTCACAAGGAAATGATCTCCGGGGCAAATGGTCAGTTAACGATCATTGGAGACTTCGAACCGAAAGAAGTTTCCGATTTGGTGGAAGAAATGGTTGCGAGCCTGCCCGGGAAGAAGCCGTATGCAAGAATTGAAAAACCGGCAACCTATGTGGCGGAAGCGTTCGAGCAGATCGAAACTCCTGACAAGGAAAACGCAACCTACTTCGCTGGCTCAGTGCTTCCTATCGGTGATTCACACCCCGACTATCCCGCCATCATGATCGGCAATGATATTCTGGGCGGTGCTGGTGCCCTTTCGTCACGATTGGGTGATCGAGTAAGACAAAAGGACGGATTGTCTTATGGCGTTGGGTCGTTCATGAGGCCTTCCACCCATGATGCTCGAACAGAACTAATGCTGTACGCAATCTCGAATCCCGTGAATGTCCCCAAGGTGCGAACTGCGATACGCGAGGAGATCGATCGAATTCGTAAAGACGGCATCACCGAGGACGAACTCGCTAAGGCGATCTCTGGCTACGTCCAAAGTCAACGTGTAACGCGAAGTAGTGACGCAACGCTTGCCGCATTGGTCGAGAAGAACACGAACGCGAATCGCACGATGAAGTTCGTCGAGGAATTTGAGGCCAAAGTTCAGAAGTTGACCGTGGAAGAAGTCAACGCGGCACTCATCAAGTACTTTGACCCAGCGAAAATCTTCGTGGTGACTGCAGGCGACTTCGCAAAGGCCAAGGCTGCAGAGGCGAAGTAACAGCTAGGCACAGCTTTGGCAAGAGGTGCAAGCCAAATCACCCGAGTAGAAGATACATGGAGCCCCATAGTAACACGGCCAACACGTTGATCATCCAAGCTTGGTAATACCGACGTGACGAGTGGTCCGGCCATGCCTCTGCCGTGGGAACAGTTACGAGAAGCATGATCGAATATATTGTCATCAGGCAGGGTAAGAAGCAGAGGCCAACTACCGAGGCGCGAAATGCGCGATCGACTTGCACAGCTTCATCTTCTGAAAACGCTTGCACGCCAACCTGGTAAGAGTTTTGACTCGACGAGTACGGGTTCGAACTATCGAACTTGATTGGGGCGTCTGCCTCTTGTTCCGGTTCGAACTGCTCATCCGATACCGGGGGCAAGTCCACCGATGGGTCTTCGACGTCTGCGCGAAGTCGTTGGCAAGACCAGCAGTAATCGAACGTACCGGCGACTTCTTCTTGGCAAGGCCCGCAGAACCAGGCAGGCCCACCTCCGCGCCGGAGTTCTGCTTGAATACCCTCGACGAGTTCTCGTGCCTGTTCCAGATGGATCGTGGGCACGAGCAGCCTCGCATCCGCAGCCGGGCCCATATAGCCGAGCGTTCCTGCCGATTCTTCTCCATCCAGTACCGCAGTGATACCATGCTCAGCAAGCACATTCTTCATTTGATATGCATTGTGTGGCGAGATATAGGCGATAAGGGTGGATAATTTATTCACGGAAGACTTCGTCTGCGGTCGCGTCGAATGCGAGACGAGCTTTTAGCCTCGCCTCTTTATCGTGAATAAATTATAGCGTTTGCCATCATGGACATTCAAACTACCGCCGCACGTCGGACGCGCAACGATAGCCGTGTTCTTGAGTAAACGAAGCGGATGGGTAAAAAAGCCAACTATCGAATTATTCGACGCAGTACAGATGCATGTCCGAGCGAATAAACAGGGCGCCATCACTTACGGCTGGGGTGGCACTGAAGTCTTCGAGGTCGGTGGTGACACGGTTTACAGCAAGTTGTTCGTACTTCTCGCCATTTGCCTTGACCACGAACGTTTCTCCCGTTCTCGAGGTGAAGTAGATCTTTCCATCAGCCATGACGGGCGAACCATAGTCTTGTGCGCCACGTCCACCGCCCCTCCCGCCACGTCCGCCTTGATCACCTCCGCCGCTAGCCGAGCGAAGTCGTGCTTTGTAGACTTCCTCGCCAGTTTTCGCATCGAAGCACGTGAAGATCTTGTTTGAGATGGTGAAGAGTCTCCCCTTCGATACGATTGGAGTGGCAATTCGTCCACTCTGATTGTCCGACCAAACGACGTGGGTTTCCGTGACATCTTTCTTTCCACCAGCACGCACAGCAACTCCACCACCGCCACGGGGACCGGACTCGATGGCATAGATGACGTTGTCTTCGTCGGCTACGCAGCTAGAACAGAGCGAAGATGACGGGACTGCTTCGGCGTACCATTTCAACTTCCCCGTTTCAGGATTGATCGCCCAGATTTCTTCGGGTACTGCGATAACGATTTCTGTCTCGCCGTCGGCTGACACCAAAATCGGCGTTCCCCATGTCGACTCATAACCGCCTGACTCTGATCTCCACTTCTCTTCGCCGGTTCGCTTATCGAATGCAACGATGGATTTGCTCTCCGCCGTAGCCGGCACAATCAAAAGGTCTCCGTGGAGAATTGGACTAGACGAAGAACCCCAATTTTTTGATCCGGATTCGGTGCCAACGCTCTTTTGCCAGAGTCTTTTGCCGTTCATGTCGAAGGCAACGACACCAGTTTTTCCAAAGAATGCAAAGACGTGCTCCCCGTCAGAAACCGGAGTGTGCGTAGCGTAACCGTGTTCGGCGAACATGCCCCCGTACTGATCCTCTGGTAGCACCGGCTCAACTGTTGACCGCCAAAGCTCTTTTCCTGTTTCACGGCTGTAACAGACAAGGTGGCGACGGAGATCTTCTTGCTCCCCTGGAAAGTCTCGAAGCATTCCGTATCCAGTCCAGCACGTTACGAATACTTTGTCCCCAATGATGATCGGGGACGATGAACCGGGACCAGGTAACTCCACCTTCCATTTGAGGCTGTCGGGCGTCCACTTTTCCGGAGTGTCGTTGGGCTCGCTGCTAATGCCGCTCCCGTTGGGTCCACGAAAACGAGGCCAATCTGCGTGTAATTCAACACACAGAATAACCGTGACCAGAATCGACAAAATGCACGAAAGTCGACGCATGACAATATCCTCACCGGGAACAAGATTGGTAGTTCACAGCAGCTTAAACGTAATGCCGCGGCCGCATCCACACTAAATCAGAAGTTTTCGCCAAGAGCGTGCGGCGAGGCTAGGACAGTCGCGAGCTGCCGAAGAAGCGAGAGAGTGCAAGGAAATCTGTGAAACTAACCACTCCGTCACCGTCAAAATCGCCGTCGGACCAGTTGGTTGTTTCGACGCCAAAGTTCAAAGAGAACTTTAGAAAGTCATTGAATTGCACACTGCCGTCTAGATCGGCATCGCCTAACGTAGTGTTGGCGGTTACCTGGATCCATTCCGCAACGTCTTCTTCGTTCAATTCTCCGTCCGCGTTGACGTCAAACCGTGCATCGGTATCTTCGCGACTGATCGCAATTCGCAGCAGGTCCGCGTCTACCGGCTCTATCTTGCCGTTGCCATCAAAGTCTCCCTCGCCTCGGCCATAAAATACCAACAAGCCGTCCGGCGACATAATATAAACGTCCAGGTCCCCGTCATTGTCGATGTCGGCGACGGTACGCGGCAGCGTTACGTCGATAGACGTCGACGACAGTGAAGTTGCAATCAATCTCGTTTCGACCGCGTCTCCAGTTGTCGATGTCAACCAAAGGGCAGTATCGAGCCATTGCGTTTCTGGTTGTGTTAGCTCCACGATTTCCGCTGAACCCAATCCTGCATCGGAACCGAACCAAACAACCGATTGCAAAGCAGCCATCAACGCATCTGTTTCGACAAGCTTGAGGTCGAGTATGCCATCGCCATTGACGTCCTCAACCGTCGTCGGGCCCGTTTCAACTGGCACATCAGCAACGAATTCTCCCTGCGATACTTGTGTGATGCTTGAGAACGTATCGGCGTAAACGACCACAATGTCTCGCAAATCATTTTCGTCGTAGTCAACGACAAAATAGTCACGGATGTCGTCGGCGATGGTAAACGGCTCGGTCCAGCCGCCTTCGCTCCGATAGTTGACGGTCAAAGAACCACCTTCGGTTTGCAAAAGATCACTCAGTCCGTCACCGTTCAGATCATACAGTTCGAATTCACCAACAGTCGCAATACTATCAACGGTGATCCACGACGACCCTTCCGATACGTGGAGATCAAGGACCCCAGCGTTAAGATGCAGTTTCGCGTTGTCGACAATGCCATCACCGTTGACGTCGACGTAACGATTGGATTCAGCCCATACCGGACTTTCGCTTTGAAGCTCGTCACTAGTGGCCCAAGTTCCGTCGCCAGCGCTAACGAAGAAGTGCCGGGGTGAAACAATGTCGATCAGGCTATCACCGTTCGTGTCCGAGAATTCGTAGTCCGTAACCCATACGTCTTCCCATCGCTGCCAAGTGCCATCGCCGTTCGCGACGAACGCGGTGAGTACATTGTTTATTCCGCCCTGTTTTTGGATCGATACGAAGTCCTTCAGCCCATCCGCGTTCAGATCCAGTACCTGAGCTCGAGTCGTCCCCTTTGGAATTTCACCTCAGAATACAAAGCGATTGGCT
>CAYNJG010000332.1:0-6617 GCA_964397295.1 uncultured Pirellulaceae bacterium
AACAGGTTTTCGGAGCGACATGGAAAAGTGTGCCACTGCTGGCTTGTCCAGCAGTGCCGTATCTAAGGTCAGCACTGCTGGGCAAGCCAGCAGTGGCACACGACATTGCTCCGATTTGGGCGTGGATCTATTTAGGCCAACATCTGAGCCGTTTGCTCATAGCCGCGGACAAGAGCTAGGTCACGGGGCGTGCGCCCTTCTCGGTCTTGGGCTTGCGGATCGGCGTCGTGGTCGAGCAAGAACTTGACGATTTCCGTGTTCTCTTGCCACAAGGCTCCGGCCGCAAAATGTAGGGGAGTGAGATCCGTCGCATCTTTCGCACGGGCGTTTGCGCCGCACTTCAGCAACGCTTCGACTGCGTCTTTCTGACCTTCCGCTGCGGCGCACATTAGTGACGTACCCTCGAACGAATCGAACAGCTTGAACGGTTCGTCATTGAAAAGTTCCGTTGTAGCAGCGTTCTTTTCTGTTCGTGATGAAGGCACATCAACATCCACCCCATTCTTGATCAACCATTGAATGAGCTTGGTTTGGTTGTAAATCGCAGCAATGTGCAACGGAGTATCGCCGAACGGCAACGCGGCAGCATCAAGGTGAGCGCCGTTGTCTTTAAGGATCTGTGCAAGTTCAAGCTGGTTTCTACCTCGACGGGAGAGCGCCACCATGTGCATCGGTCGCCAGTCCGAAAGACCCTGTTCCGCTGCCGGATCTTCCCAACTGAACCAAGCCAACTTTTGCAGAGGTCGATTGGCGTTGTCGCCAAGCTCCAGCAACAAGCGAAGCGAATCGACGTTCGACAAGGCGAATTGCATCGGAAAATACGTATCGATCTGGTGTTCGAGCGCGTCGGGGTCCGCTGTCAGAATTTCTCGAATGCGATCGAGTTCTCCAAGCGCACATGCCGAGTGCAGATCCAACTCCGCGCCAAGCTTTAAAAGAGTCTGTGAGTGCTCAGACTCCAGATAGCTGACGATTTGCAGCAGACTCATTCCACAACCCGAAAACCATTCGGCATACCGCGTCGAATTGGTTTCGCGAAGTATCGGCGAATCGGCGCCCAGTTGTGCAATGACTGCACCCAGCTCTTTTTTGCGTAGTGCTTCGAAAACTGCTGCGAAATCGACCATATTGGCGTTCCCTACAAATAGCGCCCAGCAACCGCGACGTGTTATTTCGCCTATGCACGCATTCTGCCGACTTCCCACAGATCACGCTAGCGGCCGACGTTTGCTGTATATATTTGGCTATTTTGCCGATGACGTGTGCGTTTTACCTTTGTATGATCCGCTCACTTTGTCGTCAGTAACCGTCTAATTCACTCTGACACTCGAGTTTAGCCGTGCGGATTAAGAGTCAACTTCTCAACAAGATGGCCGGGCGTTTTAGTTGCTCCATTTTGTATTCCGTTTTTAAGACGCTGAAACGAGATCTGCATACGTCAACGGTCAATCCGTACAACTCAGTTGGCGATCAGCGGTATTTGTTTTCCATTTGGCATGACTCCGCCATCATCGCCGCGTTTGCGGACAAGCACAATCGAACGGTGGCACTAACAAGTCGTCACCGCGACGGCAGTTTCGTGGAGAGTATTATTGGTGGATTGGGCGTGAAGTCAGTTCGTGGTTCCACAGGTCGAAGTGGCCAACGGGCAGCTCGCAAGTTGTTGGAAGTTGCGAAACAAAAAGACATCGTTATCACGCCTGACGGTCCACGAGGTCCACGACGAACAATGAGCCGCGGCATTGTGTATCTTTCGTCGCGGGCGGGAAATCCGATCGTCCCTACAGCATTTGCTTGCGAGAACAGTTGGGAAATCAAAAGTAGTTGGACAACGCACTCGATCCCGAAACCGTTCTCGCGGGTTGTTTTGCTGGCAGGCAACCCAATCGCAGTTCCGGCAGATATCTCGACGGAAGGTTTAGAGTTCTACCAACATCTTGCTCAACAGGCGATGGATGAACTTCAAGAAGTTGCCATGCGGCAATTGATTCGCCCAGTGGCTGATCCGCTAAATTCGCAACTTCGATCAGTCGCCGCTTAGCATCAATTGCATGCATGACCGAGCTTTCAACTTCGGTTGACGCTTACGATGATCGCGTGTCTTTACTCCTCTCGGTTTTCGATCGCAGCAAGCCTGTCCTAGCAATTGCCATCGCGCGGGAGAAGGCCTTGTTGCTCGATTCACATCTCAACCGCCAATGTTAGCTTTTGAGGCCTGAAGAAAACTGGAAGCCTGGGAGACAATTCGGGCTTGCGCGTACGCGTTTTTTGACGATCTCATAAGCGGCAGCTTGCCTCAAAGCATTTAATTAGCAAGAAAATGCATCAAAAACTAAAATTCTGGTTTGTTTGTAAGGTCTATTCGAAGACTTCGTCGTCAAACTAGATGGCTGCTCATACAGCTCCCCCGCATTGAACGAATCATGACCCAGCTCTCCCGCAACCTATCGTGGTATCAGCTCGCGCTGTCTCGACCGATCCTTCTCCGATCAGTCTTGTGTGGCGTCTTCGTTGGGGGCATTCTCTGTGTAATCAACCACTTTGACTGCATTGTCGGCGGCAAATTTGGCGTCATGTGCTTATCAAAGTCTCTCCTGACGTCGCTGATCCCCTTCACCGTATCGATGGTATCGAGCGTGATGGCGATCAAGAGAAGTATCTAGCTGCTGACGAATTCTCGGGATTCGCACTGTTTCCCGGTGAAATACCGTTTCGATTCCTTTCGTGTTCTAGGGCGACGACCATCGTACAGCTATAATCCCGCGCTTCGATTCGTCCATCTTTTCTTGGTGGCGATTGGCAGCGAAAGTGGGAGAAGCGCGTAGTGGCGAAGCGGAATTCTGGCAACGGTAAGAAGAAGACGACAAAGCGGTCAACGCGAAAAAGCAGATCGAAAGACGACACATCGATCTTCGACATTGATCTCGAAAAAGGCCTGCATCGCATCCCCCTGCGCGAAGCGGCTCAGTCGCGATATCTGAACTACTCGCTGTCAGTCATCACGAGTCGCGCATTGCCCGATGTTCGAGACGGACTAAAACCCGTTCAACGACGCATCCTCTATTCGATGCACCAAGAGCGGCTCACCCATACGGCCAAAACGCGAAAGTGTGCAAAAGTTGTCGGTACTGTGATGGGCGAATACCACCCTCACGGCGACAGCGCGATCTACGACGCAATGGTACGCATGGCGCAACCTTTCTCGTTGCGGATGCCTTTGATCTACATCCAAGGCAACTACGGCTCGATCGACGGCGATAACGCGGCCGCGATGCGTTACACCGAATGTCGCCTTGCCGCCGTCTCAGAAGAGGTACTCACGGACTTGTCCAGCAAGACCGTGACGATGAAGGATAACTACGACGGAAGCAAACTCGAACCCGTTGTACTTCCGAGTCGCGTACCGAATCTCTTGGTCAACGGAGCCACCGGGATTGCGGTTGGCATGGCGACCAATATTCCGCCTCACAACTTGGGCGAAGTCTGCCGAGCACTTTTGAAGTTCCTAAAAGATCCCGAGATCAAGGACTACCAACTGGTCGCAAACGACGCGATACAAGGTCCCGATTTTCCGCTAGGCGGCGTGGTGATCAATTCCAAAGAAGAGCTGCGCGAGATCTATCGCACTGGGCATGGCACCATTCGCTTGCGTGGTACGACAAAAAAAGGCGAGACCACGCGGACTAGTAAAACGCTACAGATCAACTCGATTCCGTACGCCGTCAACAAAGCAACGTTGGTCGAACGCATTTCCGACATCGTAGTCGGCGGAAAAATGCCGCTGATACAAGACGTACGCGATTTATCAGGTGGAGTCTTTGATCGAAACTCGGATGGCAAGGGTCGTAAAAAAGACAATGACGACGAAGAAACGAAAGAAGAAATTCGCATCGACCTGATTTTGAAGAAGGATGCGGACGAGCAAAAGGTCCTGGCCTACCTGTATAAAAACACGCCATTGCAAACGAACTTCAACGTGAACCTCACGTGCCTCGTTCCCACTGAAAACCCGGAAGCCTGCGAACCCAAGCGGCTAGGGCTGAAGGAAATCCTTTGGCACTTCTTGCACTTCCGATTGGAAGTCGTCACGAAGCGTCTCGAAAACGAATTGGCTGGTCTCGAGAAACGCCTGCACATTCTCGAAGGCTTCGTGCTGATCTTTGATGCGCTGGACGAGATCATTCGCATCATTCGCCGTTCAGACGGCAAGCAAGACGCCGCTCAAAAAATCATGAAGCGATTCCCAGCGGCCAAAGGCGGACTGGATGAAGTTCAAACCGATGCGATACTCGAGTTAAAACTCTATCGACTGGCTAAACTCGAAATCAACCTGATCGAAAAAGAACTCGCCGACAAGAAAAAAAGAGCGAGAGCGATTCGCAAGTTGCTGAAGGAAGACACAAAAGATACTAACGCTTCGGGCCGCTGGAACATCGTTCGCGAAGAGATTAGCGGACTGTTGAAAACGTACGGCAACACTCCCGAAGGTAAGCGACGCACGAAAATTGAACCGATTGATGCTGAGCCCGAATACTCGGCAGAAGACTTCATCGTTGCGGAAAACTGTCATGTGCTGATCACGCGCGACGGATGGGTGAAACGGCAAAAGCTCATCGCAGATCCACAAAAAAGTCGTACCCGCGAGGGCGATGGCGTGTTAGCTTGCATCGCCGGGTCGACACGTGCGAGTGTTGCGTTTTTCTCTTCGTTTGGCGTTTGCTACACGGCAAGAATGATCGATATCCCAGCCTCCACCGGCTACGGCGAACCGATTCAAAAGCTCTTCAAACTGAAAGACGGTGAGAGAATCGTCTCGGCGATTTCCTTGGACCCGCGCGTCACCCCAAATGTCGACGAAGATCCGAAGCAGCCCGATTTGTGCCCAGAGATTCATGGCTTTGCTGCGTCCAGCGGTGGATACGCACTCCGGTTTGGGCTGGGCGCTTTCGTGGAACCCTCCACCCGTAGCGGTCGCCGGTTCGCGCGTCCTGGAAAAGACAGCCACATCGTTAGCGTGCACGCAATCACGGGTCACGAAACCATTTTGGCAGTCACGGCCAATTGCCGCGCTATGATTTGCCCGTCGGACGATATCAACTACCTGTCTGGAGCAGGCAAAGGTGTGATGCTGATCAAACTAGCCAAAGGCGACAAATTGATTGGAATGAAACCTTCCTCCAGTGATCGAGACTTGTTGACCGTCGAAACCAATCGTGGTGCAAAGAAAACGATCTCGACCGCAAAATACCGAACAACCTCGCGAGGCGGTCGAGGAAATGAGATTCAGAAGAATGGCAAGATTGCAAAAATTGTCCTGCCACCTGTCGAATCACCTGAACTGCCTACCGAAGACTAGCTCTCCTAACGTTTTGCAATGAGATGGTAAACGGATAGATGCAGGGGCAACTAAGCTTGGCTTCCAGATCCCAGAAAATAGGCGGTTGTGGTAACATAAGCCACCGCCTCGTTTAGATCTGGAGAATACCGAGCATTCGCTCACCGCTACGCATGAGTACTGCATCTTCGAAAACATACAAAGCGTCCGACATTGTCGCCCTTGAAGGGCTAGAACCCGTCCGCAAGCGACCAGGCATGTACATCGGCGGCGTAGGATCCGCTGGCCTACATCACCTGGTTTGGGAGATCATTGACAACTCGGTCGATGAAGCGATGAATGGCCACGCCAGCGAGATTCACGTCACGCTGCACAAAGACGGCGAGACAGTAACGGTCTCGGATAACGGCCGTGGTATCCCCGTCGACAAACATCCACGCACGAAAAAGCCGGCACTCGAGATGGTGCTGACGATCCTGCACGCGGGTGGCAAGTTCGAAGGCAAGAACTACAAAACGTCGGGCGGACTTCACGGTGTTGGTGCTTCGGCAGTAAACGCGTTGTCCAAGAAGCTCGTGGCCGTCGTCAAACGCGATGGTGCCCAATACCGCATGGAATTCTCCAAAGGCAAACCGACGACGAAATTGCAAAAGTCGAAGGGCAAAGTTCGCGGAAGCGGAACGACAATCACTTTCACGCCCGATCCAACGATCTTTCCAAAGACTGTCTTCAATGGTGAAACAATTCGTGACCGTCTAGAAGTCACCAGTTTCCTGCACAAAGGCGTCAAAGTCCTTTTCAACAACGAAGTCGATGGCAAGAAAGAAACGTTCTTTCACGAGCAAGGCATCGTGGACTACCTTGACCATGTAATGAAAGAACGCAAAGCCAGCGCTATCCACGAGTCGCCATTTACGTTCAGTAAAGACGATGGTGAACGGATCGAAATTGCGTTGAAGTGGACGGAATCAACTGACGATCACGTACGGTCTTACGTCAACGGGATTCCGACCGGTGGCGGAGGCACGCACGAAAACGGATTTCGCAACGGCATGATGAAGGCCGTGCGAAACTACTTTGAAACGCACAACCTAATTCCCAAGAAAACGAAGATCACACACGAGGACATACGCGAAGGTATGGTTGCGATCGTCTCCGTTTTTATCGCCGATCCTCAGTTCCAAGGTCAGACGAAGGATAAGCTGAACAACCCGGAGCTGCAGAGCATCGTTGACAGCGCTGTTCGCCCGTCGATGGAACAGTGGCTAAACACCAACCGCAC
>CAYNJG010000333.1:0-6583 GCA_964397295.1 uncultured Pirellulaceae bacterium
GCTTCGGGACACCATTGATCGAAATCGCGACAAGCTTTCGAACCATCATGAGTTTGATATGGAAAAGGATTCCAAAAAAGAAAAGACTGCTGATAAATAGCAGCTGCCCAACAAACTAAGAAGTATAGCGCCAGTCGTAGCATAGCTGCGGCTGGCGTTTTTCGTTGGCCAATTCATGGGGTACACTTCGCCGAGAAACGAGTGAATGGCGCCGCCGAAGTATGACCATCAGCGAAGAACCAGCAGCCACAAATCGCAGTCGTCTAAAACGCGGGTTTTTTGCCGTGCTTGTGCTGATTGGGATGGTGGTGTTGCATCGTTGGTGGCTTCCGCTTGTCGCCTATCCATTGGCAATCTGCGATCCACGACCACAAATCACTGGGCGAAACGGTGATCTGGCGGACTGTCTGCTGCTCACTCGTGCGTGTGAAACTACGCTACCGGCGTTCGATTTCGCGCGAGACTTTGCCACGGTCGATCCAAGCAAACGCGTGCTCATCCTCGCCGGGCAGGCGGATCGAGCGGAGCGAATTGGATCGGAGCCCGAATTTGCTGAGACCGTAGCCCAGCGGTTGCAGGACATGGGCGTACTCAAGGAGCAGCTCATCATTGTCGGTTCGCGAACGGAACTCACCACAGAAGATTCGATCGGATTCGCGAAACGTTGGCTTATCGAAAACCCGTCACAGAAGTTGCTGATTCCGGCTCCGCGATTCGGGGGCGGTTTGTTTTGCGCAGTTGCTAAAACGAAGCTCAGTCAGCATGAGCGTGAACGTATCTCGATTATAGGACTCCCGCATCAAGGAGTTGATGAAACAACCTGGTGGAAGAACTCGGTCGGGTTGAAAGCAATCATCCTCGAGTACCTAGGTTTGTTGCATTATCTTTGTTGCGGCGAGCCCCGACCCGAGCCACATTGGGATCCAGGCGAGTACGAAAAACAGCTTAGTAATTCGGTGCTATCGACGAGTAGCGTAGAGCCCAAGTTATCGGAGGTTGGGCCGTGAGGAAGAAACTCTTAAGGGGGCTAATTGTGGCGGTCGTTGTGGTCAGCGTACTTCTGTCGATGAATGACATTTTGCTGCCACGAGCAATGCATTGGCTCGACATTGGCTCGCGCCCCGTTCAGTCTGACGCCGTTTTCATACTTCTCGGGGACGAAGATAGCCGGCCTTTCGTTGCGGCCGCTCTTTACAATAGTGGATTCGCAAAACGCATCTTGGTGTCTCGTTTTGCGCCATTTGAAAACGATCCCTACTATCCGCCGACACATTTGATCGCGCGAGACATCTTGCTCAAACAAGGTGTGCCAGATGATGACATTATCTTTCTGGGTGACGGGATCACCAACACGATGAACGAGAGTCACGAGTTGGGGCCGTTTTTGACCGAAAACCCCGAAGCGATCGTTACCGTGGTTACCTCGCACTACCATACGCGAAGGACATGCTGGACGATGCGACGCCTTTTTGGTGAAGACGCGGATCGCTTGCGATTCGTTTCGGCGCCCGTCGATCAATTCGACTTCGATGATTGGTGGAAAAACACCCGAGGTTTTCAGCTCGTTTTGATGGAGTACGTGAAGACACTCGGGTACTGGGTTTGCTACGGCGACGCCCTGTACTGGATGGCGGGATTCCTTGTTCTGGGCGGTGTAGGCACCGTTTGGCGTAGAAAGGCAATAGGAGAAAGGAGAAAGTAAGTGGAAGGGGTTAGCCAACGCATAAAAGCAGATGGCAACCTGGCCCATTGCTACTCCATTTGACGCCGCAATTCGCCTTCGGCGATGCCCAGTAACTCGGCAGCTCTTTCGACGTCGCCGTTTACACGATCGATGGTCGAGCGGATATGGTCTCGCTGCATTTCTTCAAGGGTTGGCCAGCTGTTTGCGTTTTCGATGCCGAGGTCATACGAACCGATGAATTCGCCAGCAACATTTTGGGCGGCTTCTTCAATCGTCTCCCAAAGTTCACCAACGTTTCCTGGCCAGTTGTACGAAACTAGTGCTTCGAGAGCGTCGTCGGAAAATCGCGTCGCTGTTAAACCCTGTTCGAAGGTGATTCGAGCAAGCAAGTGTTTTGCAATCAGCTGAATGTCTTCTTTACGATCGGTTAAAGCCGTCGTTTCAAAAGGCAACACACACAATCGACTATAGAGTTGTGGCAAGAATTTGCCGTTGCGTACAGCTTCTTCTAAACATGTCGTTGATGACGCGATCACTCGTACGTCAACTTTCTCGGTGATATCGCTGCCGTGTGCTTTGACGGTAGACGACTCGATAACCTCGAGCAGTAGTTGCTGTGAATCGAGATCCAACGCGTCAACGTTTGATAGGTAGATGGTCCCACCATCTGCACTGCGCAAGCAACCGAGCGTGGTCGTTTCGCGGTAGGCGCAACCAAGCATCTGTGTTCGGAACAAGAAAGAGGGAAGGCGTGAACAGTCCACCGGAATAAATGGTGCGTCACGGCGAGGGCCATGCTCATGTAGTGCTCTGGCGACTAACTGCTTGCCAGAACCCTCGGGGCCCGAAATGAAGGTATTGAATCGATGTCGACCCAGCTGCATAACACGGCGTCGCGTGCGTTTTGCCCAGTCAGACTTACCCAGAATGTTGTCGAATGCAAAGAAGCAATCTTGCTTCTGCAAACTCGAGTTGTTTCGAATCACTAGCGGCTCCAGTCAAAAGATGCAGATTCCATCAGCAGTTCATCAATCCAGTACAGTCACGTTAATCGATACAACTAGACCTGTGAACCTATTTTTTGGGTAGATTTTGAAGTTGGTGGGAATTCTTCGGGCTGAAAAAACTTTGCATTTTGCCTATTTGTCCTTTTTTGGGGTCTGTGTTTCCTACTTCACGCACGGATGCTCCGGAAATGGACAATAAACTAGCAAATTACACCTTCTGTTGGCGCTTAGCCTGATTGACGGTTCTGCGTGTTTTCTGTTAGGTTTTCGAGATTACAGAAGTTCACATGCCCTCTGCTAGAGGGTTTCCGTACCCTGGGTGCAAAGGAAACGTCGCGTGGCTGAATCGTTAGCCGAAGAATTAATCGGTGCAGGAGTTCACTACGGCCATCGGGCCAGTAAGTGGAATCCGAAAATGGCGCCCTATATCTACGCTCGGAAGAACCTCATCCACATCATTGATGTGCGAGAAACTATTCGAGGTTTGCTCCGTGCCAAGCGTTACTTGCGTCAACTCGCAGGTGCGAAGGGCCAAATCCTTTTCACAGGTACGAAACGCCAGGCTGGCGAAACGATCGAGCGAGAGGCTAGCCGTTGCGGAATGCCCTTTGTTTGCGATCGTTGGCTAGGTGGCACACTCACCAACTTCAGTACAATTCGAAGCCGTCTCAAGCGTTTGGAAGAGTTGGAATCGATTCGGGGTGGTGATGAGCTAACGGCTTACTCAAAGAAAGCTCAGTCCGCGCTAAACCGTGAGTACCGCAAGATGTACCGTAACCTAAACGGTATGCGGACCATGAATAAGCTGCCCGATTGCTTGGTTGTGATTGATCCGAAGAAGGAAAAGAACGCGATCAAAGAAGCACGGAAGTTGGGCATTGTTACGGTTGCTCTTATCGATACGGATTGCAATCCAGATACCGTTGATTTGCCTATTCCAGGTAATGACGATGGTCTGCGGTCGATCGAGATTATTGTTCGGCAACTTGCCGACGCGATTATCGAAGGTAAGGCTGCCGCAATTTCGAAAGAAGCAAAAGACGCCGCTTCGAAGCAAGGTAAAGCAGCTGCTGCTCCTGTCAAAGACAAAGACGCGGCTGGCTAAGGTTGATGCGTGCGGGAATTTATTCCCGCCTCGCTCGTGTTCCGGCGAATCTGCGCCGGAACTAGCGGCTGATTTTGCCGACCCTAGGCAGACTTCTTTAGTGGGTAAATCCCCTCGTACAGACTGAAATCTGCTTCGTAGCGACGGCGGATTTGTGCATAGCACTTTGCCGACAGTTCTGTATTCACCGACATATCTGTGGTGTAGTTCCGTTTGAGTAGAGTAATTTCTTGGTTCGTAATTTCTGCAAGGAACACCGGGATTTCGTCCATCATCGTATCGAAGCGAAACAGATGGCTGGGCAGGCAGCCATGGTTCGGATCAGAGACGCATACCGTTTGCGAACGAAAATGAGGGTCCGCAGCGCGGTCGGGGATTTGAACGACCCGCTGACAAAAATCCTCGAATGACATCGCATGTTGGAATCCTCCGTACTTAACTAGAGGGCGGAAAACACCGTGGAAGTAATGCTGATCATGCACGGGGCGTAGGACCATGCTCTTGTAGCCCGATACAAGACGACTCACTGGTTCACGCACTACCGCAAAAGAATGAACGACCTGCAATTTTTCTAGGAAGTCTTCTGGAGCGAGTTTCGGGAACGGGTGGTCGTGTGGACTTTGATCTGCGGGAAACGAGAGCAACTCACCGAGCAGCGACTTGATCGATGTGCATGCAGCTTTCGGTGTCGAGAAATAGACGAGATTGTGCTGAGGTACGTAGACGTGCTGCTTGTACGGGGAGTCGGCCAGAACACGCCGTCGGATCGACGAGAGGTATTTCAATCTAGTTCGAAATAGAAAGAGATTGTCGCGGAGATTCATGGTTGCGAGCCGTGGCGGACCAGAGAAAACCAGGCAATGAAGTGGGAGGTCCCAACCGTGTTTGCCAGCAGACTTATAGCGAGATGCATTACATCCGTCCACGGCACTCCGTCTGTCGTACATTGCCTCCATGCGCGGGGGCTGAAATTTGTTGTTAGTTGACCCACAAGGGATAAAGGATCTATTGGGGCCGACATGCCGTATGCAGATCTGTTGCCGTACTCCGGCTTTTTTCCACGCGAATGCTGGTGAATTCCTCGATTTACGAGTACTCAAAGGGCGTTAGGTTCGCTAAACAATAATGCCTGTTTGCATAGTTGGAGTGACACTCAGCTTGGCCAACGCACGGCGAAAGCGACATTCGCCAGTCAATTTGCTGGGTAAATTTCCGGTTTCGAATACGATGAAATTGTGGTGATCGTGAATCAAATCTTTCTGAATCAAGTTGCTAAACGCGTTGCTGGACGAGCTCCATCCTCGTTGCTGATCCTCGTTGCGCTCATAACGTTTTTCGCCGGCGATGCCTTTGCGGTTGTCATTGATGTTGGCGACGGATCCGGAAACACAACGGCCCCTGAAGACGATCCTGGCTTTCTCAACGTTGGAGTCCGTGGCGATGCATCCGCCGTCTATCTTGGGAATCGGTGGGCGGTCACTGCGTCACATGTTGGTGCAGGCACGGTACAGCTAGACGGCGAAGCCTACTCGCACATTCCATCAGAAACTGTTCGGCTATCGAATCCGGAGGATTCTGGACTGTCGGAGTTTACAGACCTCATCTTGTTTCGACTGGAAGAAGATCCTGGTCTGCCGTCGGTACGTTTACCTTGCAATCCAACTAGCATTGGTTCTGAAATCACGCTGATTGGTGGCGGGCATGACCGTGACCCGAATATTAGCTATTGGAATGTGCAAGTCGAAGATGGCGACAACAACGACATCTGGACGCAGGTCGATACAGAAGCGGAGAGCAACAGGCAGGGCTATGCCACGTTGGATCAACAGACGATTCGTTGGGGGCAGAGCCTGGCCACATTGACGAACTTCGATATCAATTCGGGGTTTGGTGACGTATTGTCGTTTCAGTCTTCGTTTGATCCTGCTCTTGGCGTTGATAACTTGGGGCAGGGCGTTCGCGGTGATTCGGGCGGTGCAGTGTTCCAAAACAACCAAGACATTTGGGAACTCATTGGAGTCATTCATGCGGTAGGGTTGTTCGAAAACCAGCCGGGCGGAACTCGGTCCGCGTTTTACGGCGGTGATACATTCATTGCCGATTTGTTTCGTTATGCAGATGAGATTCGAGCAATCGCAAACTTCGAACCCGAGGTTGGTGATGCAAATGCAAATGGAGTGTTTGACGCCGCAGACATCGATGCGTTGATCGATGCGGTGCGGGCGACTGGTAATCGAAATTGCCACTTCGACTTGGACTCGAATAGATCGGTCAACGAAGCTGACTTGACGTTGTTGCTGGCTTCGGCCGGAACGTTGCTTGGTGATTCGAACTTAGATGGCGAAGTTGGTTTTGCTGATTTCCTTCAGGTTTCACGGTCATTCGGCACGGAAGTAACTGGTTGGAGCGATGGTGATTTTGATGGCGATGGCCAAGTGACTTTTGCGGACTTTCTGATTCTTAGCGAATCGTTTGGCCAATCTGTGGCTGCACCCGTGTCAGCAACGACGGTTTCCTCTGTGCCAGAACCCGCGACAAATGCCGCGATGCTATTGGTGTTCGGTCTGATTGGGTTGCGGTATCTGCGTCGTGCGAACCTGACGTAGAAATCGTGTGAATTTCGTCGTGTGAATTCTTTCACGCTCCTCTGCTGCCAAATCTGAGACTGGGATTCGGAATCGGTTACGATTAAGCTTAGAGATAGGGCGAGGCGAAGCTATTCAAGAGTTTCCTGTGTTGTAGCGATCCAGATTTATTTATTAGAAACGTTAATGATGAATCTATTAC
>CAYNJG010000334.1:0-6456 GCA_964397295.1 uncultured Pirellulaceae bacterium
GAACCAACCCCATACCGACCCACATCAACGGACTGATCGTCGCGTGGTCTCTGAATTTTAAGTAAGAGACAAACGCAGTCATCGAGACTGCTCCGCCGAAAACGATCGGCATCACCAATGCCGCGTTACCTCGACTGAACATCATCGCACACGTCAAACACAGTGCACCAGCTGCACCCAATGATCCGGCCAAAAACCCCCACTTCGCCGTATCGAAGTGAGTTCGTTCGGTGCCGGGAACCTGTGCGGTGTAATTGAAAGTATCGCCCTTCCACTTCATCGCCGCCAATCCGCCGCCAACAGCAATGACCAAATACGCGATACCAATGAACACGTAAGGCTTGAACGGACTCCAGCCATCCGGCGGTTGTACACCCTTGATTTGCGCGTTTCCAATAGTCGGCCCATAGAGGCCCCAAAAAAAGGCAGTTCCAAGGGCAAAGAGAATCGGAACGAGCATCGGTTTATTCATAATTGAGCGACCAAAGTTACGGTGGTTGAGACTGATTTTGTATGCGGAGAAAAGCGGTGCGTCAACCGACGCCCATTTCGCGGTCCACGCGATTCAGCACCTGTCTTTTATTGAGGTCATAAAAAAAGCCCTGCGAATTGCAGGGCTTTGATATCTATTTGATTCAGTTGGCGGCTACGCCCCAAAACCAAACTCCGGTCGACGTCGACCAAGTTGGCCCTGAAGTCGTTGGACGATACTACTGTGCATCTGGCTAACTCGGCTTTCGCTAAGATCAAGCGTCGCACCGATTTCTTTCATCGTCAGTTCTTCATAGTAATACAGAATGATGATGAGCCGCTCGTTACGATTCAGGCCTTTCGTGACCAATCGCATAAGGTCAGTCTTCTGTACGCGGCGAGTTGGGTCTTCGCCTTTTTTGTCTTCAAGAATATCGATCTCGCGAACATCTTTGTAGCTATCAGTCTCGTACCATTTTTTGTTGAGACTTACGAGATTCACTGCGTTGGCTTCACGCGTCATCTTTTCCAACTCGGGAATCGACAACTCCATTCGCTCAGCCAATTCAGCAGCTGTCGGTGGACGACCGTGTTTTGCTTCCAGCTTTTTTGTTGCGTCCGCAAGTTTGCTGGCTTTCGAACGAACAAGGCGAGGTACCCAGTCCATCGTTCGCAATTCGTCAAGCATCGCACCACGAATACGAGGCACGCAGTACGTTTCGAACTTCACACCACGCGAGAGATCGAATGCGTCGATTGCGTCCATCAAGCCAAAGATACCGGCGGAGATGAGGTCATCGAGCTCAACGCCATCTGGCAATCGAGCCCAGATTCGCTCGCCGTTGTACTTCACCAGCGGCAAGTAGTTTTCCACAAGACGATTGCGAAGGTACTCGTTCGATTGGTCCTGCTTGTATTCAGCCCAAACGTCCGCAATCTCTTCTTTGGATATCGTACTAACTGCCATGCAATCCTCCGTGATCGGCGGCAACGGTTGTTGCCCAAAAACGCATCATGCGTTCGACTTGTTTCATCCAGTCTTTGCGTCGCAAAGACCTTCAACAATTTTTAGTGTGGCATCAAACTCAACACATCCAACGCAACTTGACGTCGGTATGTCCAGCACACCAAAGTCTGTTATCGGAAGTAGACATCGATCAATCGAGTCTAAATCGTAAAATTTTTCGTTTGTTTCCATCGTTCAGCTCGCTACCACGGAATTCAAGTCGTTTGTAGCAACATCCCCTGAAGCCAAGCCACGTGCGATGTCATAAATTGCCGACGACGCAAACGAAGCAGGTCGCGCGCAAATTACCGACCTCGCTTCGGAGACCGCTGTTTCCCAGTGGTCCGCGAATGGTACTCGGCCTATCGATTTGACTTCTAGTCCAAGAAACTGCTGGCACGATTGTTCTAAACGCTGTTGTATGTCAATCGCACGCGTTTCGTCTTGGAAACGATTCACGATGAACGATACGTTGCCTAACACATTACGAGCTTGCATCGTTTTCACGAGTGCATAGCCGTCTGTTATAGCCACCTGATCGGTTGTCATCACAACAATGGCATCATCCGCGGCTGGCCACAGAACTTCCGCGGCCGAAGCACAGCAACCGGCGTCAATAATGATGTGATCAAACGCGTGAGTGACTGCTTCTAGCTGGCGAAGTAACTGCCAGCATGATGCAGCCGAAACGACTTCGCTGATTCCGAAACGTGGAATGAGTTGAACTCCTGCTGGCCCCAAACTGATTGCCTCAGTTACGGCACATCGTCGAGAAATGACGTCACCGATATCGTACTCGCCCTTCACGCGATAGATGGACGCCAAATCACCTCGCTGCGGATTGCAATCCACGACCAACACGCGACTCGCTTGGCTTCGTATGGCGACCGCAATATTCAAACTAAGCGTTGTCACACCCACGCCGCCTTTGCATCCAGTCAACACAGTCAACCGCCCGCGAGGCGGTTGATCACTGGACACGTTTCGCGAAACGAGTCGGCGCAGATTGTCAGCTTGATCGGGGAGCATGAGAAGTGGTTCGTTCTGAGTGGTTGGCTAGTTCAGAATGGATTCGACGAGGCGTTGCGGATTCGCGGGTTGAATATCGTCCGGTACGTTCTGACCATGCGTCGTGTAGGACACGGGAAGTCGCCCGCAAACTAGCGGCAAAAGGTGGCCGTGGTTCGTGGCTTCATCCAGTTTTGTTAACAACAACGAAGTCGGCTTGGAAACGCCAAAGTGTTCGACGAGACGCGTCAGGTGCCTCGCGCTGGCAACACTACTCAAAACCAACTGAACTTCATCTGTGTGTGCTTCCGCGAGCATCGACTTCAGCTCTTGGATTTGAATCTCATCGTGAGAGCTTCTGCCAGCGGTATCAATGAGAACGACATCCATATCGGACAACTTCGTCACGGCATTTCGCATTTCGCGCGGCGTGGTGACGACCTCCATCGGAAGATCAATGATCTGCGCATAAGCTCGAAGCTGTTCAACCGCCGCGATACGATATGTATCCACGGTAATCAAACCAACGCGAAGTTTGTCGCGCAATCGAAGATTCGCCGCAAGTTTCGCAATCGTGGTTGTCTTACCGACGCCCGTAGGGCCAATCAACGCGACGATACGGCGGTCTTGGTATGTGTTGATCTGCGGCACGGTATCGATGCGTCCGACCAGAATTGCCGACGTCTTCTCCACCACACGCTGCATACTGGAAAGCTCAGCCGGTGTGGAATGGCGTTGTACCTCTTCGATCAACTCGCGAGCAAAGCGATCGTCGACATCGGAATCTATCAGATCGTTGTAAAGCTGAAACAACGTCGCGGGCAATTGATTGGACAATCGTTCCTGTTGGCCCATGATCGATTCCAGCAACGAAGCAGGCTGTTCGTCGGCCGCGAACTGCTTGAAGCGATCTCGATAACTTTCTGCAAACGACGTGGCATGGTCAATCGACGGTGTCGCCAACGCATCTTCAATTTGGCTGGGAGTCTCGACACGCGTTTCCACGTCTACGACGTTCTGATCCGGTGGCAGCATCGCCGTCACTTCGATCAACTGATTCCCCATCAAACGATTCCAAATGCCTGCCGACTTGGCTTCGGTGCCCAACACAGTCGCGTCAGGCCCCATCTCTTGCTGAATCAGCTTGAGAGCATCGGGCAACGTCCGAGCTTGAAATGTCTTCACATTCATATTCTTCAACTAACTAGTATCGACTAGTTCAGTCCCACAATTCCCACAGATTTGATTCGTGAATCCGATGTCACCTCGTTTTGTCCCAACACAACGACGCCAGGAACAACAGCAGCCGCCAAACTACGAACGTTCAAACGAATTTCGTTTCGCGTAAGTAGTACGGGCGGCCGATTCTCTTTCAACAATCGCTCGAGCGACGAACGCAGCATCTCTTGGAAAGAAACGCGTTCCGTCGCGGTCAAGCTTTCTGTTTGATCTTGCGCGGTAGCCAGTTGCTGCTCTAGCTTTGGGTCGAGCGTCACAACATGCAGCGTGCCATCGTTTCCGGCGTACCGAGCACTAATTGTGCGTGCCAAACGTTGACGGACCACTTCAATCAACTGCGCGAGGTTGCTGGTTTCAGCTCGGTGGTCGCAAAGAGCTTCTAAAATCGTCGACAGCTGTCGAATCGGCACACCTTCGCGAAGTAACCCTTGCAGCACTTGCTGAACCTGCCCAAGCTTCATCGTGTTAGGAATAAGTTCTTCTACAACTGCTGGCGATGTTTTGCGAACTTCGTCCAATAGTTGTTGGGTCGCGTCACGGGTCAGCAACTCGTGCGACAATTGATAGACAAGCGTTTGCAGGTGCTGGGCAACCAACTGGCTGGGCGAAATAACCTGGCAACCAAGCGATCGAGCTTCGTCAATGCGGTCAGGCGAAATGAGTTTCGCTCCTTCGCGAACTGCTGGATGCGAAAACGGCTGAGAACTCGGCAACGCTCGAGACTTCATACCCGCCGGTGGCATGACAACATGGCCAGCACGGGGAATCATGCCTTCTGCTACCAGGTTACCCATAAAGCGAATGCGATATTGGCTCTCACCGAGCGATAGATTGTCTCGCACTCGCACACTAGGCAGCATTAAACCAAGGTCACTCGCCACGTGCTCTCGCGCTCGCGTAATTCGCGGCAACAAGTCACCGTTGCGCGCGGCGTTTGCAAGCCGTACGAGATTTCGACCAAGTTCCAGCTCGACGGGATCAACTTGCAGGAAGTCTTCGATACGTCGCGTCTTTTCCGCTGGGCGTGCTGCAGGTTTTCCGTTAGTGCGGCTACCAGGTGCAGTTGCAGAAGTTTGTTTTGTTTCGGGTTCGCTCGTGCTTGCGAAGTAAGCGAGCCCAAGAAATGCAGCTGCGAGAACTAGCAATGGCGTGGCGGGTAGTTTTGTGAAGACCAACAATCCGAGAAAACCACCCGCAACCGCCATGACTTGTGGCTTCGAAAACAGTTGCTTCAAGAACTCGGTTGGTAAGTTCGTCGATTCCGAACCTCGCGTTACAAGCAGTCCTGCGGCAAGCGAAATCAATAGTGCCGGAATTTGGCTAACTAGGCCATCACCGATTGTCAGCTTCGTGTAGACCTCGGTGGCTTCGCCAATACCCATCGAACCTTGCACGACGCCGATAAACAGCCCACCGATAATGTTGATGAACGTAATAATCACGCCAGCTACCGCATCACCACGAACAAACTTACTGGCTCCATCCATTGCTCCGTAGAAGTCAGCTTGACGACTCACTTGTGCTCTGCGGCGTTTCGCTTCTCCCTGATCAATAGCTCCGGAACTCAAATCAGCATCAATCGCAAGCTGGCGGCCGGGCACGCCGTCGAGTGCGAACCGTGCGGCGACTTCACTGATCCGTGTCGCTCCCTTTGTGATCACTAACATTTGAATCACGAAAATGATCGCAAAGATAACGATACCAACCAGCAGTCGTTCGCCGGAAACGTAGTGACCAAATTGCCGAACGACGTCGCCCGCTGCGGACATACCCACGGAGTCTGCGCGTGTAAGAATCAAGCGGGTCGTTGCAACGTTCAAAACAAGGCGGGCTAGCGTGGTCGCCAACAGTACGGTTGGGAATACACTGAATTCAAGTGGCGAACGAACGTACAGCGTGGTTAGCAAGACAACCAAGCCGATAGCAATGTTGGCGGCCAACAGAATATCCATCACCGCGCCGGGCAACGGCACGAGGAACACCAGCAAACAGCCGATAATCGCCAGAGGCAGGACGAATTCGTTTAGTTTCGACCACTTCATGCTGATTTTCTTGCCAACGTTTTGTCGATGGCCTACCGTCATGGAAGCGAATGAGAAACTGCATCCGTGCAGCTCAATACGAGTCCAGTAGACCGCCCTAATGTGAAGCGGGACGGTACGTTATCGATATTTCATTGTCCAGGTCGGTTGGAGTGCTGGCGCTGCATTAATCGCATGTCACAATGCTCCGTTTTGCGAAATGGCTGATCCAATTTCAAAACCCGATATCAATCCGTACCCCGCGTGGGCACCGCGATTCTGGCACAGCATGCTGTTCACGGACTGGCTGCGTCTATTGGGCAGGCATGGCTTTCGTGTCCATCCGCAACGGCTGGGTGTCGCTTTGGGTGCTACCTTCACCTCGTCCTTCAATTCGAAGATGCGACTCGCACAGCTTGCGTTGCTAGGACATCAAATTAAAAAGACGCCGCTAGCGGCCGATCCAATTTTCATCCTTGGCCACTGGCGAAGTGGCACAACGTATCTGCATGAGTTGCTATCACTGGACCAGCGATTCAATTCGCCGACCACCTATCAATGTTTCGCCGCGAATCATTTTCTGTTGACCGAGTCCGTCGTCACAAAACTGTTTTGGTTTCTCATTCCGTCTCACCGCCCCATGGACAACATGCAGGCGGGCTGGCACGAACCACAAGAGGACGAATTCGCACTATGTGCGATGGGCGTACC
>CAYNJG010000335.1:0-6453 GCA_964397295.1 uncultured Pirellulaceae bacterium
ATAACGGTCAGCGTTCGCTGGTTGCCTCTTACAACAATGACGGCAAGAAGGACGGCACATGGACGTGGTGGCACCCTAACGGATTGAAATCGATTCAGGGTGAGTACGCTAAAAACACACCAAGCAATAAATGGCTTTGGTGGGCTGAGAGTGGCAAGGTAGCACAGAGGGCTGACTTCAATGATCCGAATCAAAAGCACATCTTGGCAATGCCATCGACGAACGCGGAAACAACGACCGGCCCAAGCGCGTCGGTCCCGATGGAGTCATTCTTCAAATAGACTGCTCGCTTTCCGCCGACCGGTTCGTCGTGCAGTGGCAGCTACTTGGCGATTAGCAGCTACTTAGCTACAGTCCTTTCCATGGATGGAAGGGGCTGGCATGCTAGAAGTTGCGAAACAAGTTGAAACCGCCGCGAATCGGATTCGCGAGCGTGTAATGCAAGAGCCACGCGTTGGGCTCATTCTTGGCACTGGCCTTGGCAAGCTCGCAGACACAATCGAATCGCCCGCGGTGATTCCGTTTTCTGACGTTCCGCATTTTCCTGTCTCGACCGCAATCGGCCACAAGGGTCAACTCGTCTGTGGACAACTGTACGGCGTAGACGTCGTTGCGATGCAGGGACGCTTTCATCTGTACGAAGGATATTCCGCCCAAGCGGTGGCGCTTCCCGTTCGCGTGATGAAGTCGCTTGGGATAGAAGCCCTGGTCGTATCGAATGCCAGCGGTGGACTGAATCCTGCCTACGAGTCTGGTGATGTAATGGTGATCGATGACCATATCAATCTGATGTGGCAGAACCCGCTGATCGGAGTCAACGACGATGCATTGGGTCCGCGGTTTCCGGATATGTGTACTCCCTACGATCCAACGCTGATTGAACTAGCCATGCAGGCCGCCCGCGAAAGCGATTTCAACTGTCATCGCGGCGTATATGCCGCTCTTTCTGGTCCAACGTACGAAACCCGAGCCGAATATCGGATGCTTCGTCATTTGGGAGCGGACGTTGTGGGTATGTCCACGATCCCCGAAGTCATCGTCGCCACGCATGCGGGTTTGAAATGCTTGGGTTTGTCCGTCGTTACGAATGTCTGCCGACCAGATACACTAGAGACGACCGACGGTCATCAAGTTCAGGCGGCTGCCGAGCTGGCGGAATCGAAAATGCAGTACATCGTCGAAGCGGTCGTCAGAAATATTTAGGCATAAGAAGATCATGCAACAGTATCTCGACTTGCTCAGTCACATCCTCGAAAACGGCGTCGACAAAGGCGATCGTACTGGAACAGGTACACGCAGCGTTTTCGGTCACCAAATGCGATTCGATCTCAGCAAGGGTTTTCCCGCAGTGACGACGAAGAAGCTACACCTGAAATCGATCATCCACGAACTGCTGTGGTTTTTGTCCGGCGATACGAACGTTCGCTACCTGCAAGAAAACGGCGTTCGCATTTGGAATGAATGGGCAGACGAGAATGGCGAATTGGGCCCGGTCTATGGTTCGCAATGGCGAAGTTGGCCGACTGCCGATGGCAAACACATCGATCAAATCAGTCAGGTCATCGATCAGATCAAGAACACGCCAGACTCGCGACGATTGATTGTGTCTGCCTGGAATGTCGCCGAAGTGCCAAACATGGCGTTGCCACCGTGTCATTTGCTATTCCAGTTTTACGTTGCCGACGGTCGACTGTCGTGTCAGCTTTACCAACGCAGTGCGGACGTGTTTCTTGGGGTACCGTTTAACATCGCTTCTTACGCGTTGTTGACGCAGATGATGGCCCAAGTCACCGGCTTACAACCGGGCGATTTTGTACACACCTTTGGCGATGCTCATTTGTACTCGAATCATTTCGACCAAGCGAAATTGCAGCTAACGCGTGAGCCACGGTCACTGCCTACGCTAACGATCAACAAAGAAGTGCGCGACATCTTCGATTTTAAGTTCGAAGACTTTGAGCTCACCGACTACGACCCGCATCCAACGATCAAGGCACCGATTGCCGTATGACCGCGCCTACGATTTCCTTGATTGTTGCGATGACAGAGAATCGAGTGATTGGTCGCGATGGCGATATGCCGTGGCGACTCTCGAGTGATTTAAAGCGATTCAAACGCATCACGATGGGGCATCACATTTTGATGGGTCGCAAAACGTACGACTCGATCGGCCGGCCGCTCCCGGGACGCACGACAGTCGTAATCTCTCGCGCGGCGACATACGACGATCCTCAGATTCGTGTTGCTCGCAGTTTGGATGAGGCGATTCAAATCTCGGGCGATGACGAAGAGATCTTCATCACTGGCGGCGCACAGATTTACGAGCTCGCTTTGCCACAGGTAGACCGCATCTACCTAACTCGCATTCACTGTGAACTCGAAGGCGATACTTTCTTCCCGGAAGTCGATCTCGAAAAATGGGAACTCATCGAACAAGAAAAGCACACCGCCGACGAAAAGAATAATTTCGACTACAGCTTCCTCACGTATCAGCGGTCCAACAAAAATGTCTGACGAACTAATCGCACTCACGGAAGATCTAATCACCAGCATCGCCGAAGCCGATTGGGAAACCTACGAGTCACTTTGCGATCCGACGATCACAGCTTTCGAGCCCGAGTCCCGCGGTCACCTCGTCGACGGCCTGGCATTCCACCGCTTCTACTTTGACCTCGGCAGTAGTGATATTCCACGTCAAACATCACTCTTGAACCCAATCGTCCGAATGCTTGGCGATGACGCTGCGGTCGTGTGCTACACACGTCTTGTGCAAACACTCGATGACGCAGGAAGCCCAATCTCAGTGACCTACGAAGAAACACGAGTTTGGGAGCGGCAAGATGGAGATTGGAAGCACGTTCACTTCCATCGCTCGCCATGTGCCTAAGACACATCAGTATTTCTTGAACGTTGTGTCGCTGATCGCTTAGGTTCGGTCGATTGTAAAGCTGACTACTTCATCGATCGAGCTCTTTCCTGTGCGCAACATCAATAGGCGATCGAATCCAACGGCTACGCCACTACACGCCGGTAATCCATGCTCCATTGCTTTCGCTAGTCGGCTTTCCTCCGGCAAAGGATGCTTGCCGTCAGCGATTCGTTGCTCGTTTACCTTCTTATTTCGCTGACGCAATTCGTTGGCGTCGAGTAGTTCGTGGTAGCCGTTCGCTAGTTCGATTCCATCGACGAACAGCTCGAATCGTTCGGCCACGTTGCCGCGGACTTGGGCGAGTGCCGATTGTGATGCGGGATAGTCGTAGATGATCGTCGGTTGTTCTTGGCCTAGATTTGTCTGGACGAGGTTGCTGAATAGAACTTCTGTCCAACTGTCCCAGTCTTCGGTTGCGAGTGACGTTGGAAACGAAAGTTTGGCTTTCACGCAGCGTTCGCGGAGTTGTTCGGCGCTTTGGTTGAGCGGCTCGAAACCCGCGTGCTCAACGAATGCATGGGAATAGGTTTGCGTTTTCGCTTGTGGTTTGTTCAGAAGTTCGCTGGCGAACTCCGAGAGTAACGACATGCCGGCATGCATGTCGTCACCGCATCGGTACCACTCCAGCATCGTGAATTCTGGATTGTGTTGCGTTCCCGATTCACCAATGCGAAATGCGGGCGTAATTTGGTAGATCGCCGACATGCCCGATGCGAGCAGGCGTTTCATCAGAAACTCGGGCGAGGTCTGCAAGAACATGTTGCGACCTGATTGCAAATCCGTCGGGTCCGATGGCAGCAGAACGGGGACGGGATCCAGATGGCGGTCCACCACGGTGTCGGTGGATAGAAGTGGTGTTTGGACTTCGACAAAACTGCGTGAATCGAAAAAAGCTCGCGTTTGCCGTAGTAGGCTTGCGCGAGCTTTGAGTGTTTCGGGTGACGCCGTCGATCGAAAGTCTTCTTGATCTGCCACGGCTATCGTCTACTACTACGCCTTTACGCGTTCGACGTATTCGCCTGTTCGCGTATCGATCTTGATGTTGTCGCCCATGTTGATGAACGCGGGACATTGGAATTCGCCGCCGGTTTGAACTTTGACGGGCTTCGTTACGTTCGTGGCCGTGTTGCCTTTCGCACCGGGCTCGCAATATTCGACAACCAAGACGACGTGGTTGGGGGGTTCCATCGCGATGGGCGAATTGTTGTAAAGCATCATCGAGCACTTCATGCCTTCGATCAGATACTTCCAACCATCGTCAACTTGCTCGGCTGACAATTCGTACTGCTCGTAAGTTTCGTCGTCCATGAAGACGTAAGTATCGCCTTGCTTGTACAAGAACTGTGCACTGATCTCGTGGATGTCAGCGGACTCAAGCGAATCACCACCTTTATAAGTTCGATCGAGCGACGTGTTGCGAACAAGGTTGCGCAAACGGCATTTGTAAAACGCGTTGCCTTTGCCGGGTTTGACGAATTGGCATTCGGTCATGATGTAGGGCTCGCCGTCGATTTGAACCTTGAGTCCCTTACGAAAATCACCGGTTTTGATTGTTGCCACGTTTCTTTCCTCGACGACTTTTTTGCTTCGATCTTTTCTGAGATCCGGGCGATTATGGCGGATTGGCTGACCACACGGCAGCCAGGCCATTTCTTCCCCGGGCCGCATATGCTACCAAAGCAGAGCGACAGGCCATAGGTTACCTTTCCAATCCGGCGACGATGACGGCAGAAATCCCCACCAAACCGCTCACTGATTGGCAACGACAGTTTCAAGAAGCTGTACGAGATCCGGTCGAGCTTTGCGAACGGCTTGAATTGCCCACTTCGCTGCACGCAGCCGCGATTTCGGCCTCGGAAGGTTTTCCAGTCTTTGCGCCGAAGAGCTATATCGATCGTATGCAATCCGGCGATCCGGATGATCCGCTGCTTCGTCAGGTGTTGCCACTGGCCGACGAGTTAGAATCGCCGTCGGGATTTTCTGCCGATCCGTTGGACGAATTGTCCGCCAAACAGCAGCCAGGTCTGCTGCAAAAGTACCGTGGGCGAGTGCTACTGATCACGACGGGGCTTTGTGCGATTCACTGTCGCTACTGTTTTCGACGACACTATCCGTATGACGAGGCGCCCCGTTCGCTCGAGCAATGGCAGCCCGCATTGGATGAGATCGCGGCAGATCCGTCGATCCACGAAGTCATTCTTAGTGGCGGTGATCCTCTTAGCTTGACCGATCGGAAACTAGCGTGGCTCGTCGAGCAACTTGATCAGGTTCCGCACCTTCGTCGATTGCGCATTCATTCCCGGTTGCCGATCGTGATTCCTGCGCGAGTGACTTCGGAGCTTTGTGATTGGCTGAGCAACACCCGCTTGGCGACCTATTTTGTCATTCATGCAAATCACGCAAACGAGTTGAACGAAGAGGTCTGGCAAAGCATCGACAAACTTCGCGTGACTGGCGCCAATTTGCTGAATCAGGCGGTTTTGTTGCGAGGAGTGAACGATTCTGAGAAAGTGTTGATGAAACTTTGCGAATCGCTGACCGACCATCGTGTGCTGCCTTACTACCTGCATCAGCTGGATCGCGTGCAGGGAGCTGCCCATTTTGAAGTGTCGGTCGAACGGGGTAAGCAACTGGTCGCTGCCTTGCGCGAGTGTCTGCCGGGCTATGCGGTACCTCGTTATGTCCAAGAAATCGGTGGTGAGCCGAATAAGACAGTGTTGCTGTAGGTTTTCTTGGCGCGTTTTGTGGCGACGAAAACACTCGGCGACTTATAATCGAAGTTGGCGCTCTTTTGCCAAGGACAGCAACATCGACTGCCGAGCACGAAGGTTAAGCCGTGGCGGATGTAACTCTACTCCTACAGCAGATCGACGATGGCGACGCTCGAGCGGCCGATGAGCTTCTGCCGTTGGTCTACGACCAGCTTCGTGGCCTGGCCGGCCAGCGTCTTCGCAACGAAGCACCTGGTCAGACTTTGCAAAGTACGGCGCTCGTTCACGAAGCCTACGTACGTCTCGTAGCCGGTCCGCATCAGCAGCACTTCGCGAACCGTCGTCACTTCTTCGCTGCGGCGGCTGAAGCGATGCGGCGGATTCTGGTGGACAACGCCCGTCGGAAGCAATCCGTGAAGCACGGCGGTGAATTTCAACGTCAGACGCTTGAGGATCAGGCCAGCTCGCAGGATGTCAATTCGCAAATCGATGTATTGGCGATCAGTGAAGCTCTCGAAAAGCTGAGCCAAGAAGATCCACAAAAAGCCGAGTTGGTGAAACTGCGTTATTTCGCCGGTCAGACGATGCCAGAGATTGCCGAGATGCTTGGCATTTCTCGCGCAACTGCCAGCCGGCATTGGACTTACGCCAAAGCCTGGTTGTATGACGAGATCTTCGGCGACGACGTGAGCGATACCGCTGAAGGCCACAATCCGAAAAATCTTTAACTCTCAGTGAGGCGCGGTGCGTCGATTTCTCGCCATAGATATCTGGCGGGAGATCGATTGGATCCCGTGACAAACCGATGAACAG
>CAYNJG010000336.1:0-6358 GCA_964397295.1 uncultured Pirellulaceae bacterium
TGTCGGAGCTATGCACTACCTGGTTTCATACACCGCTCTCATTTCCGTTTGGTAACGCGGACTGGCCTTGGTACGCTTAAGGTAGTACGGATTCGCTAGGGGGCGTTACCGTAAATTCCTCAAGTTGTTGTCCGGACGAGGAGTCGATGTTGGGACAAATTACCATGCTCTACGAGCCGGAACTATTGTCCACGGATGAATTTGAGCACTGTTTCGCGAAATCGCACTGGTTGTTCTATCCACATTATGTGAGTGGCCCCTTCAAATACGATGCGTTTTCGCGAACGTTCTGGAATCAATCGTTCGAGTTCTGGGTCCGTGAACCTCGCAGTGGCCACGCTCTTACTCCCAGACAGAATTAGTGTCGGCACGGCCAGACGGCGAACCTGTTCACGGTCGACATCGGGATACCGGTCATCCGAGAGAAGAAACGCCTTCAACTCTAGGGTGTTCCGCCGACACTTTTCTTTAACGAAGGGTGGGAGCGAATCAAACTTTCCATCGCCACCGATTGTGTCAAACATCGCTCTAATGGCCGCGTCTTGATCGCCGGATTCAACCGCAGCTTTTGCCGATTTGACTCCTTTGACCATAAGCTTTGTGAACTGTGCCTCACCAACCGTTTTTTGGTCGGCAGGCAACTCAGTAAGCCACGGAACAATCGGTGCCTCGGCCAGCGTGACACTTCGAGCCAGTTCGGGATATTTGAGAGCGAAGAAGAGGGTTGTGTATGCACCGTAAGAGTGTCCCACGACGTGAGCCTTCTCAAATTCTAATTTACGAACCAATGCCGCAAGGTCATCAGCTTCGAGCGAGGCGGAGTGATTTGGTCGGATTCGATTCTCGTTGGGATAGTTGTGCCGTCGACTGTAGGCGATAGCTTGATACCCCTCTTTGGCAAATCTCTCAAGTTGTGGAAGCCAAACAGAATACTCGTCCAACAAACCGTGGACGAAAATGATTGGCTCACCATCCCCTCGCTCGACGTAATGTAGGGCCGAGTCATTTGTAATGGCCACTTTTTTCGGTGCAACCTTTTGGCCGGACGCGACAGAGCAAATCACAGTGAAGTGAACCAGCAGAAAAACGAGAGTGTTCCGCGGACGTACACGTTGATGTCTGAAACTTTGCATCTGCCACTCACTTACCCAAAGCCAGCCATACCGCCTCGGCCATGTCTATGTAAAGCGCCAATGTGATTGCAATTACAAAGTATTCTATTCGGTTGCTTCTTTGACCGCATCGATCTCATCGCCTTGTGGGCGAATCAACTCGAAGTAACGGCGGATCGTTTGGCGGTGACCAAGTGGAATCGGTTCGGACGAGAGGACCGACTCAGATAGCTGCTCGTACTTGTCAGCTTGCTTTCGGTATTCGCGAACGGCTTCTTGCGACTGCTCTTCCGACGAGATCGTTTCTACGTCGACGTCACCTTGGTTCGATTCCTTGCCTTTGATGTCCATCTTTGGATTAGTCGAGAGCTTGGACGTCTTGTCGCCGGACTGATTGCCACTGGCACCGAGACCCCACTTCTTGCCGCCCTTCTTTGTTCCGTCTTTCTTGCAGGCGCCTTCGCACTCGCTTTTGCACTCGCCCAGGCATTGGCATTGCTTGCGTAGGAGATCAGAAAGTTTCTTGCGGCGGCCTTGCTTCTTGCATTCGCCAGCCAAGCCTTCCATGCCGCTCTTGAATTTCGAACGGTCACCGCCACTGAGTCCCTGCGACATCTGTTGCAATGCGGTCTTTAATTGCTTCTTGGCCGCGCCGTCGGACTGGCTTTCGACGCGTTTCAATTCTTCAGCGATAGACTTTTCTGTTTTGCGGTCGAGCTCCGGCATCTCAAGCTTGGCGAGTTCTTCTGCGGCTTTTTCCATTTCGCCTTTCGCCATCGCTTCGCCAGCGGCCTGCATCTGCTTGGCTAGCGTCATCGCTTCGCCAACTTGTTGCAAGGCAGCTTCGGTGTTTTGTTGGTTGAGCTTTTCTTGTTGCTCCTGCAAAGCTGCTTCCATTTCGGACAATTTTGCAAGCGCCTCTTTCGGATCCATCTCGGGCGTCTTCAGCTCCTCGATGTTCTTTGCTAAGTCCTTGAGAAGCTCTTCGACTTCGGGATCGAGCTCTTCGGAACTGAACTCTTCTAGTTCTTGCAAACTTTGGTCCATCCGCAACGCTTGCGAAGACACTACTTCATTGGGCACAACGTTCGCAACGACTTCTTCCGGTTGAGCAACGAGCAATGCGAACACTGCAGCCAGGCAAGTTAGCGTCAGGCCAGCAACCCACGGTCGAGGCGCGACGATGGGAGCAACTCGCGCTGGATCGACGGTACTGACTCGTCGACCGGTATCTTCTATTTGAAGTTCGCGAATCGCAGACTTGTCCTGAGATTTTATGAACTGCATTGCCGATGCCATGCCGTCCTTGAGCCCTTGAGTTCGGTCGATCGTTACTGCCGCGTCATGCATACGCCTTGGAAACAGAAACGAGATCGCCAAACCCACCAGCGGTGCGACGTAGAGTGAACCGATAGCCCACATCCAAGGAGTACCTGCGAAAAAGTTTAGCGCGGCGAAGAGGCAGCCGAGCAAGCCTCCACCAACGAGTCCCCATGAAAGGCATTGCCAAATCCATTGACGCTGCTGACGGGAACGAACGACTTGAACGCATTCTTGAATCGTCATCTCAGACTCCGGTTTGAGTACTAGATCGCTGGACCTATTCTACTGCTGTCAACGACTTTGTGTCGACTGATTTTGAAACGGATATTTTATCATTTGTTTTTTCGGTTATCAGGCTGAAGTTTGATACCAAAACATTAACTTCGCCCACTTTATCGGAAGACTTGCTGTGAACCGCAACTTCCCTCACGGGCTTCAGGCCAGCTGAAAACGTTCGCAGTAGTCGAAAATCACCTTCGGGCTTTGCGATCAAGCAATGGAAGCTTCCGCCGTCACGCACGATCCGCAGTCGCCCTTCAGTAAATTCGAGCGACAATTGATGCGAATCTCCCGACTCATATTCGCCATCGGTAAGTTTGTAGCGTCTTTTGGCTTTCGCATACCATTTACCTTTGTTTGTCATGCCAACGCCCATTTCGATATGCGTATTGGCCGCATCTTCGAGATACGCATTCAACGAAAACCGATTGCCCCAACCTTCCTTGCTGGGTTTGATCTCCAATTCACTAAACGCAACGGTCATGGAGAAATCGCCTTCGCTCGGGACTTTCATCGTGAGCGTCGGCCAGTTTGTATGCTGATCCGTTTCGCGATGTTTGATCCGCGTACCCTTATTCTCGGTCTCAAACTGGCCGTTCCCTCGACGTTCCACACCTGCTTTCGTCAATTTGTCCTGATTCTGATTTAGCTCGACCGTGAGTTCTTTATCCACCGCATTTGCCGCAATCTGCACGGGTCCACCTGGCGGATACGCTAACTCCTGCTCTTCGATCTTTGGAAGTTGCTTCGGCCAATCGCCACGGTAAACCACATTCCGAATGCGCGATCGGTTCTTGTCCGCGTAGCGAAAGAGCCCGAAGAAGCGATCGTTTGGTTGCACCGCTACTTCTTGCTTCCAAACCTCCTTATCGTTGACATAAATAGTCAGCGTGTCACCGACAAGCTTGAGCCGATATTTATTCCAGTCGTCCGTCTTGAGGTCCACAGCTTTGTCAGAGACGACTTTTTCGTTGTCCGACTGTAGAGTCCCCGACATATCCCATTCCGCGTCAGTAAGCTGATGAAGTTTGACGCCATCTTTTCGAATAAGAAAAGCCATCCGACCAATTGCAGGATGCGATTCGACTTTTTCCGGATCGTAAAAGGCTTCAAACTCGATCTCGCCGTCTTCCAACATGGGACGTCGATATCGAAGCAGGCTCTCACGATTGGCTGCAGAACGATTCTTGCTGATGCGAGCTTGTAACTCCTCACCCATCAGCGACCAAACGGCGCTGTTATCCTCTTCACCATCGACGCTGATGGACTCGCGATAATCATCGGCTCTCCAACCAGCGAGATCCGCCGTTTCTAGCAGCTTGATTTCGTCTGGGATTTCCGGGCTGCCGCTAATGCGTAGGTTATTCACCATGCCGCGCCAGTCGGGGTACATCTGCTGCAAGACGATCCACGGATCCGGCTCGCCCTTCAGTTGCTCTTCATGAATTTCGACGCCGTTGACGTGCGTCTGGATTTTGTTTCCATCGACGACGATTCGGAAGTCGGCAATCTTGTCTTTCCAACGTGGAACATTGGTTTGACTGCCACGTCGAAGATGCTTGCCCGGTATTCGAGTGACGCGAACATGCGATTGGCCAGAGTCAGGCTGCATGAAATACATGCCGTAGGCAACGGCGACTTCTTGTGAGTTGATTGTGCTCAGTTCCGTCTGAATTTCAAACTTGCCTCGCAGTGGTGACTGATAGAACAACTGCGTCCACTCTTGCCCTGGCACATGGCGGAGCATGCCGCGATTATAGATCCATTTCGAGGGTCGGTAGCCGAGCCCACGTGACCGTGGATCCTGCGAAACCACTCCACGCCATTGTGTAAGTTCTTCGCTCGCTGGTTCCGCCGCCAAAGCGTGTTCCAACCGCCAACTGAAAGCCTCCACGAGACGCCCAAAGTGGTCGCTGGTGCGTTTGTCCCGTTCTCGGTCCAAGAGCCTGTGCCCAAAGTCACGGGCGATGGTTTGCGTTTCGGGAAATTGCGAGGCTTCGAACGCTAGGATGAATTCCACTCCGCGATCGCGAGCGTCAAAGTAGTCCGGTAAGCCTTCGTTGATGATCGCATAGCTTGACTTCAGTAATTCCGTAGCGCGTTCAAGGTCCTCTTGCCTGAGTGCCACCAACCCCTGCATCGCTGTCTTGATCCGAGCCGTAACGGGGCCTTTGATTTCTAGCCCATCCACTGTCTTTTGAACTTCGTCGAGCTTCCCCAGCCGCTCGGCGACGTCGAGCAACTCCGTGGTCGGACAATCGTATTCTTGTTCGAGCGCCGATCCGGTGCTGTCGTGCGAGAGATCGAACACAATGCGGATCGACTCGTGCGTATCCGATGGCAACACCCAATTCTTCAGATACGTGTATGCCTCTTCGTCGCTCATTTTTTTGGCAGACTGTGAGACGTCACGCGTTCCTTTGGCCATGTATTTGTCGGTGACTAAACGGTTGATCATGTGCGAGACGCCGGGCGATTGAGGGTCTCTCTTTGCCAGCAAATCTGCTTTGGCCTCATCAAGGTTTTCTGGCCAATCGCCAGAGAGAACGATATCGCGCACCATTGTCTTTGTGCGTTTGGTGCGGAAGAAACCGAACCGTCTATCGACAAAGTCCTCCGCAGGCTGCTCATACACATCGACTCCATTGAGCGACACGGTAACCGAACCCGCCGCGCGAGCGACCTTTACTTCGTTCCAATTATTCGCCTTCAACTTCACTTCGCCTTGCACGTTATTCGGCAAAGTGAACTCGTTGTCAGTCGCGACTTTGGCCGTGGCGTCATCCCAGTCGTCCGACAGGAAATGCAGCTTCACGCCGTCGGGCTTGAGCAGGATAGCGGTGCGGCCGATCGTCGGATGAGCTTCCGTGGCGGGGTCGTGGAAAAATTGATACGTCACCTGCTCGTCTTCGAGCAAAGGTCGGTTGTAGTAAGTCCAGCTCTGTTGGGTCTCGCTGCTATCCGGTCGAGGGTTGCCAGTGAGCACACCATCAATGACTTGCCAATCGTACTCAACGGGTTCCTCACCCTGGCGCCGCGTGTTCTCATCATTCTCTTCGAGCGGTGCAGCGGCCATCAGTCGCGGGCGTGGTTGTGTTTCGTTAAAGAACTCTGTGTTCCAGGCGTCCATGCTATCGTCACTGATCAAACGCACTTCGCGAGGGATCATTGGATTGCCAGTGATCCGCAGATTTCGAAACGAGGTTAACCGTGGACCTTGTGTGTACAAAAATAGCCAGGGCGAAGTTTCTGGTAGTGTGTCTTCATGCACGAGATGGTTGTTTAACCAATGCTTTAGCTTGCCGTCTTGAACGTCAATCTTCACTGTGCCAAACATTTCTTGATCACGACGATAGGGTTCGCCTTTGCTGTACCAATCATGTCCGCCGAACGTTTTCACCGCCATACTGCTGCCGTACAACTGCGATTCGACAAAGACTCCACCAAAACCAGCGTCCGACTCCGAATAGTTTCCGTTGTAGCAATCGACATGGAACGCAAAGTCCCCTGTAAGCGGATATCGCAAGTACAGGAACTCGAAGAGACACGGTCCAGCCAGATGCAGAACCTGTCCTTCTTGAGCCGCCCACCAGCTATGCGTGCCATTGTCTCGTTTGCTGCGAGTTGCGACGGCATGCCAGTGT
>CAYNJG010000337.1:0-6293 GCA_964397295.1 uncultured Pirellulaceae bacterium
TCATCAGGCCATCTTGTTACTCCATTTATATCATTACTAGGATGACTTATATATCCTGGGTCATGATGAGCTGTTGGAATCAACTGGCTTATGTTACCACTCCTGTTGATTGATCTAGAGTCAAATTCTGATACATCCCCAGTTCCAAATATGTCTATTGGTGGGAACTTCAATCCCTGCTTAACTACTCCATAAGAAAGCATTATTCTTGGCCCTATCTCCCATGTATGTTCAACATCATCTCCACCCCTTATTATAGGCACTTGTAATGGCATACTCTTTTGCTGCTCATAATAATGCGGTGTGATCTTCCTTCCATATATAAACTCATTTGACAGATACAGACCGCTACCAAAAGGAACCCTCTCCCTTAGTGCGGCTACAGGCCCAGATATTGTTGGTTCAAAGAAGGGGTTCTTAATCTCCTTCGTTCTTGAATCGAAATAGTCTGGCCCTCTATCAAAGGTCCTGCTTAATATTGGTATAGTAGGATTGGTCTCTTCTATTGCTGGATCTGTTGTATCTGCCCACTGCAACCTGTGATATCTCCTTCCTGTTTTATCTGGATAAACTGTGTCTATAGATCCAGACACGATCTTATTATCAAAGTCTATTATTGAATCGGTCTTATAATATCCTTCAACACCTTCTCCCCTTACAACAAAATCATAAGGGCTATATGCTGTTACAACTCTTCTTATGGGATCTGTGTCAAACTTCCAACCCAATGCAGCAGTTAGCCCCTTGAACATCTTCTCTGCCTCATACGATTGATCTATTATTTGGCTCACCACATATTCTCTGTCCTCTTCGAAATAATTTCTTTCTCCAATATATGTGAGTACTGAGTCTCTCAGTATTATATACTTTCCAGTTTTACCCGTCACTCTTATTTGAACCTGTACATACTGGTACTCAAAACAACAAACTCCTTCAGCAGACAACTCAAACTCCTCGGCTTCAGAATCATCTTTAGTCTCTCTTGATATACTTTTCTCATCAAGTATCACAAAGTCATCCTCTCTGGAAGAGGCCCAATTATACTTAATCATTCTTACCTGAACCTCTTGATCATCATCCAGATCTGTTATTCTACATCTTACTATCGCATTAATAGACACCTGTCCATTTCCAACATATACACCGCCTGGGAATGCTGCATCTACCAATCCCTGCGGGAGGTTAGGGACTAAGGTTGACACTGATACAATCCTTCCATTTGGATCATCAACCACAACTGGAAAAGGGAGTGTTCTCCATCCAGTTGTTAGCGACCTCTCTTCTGAGTCTACAGATGTTCTTGCTATTGCTGATAAAGAACTGGCTTCTGCAGATGACGTTCCGAAATTAGAATCCAAAAGATACATCCATATCCTCTTCCCTATTTCGTGATTTAGTATTGGTGATTCAAACTTCCACCCTATGTGACAGAACACTCTTTCAAGTATATGCTTAGGAGAGAATAATGGCCTCTCCATAGATTGAGGTATTAATAGATTTCCATCATCGTCATCTCCACATGAATTGATTCCACCATAATCAACTGTTGGTTGCCATGTATGATTCTCTCCGTCATACACAAACTGATCATGCAACTCCTGAACTGTTTTGACTGTATGCGTATAGGTTCCTAGGTTTACATCCTTGAGGTATAACCCTTTGATAAGCTTGGCCCAATGATACTTCTCAAATCCAACTATCACTTCAATCTTCCCCCTCCCTTCTCTCTTGATTATCAAGTCAGCCGATCCATCAACTTCAGCATCTAGAATGAAGTCTACTGGAAGATTGTCATAAGTACTCTTGCCATCTACAATCAGTAAGTAATTATGCAGTATAGCCATATTCTTCACAGTCCCATCTAGCTCGAATCCAACTGTCCTGTCAAAGTTGATCTTGTCAAGATCATCCATCTCTTCGATAACCTTCGACCTCCTGTATACAAATCCTTCTGGTATGTCTAGATAAATAGATCCATCATCATCAATAAAGTGACTTGCTATATTCAAGGGCGTTTCCCTCAGCCTGATTTGAACTTGGTCTACCACTACTCAATTATAATTATATCGTAAGCATACTTCTTATTAATGACATCAACATCTAGGTTCTCCCAAGCGATCCTGATTGTCCAAGGCCCAATAAAGGTAACAATACCTCTCCTTCCTTTTTGCTCGACTCCAACACCTATATCAAATATCAATTTATGTTATTTGGTCTGTATCTCCTTGCAGTTGGTACTAACTGCGCTAAGAAGATCAAATCAGATCCTTCCTGTTTTATTACATAGTTACCCGGCACTAATGCAGCCTTGACCTCAACACCGTTATCAATTACAATGTAGCTCCCTGAATCAACAAAATCAAATAGCCAATTTTCCCAGTCTTCTCTGTATGGTATTCTCTTTCTTAGGAATATTGACTTATCTGTTTTCTTGCTCACTATCTGCGGCCCAGACCCAAGCCTGTTTAGTGCAGATGCTGCAGATGAATGCCTTGTGTTTCTTCCCCCTCTTACATCTGTAAAGTTTGCCTGAACTGAATCCACTCTTTCAAAAGATATTGATGAGTATCCTCCTTGTCCCTCCTGAAATATCACATAAGAGGAGTTTGCATATTCTCTATCTATTATGTAGGTGTACTTTGCCACCTCTACGCCAGACGTGCTTGTGCTATTATACGCGAACACAATGTAATGATCAACACTATCTCCTATGTTGCTATGTTGAAGCATAGCACTTGGACCAACATGTATGCTTCCTGCTTCCTGCCCACCTATGTTTACGGCAAACGTACTAAGCAATGTCTTGTTCCTATCAAAGAACTCAACCCTTACCGCTCCTTCTCCATAGAAGTACAACCAATCATCAACATCAGGAGCCACATAATTAACGCATGGTCTGGATGTCAACACCTCATTAGACCCCATTAATTGAGATTGATGATGCCCCTGTACTGAATTCACAACTGTCACTATTCCAGTTGATGACTCAGCCCCTGCTGTTGGCTCACATGTAACCAAGTCAATATCAATCTCCCAATACTTAATCTTGATGTTCACAACCATTGAATTCTCTCCTCTAGCTTCTGCCGAACTGGAAGGGTTAAGGCTTGGATTGCCAGTGAACAACTGGTTGAAAGCTTCCCTTCTTATTGATATAGGAAAGTTGCCTTGGTTCCTAGGACTGAATCCTAAATCTCTTTGAGACAATGCTATATCAACACCTCCCTCAACCTTGTATATCCTATATCCAATCTTCTTCAGATTTGTTGATCCATCTCCAACATCACTCATGTTGAAAACGAAATCTAGGTTATCAGATAGTCTGCTGTTCTGATTTGGACTCGATACTAAATTGATTGCCATATCCTATAATTGACTTGCTGCAATTGCTTCTTCCTCAAACTCTCTGCGCTTCTCCTCTCCTCTTATTGCTATTCCTACATTCCTAGACACTACATCAGCAGTGTCATCATTAAGAGCTTTGTTCGTCATCCCTATTCCCATTATCATATAATCAAGATCCTCCTGATGCAGCCTTGTAGATGCTTGAGAGGATGTTGCTGGCGACAATGAAGCCACTTGTGGAACAAACCCACCTCCTTCGTAGAATCCATTCTTTCCAGCACCAGGCACACCAGCTTGCTTAAATATATCGCTTCCTCCTATAGATTGGATATTTTCAACTTGCCCTTCATTCAGTATCACCTCTCCCCCTCTAGCTTCTCCCATGAATTGCTTCCCTCTATTCTTCAGCTTAAACTTAACACCTCCGTTCTTGTGGCTCGGCCCCTTGATCAACCCTCCTCTCTTCGCTGGGAACAATGATCCTCCTCCATTATAACTTCCCAGATATGAACCACTATCCTCAAGCAACTGATTTATAGCTCCTCCATCTTCAAAAGCCAACACTGATCTCAATCCCTTTAGCAATCCTAGAACTACAGCTTGAGCCACAAATCCACTAGGCAATCCAAACAATCCCTTTGTGCCAACTTCTACGGCAAACGCAGCGATAGCATTAGCTCTAATAGCTGACTCCAATACATCAAACAAGATCCCCAATATAACCTTGCCAAATACTTTCATTGCATCCTCCTGCCCTGAGAACAATCCAACAAACGCCTCTCCTAGTTTTTCCAACCCTGCTGCATACGCTGAATTTAAAGCCTCCTCTATCTCAGCCCTTCTTTCCGCAGCTTCTTCATTCTGCTCATTGATATCCTCATTCTTTACCTGATTGATATTCCTTTCGATCTCAGCATTATTCCTTAACAACTCCTGCTGCTGAGCCAAGGTCAAAGTCGTGTTCTCCAACTTGATCCTATTAGCCTCTAGCTGACTATTAAGATCTATCAACTTAAGCTGTCTATCTAACTCCTCTTTGTCTGTTATGGTTGCTATTGCCACACTTGCAGACAGATCCCTAATGGCTTCAACTGCCGCTATCTTCGCCTCTTCTGACTTGACTCTATCTCCTTCAAGTTTCTTTTTATGGCCCTCCTGATCCTTCTTCTCCTTCTCCTTTCTCTTCTCCTCGATTAATGCAATCTCATTATCCAACTGATCTTCCAACAACCTCTTCTGCTCTTCTATTTGCTCAGGCGTTCCAACCAAAGAAGCAACGGCATCTTCCTTGGACAACTCCTTTAGAGCTATGGCCCTATCAAATTCGTCTTCAACCAACCCTGCTTTTAGTTTGGAGATCTTGGATGCGGCATCCTCCTCGTTCTTAGCTTTTTTCTCAAGGAGCTTTTCATGATCCTTCTGCTCTTTTTCAATTCTCTTCTCCTCTTCCTTTGCAGCTTTTTTGGCCAATCTCTCCTTGTCCTTTTGCGCCTTTTCTCTGTCTCTTGCAGCTTGCTCAGCTTCCTGATTATCCTTCTTCTTTTGCTTGGCTTTTTCCTTCTCCCTTTGGACTTCAAGCTCATCTCTCCTCTTCTTATCCTCATCCCTCTTCTTCTGCAAATCAGAAGCTTTCTTTGCTTCCTGGACAACCTCCCCAATTGTTTTGAACTTGGAAGGATCGAGTGTCAGCAAAGCTTCAACCCCAGATGTTAGGCTTGCAAACCCAGATACTAGGCCATTAAGAGTTTCAATTCCAAGTGTCTTGATTCCATTCCATAAGACTTTGAACCCTCCATTCGTATTCCCCAATAATTGAGACAATGTATTTTGCTGCTCATTTAATCTCTCTTGAGATTCATACAATCTATTTGTTTCATTAATCCATTCATCTTGAGTGTCAACCAGATCTTCAATATCAGTTCCTATGGCGGTTGTGATGTTACTGATTATATTTTCCAATCCTCCTGCATCCTCTCCAGCTCCTTTGAATATGTCAGCCGTGATGATTGCCATCTCTTGCTGAGATAACTGATTCTCATCTGCAGCTTGTGCAAGATCAAGAATGATGTCTTTTGTTGATGCTCCTTGGTTGTTGATCTTGTCGAAGATCTGATCTGCAAACCCGTCTCCAAGTGTATTTGCAATCGCATCTCTCTGAGTCTTGGTGAACTCCCTTAATGAAATGTCAGCCTCCTTTATTCCATCGGTTAACTTATCATCATAGATCCCTCCCCTCACTTCCTGAGTCATGATCTTGATCATCTCTTCAGCAGAGAACCCTGCATTCTGGAATTGAGTTGGATACTCTTTGAGCTTTGTTAATAGATCACCTTGTGCATCTGCACCAGCTAATGATGCAGTTTTCATCAGGTCGAAAGCTTCATCGAATGTTATGCCGAAATTCTGTACCAATGCATTTGCAGCAGCCAAGCTATCATCAACATCCTTCTCAAACACTTCAGAGAATGTAGCCACTCCAACAACTGCTGAGTCTAATTGATCTTCAATAGCACCAGTTACAGACTGAACCTTAGACCTGAGCTGATCATATCTGTTGTTGATCTCAATAACTTCTGCTCCTATCTTAGCTACTGCAGCTACCGCTATAGCTGCCTGTGGTGGAACTCCTTTTAACAACCCTCCAATCTTTCCGACATTGCCAGGCATCTTCTCAAGTGCAGCACCAAGCTCCCCAAGTGGATTACCTCCTCCTGCTGCAAAACCTAATCCGATTCCAGTTGCCCTCTCAAACACATTTCCCAGACCTGTAAATGCATCTGCATAGTTTCCTATAGAAGAACTGAAATCACCTAGCTCTTTGTCATTCTCTCTTACTTGATCTCTGAGGCTTTTTGATTTTGCAGCAGCTTGAGTATATGTCAACCCAAGCTCCTCTATAACCTTGTCGTTCTCCTTTACTTCCTTTGATTGTGATCTTAGTACAGTCC
>CAYNJG010000338.1:0-6233 GCA_964397295.1 uncultured Pirellulaceae bacterium
GATCTGCCGCCACCATCTCCGAAAATGGCAAATGGTCCTGGAAGAAGTCGATCGCGTATCGCGACTGCTTCCACATGGCTTCACGCGGTCGCCATGTTTCGGCGGACAAATCGCTTTGCGGACTATTGTTTTGCCAACCAAAATACCACTCGACGCCTGCACCGCCTGCCATCAGATTCCCCCACAGGCCTTTGCTACGCGCATTAAAGTGATCAGGCTCTTGCTCATCGGTAGGCAAGCCAAACTGAGCTCCCCCCATTTCGTCTGCACAGACGAACCATGGCTTTCCGGCGCGTCGTGATGCGGTGATGTATTGCTTGGTGTGAGCATGCACGTCATTCCAGTGGAAATCTTGTATCGCAGTTCCGTCCAGTGTCGAGTTGCCGAGCAGTGGATCAAACGTATCTTTGATATTCTCCGGCGAGTAGTGATCGTTATGAATCACTATCGGGTGGTCGTACGGATCGACACTGCGGATGTAGTCGGCCATTGCTTGCTGCTGAGCCGAAGTCTGCAAGTTTTCCTCGCCGAGGTTCCAAACGATCGCAGGGTGATGTGCGAACCGTGCGATCATTTCTCGAAGATACAACTTGCGGCTTGGGCCAAGTTCGCCACTATCCAGAATGTGATCGTTTTCTGTCTCTTGCAGCACCACATGCATTTGAATTCCACGCCGCTGCATGTGCTCAAATGCGACTTCCCATTGCGCAAGCTTGCTGATGTCAAAGCGATCATGTTTCCAGGGCTCCGTCCACGGCCAGACGTTCCGCCCGTCGCCATTGACATTCATGGTCAGAAAATACATCGAGTTCATACCCTGGCTGGCGAGATAATTGATCCCACCGATCAAGCCTTTGCCTTTGCCGTCTTTCCAACTCGGATCACCTCCCTGCCAATCTTGCACGTGATCAGCAAAGCGATGCAGCCCTTTGTCTAACGCTGGCAACTTGATTGGCTCATGCGGCGCGGGAATTGGGTGTTTTTTTGTGTCGTGCCAAGTTCCGTCAAAGTCGTGATAGCCCAACAGGGTTTCCGGACTATCAGTGCCAGCTTTCAGAAAGTACCGGCCACTTCCAGCGAAGCGAAGGTATCGCTCTCCAACATACTGCAAGTGACCATGATGCCGGAAATCGTCACCTGTTTTGTCAGAATCCGCAACGCTCAGCTCGCCTGAGGAATTTGGCAAATCAACGACCTTGCCGGTGCGTTTCAACTCCGCGCGATAGGTCCACTTGCCCGTCAATGACGGAGAGAATCGAACACGCCATTTGTTGCCCTTCGTCGCGGACGTTTCCACCGCATTCCCGTCGGCCGCAAAGAAGCCGGGGACTTCGTATCGCTGAGTTGTTTCCGGATGGATGAACCAGACGGTCATCGAGTAGTCAGTGAAGGGGTTCGGCGTTGCGTCTTCGGAAGATTCGGGCCCGTCGAAAGTCAGCGTAACCGTGTGCCATTGCTGCTGCTCACCGGTGATGTAGGCGGCGGTTGCTGTTGAGGCAATCAGAAGCAGCAGTGTTATTGTTAGGTGTTTCATGGTTTCATAATTGCTCCGGTCTGGCCGAGAGGTGCTTCTAAATTCTCGCCGCAAGTCCGCGTAAAGGCGGTACAACGAATAAACTTCATTGGTTCGCGACGAACGAAACACGCACGAGCGAACTTGTACCACCTACAAACTTGTCGTCAACGATCCATGCGTTCCGTAGCAGCACATACAAACTGCCATCAGGACCGAAGCGGATGTCGACTGGTCGGCGAATTCCACTCAGAAACTCATGCGACTTGGCTGGCTGCTCCGGGTCGATCCACTTGATCCAGCCGTGTTTAAAGTCAGCGAAAAAGTACTTGCCGCGATACGGTTCCGGCCAATCCGTCTTCTGATTGAGAAAGTCACCACCGGAAATGGATGCTTCCGGATAAATGTGGAGCGGCCCGGTGATGTCTGTTCGATCCGTTGGGCCATGGTCGACGTTGGGCCAGCCGTAGTTCGCACCGGCGACTCCGCGATTGATCTCTTCAAACTTGCCACCAACATCGTTGATGAAGATTTCGCCCGTCGGTTTTCGAACCGCGAAAGTGAATGGGTTTCGGCAGCCTATCGCCCAGATCGACTGGTACTTGCCCGTCGTCTTGGAAAGAAATGGATTGTCATCTGGGATGCTACCGTCAGGATTGATGCGCAGAATCTTTCCTTGTAGTGCGTCGAATCTTTGCGAGGGCGTCTTTGCGGTTTGCTCGCCAATTCCTATGTAGAGTTTGCCATCTGTGCCAAAGTGGATTCCGCCGCCTTGGTGGCCAGCGGGAACATGGCCTCCAAACTTGCTTTGGTCGTCGCCCTTCAGCAGGACCACTTCGCTGTTCGCTGCCGCCACGTTTCCATTGGCTCGGTAGCGACTGATGCGATGATGAGTGTAAGGTTCCTTCGTCACGTAGACCACGTACAGATGCGGGTCGCGAGGAAAGTTTGGAGCAAGTGTCACGCCAATCAACCCGCGTTCCCAATTCATCTCAACGGGGATCGTCACGAACGGTGTTTCTAGCAGCCGACCGTCAGAGATTACTCGCAGTTGCCCCTCCTGTTCGCAAACGAAGATGCGACCGTCATCCGCAATGTCGAATGCTGTAGCGCCGGAGAGTCCCGTGGCAACCGTTTCAATTCGGAACCCATCCGGAAGCGAGATCGGACCGCTGACGCCGGAACCAAAACCCTGCTTGCCGCTTCGCAGCGTTTCCAGATAGGCGACGACGTCGGTGAACTGTTGCGGAGACAGAGAGTCGGCGAGCCCGGATGGCATGAGCGAAGTTTTCGAGACAGACTGCTCTTCGATTTCGTCTTTGGCAATCGTGTGACGCCGATTCAATGCGTCGACGATCGTCAGTTGTTTATCATCCGTTTCCTTGACTACGCCAGTGTAAATCTTGCCGTCGGTCGTTAGCAGGATGCTTGTTTCGTAGCCGTAACCGATCTGCTTGGCCGGGTGAAGCAGCGACTCGATTAAATGAGGCCGATCAAACTTACCGCCGATCTGCGACAGGTTCGGCCCGACATGCCCGCCCGTTTCGCCCACTTGATGACAAGTCACGCACTGCGTCGATTCGGCTTCAAACAACGTCTTGCCAGATGTCACGTCGCCGGCGTTGGTCATCGCAAACTGTTCGAGTACTGCCAGCCTTTTCGATGACGTGACGGATTTGACGGGCTCAGTCGCCGCCACGTGTTCTTTGATTGTTGCGTGATCGGTCGATTCAACAAAACGGATAGAGAAGCTCTGTGGGACCGATTCCAGATACTTGGTCATGCCTTTGCGGCCGAAACCAAAGACCGTCATCTTCTTTTCCATCTGATAAAAGCGGTCTGGCGAATCGTCGTCCTCCGTATGATGCAACACCAACGTTCGGTCGAGATTTTTATCACCGAACGCAATCCATTCCGCAGCCGCGATGTCTCCGTCGTGATCTTTCGTCATCGGTGACTTGTCAGTTATGGCGGAAGTCATCCACCAGTCCGCATCGTCGTACTGCCCGCCGGGAGTGCCTTCGTACAAAACCCAGAATTTCTTATCTGCGGGCTTCTTCGTCATCGTGAACGTGCAGGCTTCGGCAGTGAACGTGTACTTGCCCGCCCAAAGTCCGTTCGACGAGTTGGCCGAAATAACGACTCGATCTGGTGACTCTTCTTCGACCAAACAGATGCACGGGTCAGTGCCTACGTTTCGAGGATGAAAATAGTTGCCCGCTTCCTTGTAAACCGCGTTGGGAAACCCTCGGTACTCGCCCGCCGCTCCCGTTCCTTTATCTGGATGGAAGCTCAACCAGTCGTTACCATCACGATCGATCATGCTGGAGAGACCCGCGCCAACTTTTTCGAGATAGTACGTTGCGTCTCCGGTGTCCACACGAAAGCATTCCAGCCCGCTAGCCGATTCATCGGTCGCGGAACGAGTCAGAGAAACCGCGGTGGTTCGCCTCCCGATGGCTTCGTACGCAAGACGTTTGAACTCGGCACGCGTCGTGAGGTGGTCGTTCGGAAAAACTTGCATCATCAGAACGCCGATCATTTCTGTTTGCGGATCAACCCAGTAGTACGAATTGAATATCCCGCCCCATGAAAACGTCCCGATGGACGCGACGTCGTCCGCCTTTCCGCGGTCCGTGTGGACCCCAAAACCCAGCCCAAATCCATCACCGTGACTTGGAAACGGAATCGTCATGTCTCCGACTTGGTTCTTCGTCATTGCCTCGACGGTTTCGATCTTCAAAACGCGAACACCGTCGAGTTCTCCACGATTGAGCAACATTTGCAGGAACCGCATGTAGTCGTGCGTCGACGCAAGCAGACCACCTCCACCGGAAAAGAACTTGCCTGGCTGATGATAGTCGCCGGAGAACTTGAAGAACCCAGACTGGATCGGTTCGGAACCAACGGGTTGGATCTGAGCTTGCCCGTCGATCGTATAGACTTTTGCCAAGCGTGATTCCTTGGCGGCGGGTAGTTGAAAATGTGTGTCGTGCATCTTCAATGGGTTGAGAATGTGTTCGCGAAAGTACGCATCGAGCGACTGTCCAGACACGACCTCGACAACTCGCCCCAACACATCCGTTGCGACGCTATAGTCCCATCTCGATCCGGGCTGGAACTTGAGCGGGACCTTTGCGATTCGGTCAACACGGGCAGCGAGCCGTTCTTCGATCGGGATGAACAGGTCGGGTATATCATGTGCCTTGTAGATGTCGTCAAGCTTTGCTGGACCGAACCAACCGTAAGTGAGCCCTGAACGATGCGTGAGCAGATCGTGAATCGTCACCGGTCTTGCGGCCTTGACCGTTGAGACATCTCCGCCGTCGATGGACGTCAGCACCGTTTGAGCCGCAAACTCCGGCAAGAATTGGGAGAGCGGGTCGTTGAGCGAAACCTTGCCTTGCTCGACCAGTTGCATCACGCTGACACTGGTGATCGCTTTTGTCATCGAAGCGATGCGAAAGATGGCGTCCTTTGGCATCGGCAACTTTGCGGTCGCGTCTTGAAACCCGACCGCTTCGAAGTAAACGGGCTTTCCTTGGTAGGAGATCGCTGCGACCGCGCCAGGAATCTTCTTGGCGTCAACCTCGTCCTGCATCAACTGAGTGATCGAGTCCCACTTTTCACTGCGGACCCCTTGAGCCTGCGCAACGCTACCATGAAAAGCGATCGAGATGATAAACAAGGATGCAAGGACGAACACAAGCATGCATACGGTCGGCTTCATGAATGTCTCGCGTGATAGCAGCGGGTAGAAGTCGCCGTAAAGTATGGTCATTTCAGACGCCGCATGCGAACATTTTTCATTTCAATTTTCAGTGGCGCACCTGCGTGAAGTTGCCAAGCAAGGATGCCTGACTTTCGGTAGTTCAGTTCGTCTTCGTCAATACCAATGGACATGACATGCCCGTTGATGATGTGGATGAAGGTGTTTCCCTTTGCGATAACCACGTAATCGTTCCAGTCGTCGCGTCGTATGTTCTTTTCTAGTTCGATGGGGTCACCAACACTGGCAATCTTTTCGACTTTTGGCTTCTTGGGTTCTTCTGGATTGGAACGAACAAAAACCACGTCGCCTCGTTGGCCCATGAACATCCGGCCGTTCTCTTCGAAGAACATTCCCGAAAACTTATCTTTGCCTTCGTGCATCGTGTCTTCAAAATCAGCTTGCAGTCCCTTCACCACCCACTTGCCAAGCAGTTCGCTTCGATATTGGACGCCGGAGTTTCCACCGTTCACTCGATACGAAAACCGCAATTCGAAATCATCAACGGAGTCTTTCGTATAGACCAGGAAAGTGTTCTTAGCCGTCTTATTGTCAGCGGTTGTTTGCCCAACAATCGCACCATCTTCAACTCGCCAGAAGCGTTCGTCGCCGTCCCAGCTGGTTAAGTCTTTTCCATTGAACAGCGACTCGAATTGGTTGTTCGATTGCTGAGCAATCGCTTGCCCAGCAAGAACACACACCACAACACAGATTATTGTCCGCATGGCGAATCCTCAGACTAACGTCGTTTTCGAAACGGTAGGCAGATGAGAAGGGCTACGGCTAAGGTTGCGAAACTAGCCGGTTCGGGAACTGCTTGTGCTTCGACAGTGGCTCCGAAATTGGACGAAAGCGTCAGGAAATCTGCAAACGCAACTTCGCCATTACAATCGAAATCGCCCAGCCTGTGGTCATTCGTCGTCTGACCAAAGTTAGCCGACAGGATAAGGA
>CAYNJG010000339.1:0-6221 GCA_964397295.1 uncultured Pirellulaceae bacterium
ATCACTCTCCTTTGATAGAGGAACCATTCCACAACGCTCAAAATGCAGCCCGCCGCAATCAAGTAGTACCAAACCGGACGAGCGAAAAAGCCAGCCACCAATGGCGTGGTTTCGTCTTTCTCTAGCAACGCTTTCGGTGGACGGATGTCTGTCTCGCGCTGGCTCGCAACGTTCACTGCGAATTGAGCCAGCGGCGGACTGGTTAAACCATCTTCGGCCAAAGCCACGTCTTCACTTGTCTCAGCTTCATGAACGGACCAAATGCCTGAGTGTTCAAACGGACCGAGCGTCACAGTCGTGGCCTCGCGGATCGATTCGCCGTCTGCGCCCGTTTCGTCTTCTTCGGGGCCAGCAACTCCTGAAACCAATGCGGTGGAGGAGTCCGGTGAAGTCAGCACTAACTCTCGACCGTTCTCCGATTTCCAGTCGAAGGCAACGGTCTGACCGGTGGAAGAGGCTTGGCTCAGTTCTCCACTGGTTCCCGCGAACCAACCGAGAGCATTCGTGGCCATGATCGGAAACGCCGTCCGAAACGCGAGATCGCTCTTTTCCAAATTCACGGTCAGCACGAGACACTTTCCGCCCGACTCGCGCTGGATCTCCGCATAGACTGGATCCTTCGACAATGCTCCGGCTAGAGTTCGCGACTTGCCTTTGATCGTGATCTTGTGCGCCTCCGGCATCAACACGTTGTCGAGCCGAACATGTTTCATCAACGGCGAGTCCTTGTCTTGGTCGGTGACGATCGGATCACGGAGCAGCTCACCGAGTTCCCACAGATCGCAACTCGCGACCGGATCGACGACGAAGAGATCATTTGGCGGCAGTTTTTCTGGTAGTTCTTGATCGAAAACGACAATGGTGTCCTTAGGCCAAACTTCCGGCGGTTCGGGAGCCACGCTGACCTGCACAAGCGGATTGGCTTCGAAAACTTTTCGCAAGAAGAGATTTCCTTTCGTCACGACCAACACTTTTTGAATCTCACGCCCGGGCAAAATCGCCTGTGCCATGTCATCACAAGCAAGCTGGTTCGCCGATGCCAGGGGTTCTTCCGTGTTCTCTGCTTCTGTTTCCGTAGCTTCGTCTTCAGTGCCAGTTTCGAATTGGGTTAGCTGCCCAATGAGCGTGCCGCCCTCCAGCGACGTTTTCTCGATCGAGCGGCTCCACGACTCGTTGGGTTCGAGGTCTAGCGGCACAACATCGACTGGTGCTCCGTCGAGTTCGATTTCTAACCGACATTTGACCGCCGCGTCCGACGCGTTGTGAACGGCCGCGAGAACTTGGTAGCCGACCGGGTCGATCAGGCTACGTCGTACTTGGAATTGAGTGATGCCAACGTTGGAGGATCGTTTGCCGAAAACACGATAGTCGACGGTAACTCCTGATTTCTTTGAGTCAGCGTTCTCGGTTTGAACAAGCGATTGCTCCTCTTCTTCGTCCGTTTTAGCGTCGGCTGTTGCCGCGTCGCTAGCGCCGGCAGCCAACGGATCCGTTACCAACTCGCTCGGTGTGTCCTTCGTCATGTCCGTTTGGCAACCGTCGGTAAACACAACCACTTGCCCGCGCGGGTGTTCTCCGATCAGTTTTTTGCCGAGCCCGATCGCGTTTTGCAATTCTGTGGGGTTATCGGAAACCGCGAGTTCTCGCAACGTTCTTTTCAGAGTTGGTGCGTGCGAAGTCATGCCCAAGACGACTTCGGGAGTTGGACCGGACAACACGATCGCCATCTGATCGCGAAAGCGAAGTCCATCAACCATGGTGACTGCCGAATCGATAGCTGCTTGAAATCGCGTTGGATCGATGTCATTCGCTTGCATGCTCGCCGAATTATCAATTACGGCGACGATGCGACGCGCTTGCAAGAGTTGCCAGGGGAAGTACGGGTCGGCAACGGACAAGACCAGCAATGCCAACAACAGCAGTTGGAGCAGCAGCGATAGTAGATGTCGAAAGTACTGCCAAATCGAACGCGGCGGTTTCTCTTCGTAGATCTGTTTCCAAAACAGATTCGTCGAAACATTCATGCGTCGCAGTCGCACCTTGAGGATGTAGAGCAATATTACTGGCAGCGCCAGGGCCAACAACATCAGTGCTCCGGGAACGGCGAATGACATGTTAGCCCACCGTCCCTGATTCGCGCATCATGCGAAGCACTAAATCATCAAAAGGAATCGTCGAGGGCGTTTGCGTACAGCCCAGCCCGTAGTTCGTACAATAGTTTCGAACCGCCATCTGATGTTCGTTGAACAGCGTTTTGTAAGTTCGTACGTTCCGTTCAGTGACGGTGACTTTTCGCATGGACTCCGTTTCGATATCCACAAATTCAACGTCGCCGAGCAATCCCGGGTCGGCTTCCTTCGGATCGTGCAGTTGAATCACGTGACCGTCGAATTTTCGGTATCGCAACTGGTCGAGTCCGACGTTGAATCCGCGTTCGTCGAATAGATCGCTGATAACGACGGCCAGTCCACTGCGTCGACTGCGATGAAGCAAGCCTTGAACCGACTTGGCGAGATCCGTGTCTGAACCACTGAGTTCTAAGCCTTCGAGGAATTTCATAAGCGGTAAGATTTGTGCTTTGCCTCGCGTCAGCGGGAACTCTTCGATGACTTCGCCAGAGAAAGCCAGCACGGAGATGCGGTCCAGATCTGCAAGGGCGATGTAAGCGAGCGCCGCAATCAGATGTCTGGCGAGATCGAACTTTTGCGGATCCCCGAACCCCATGCTCCGCGAGCAGTCCACCATTAAATAGACGTGCAAATCTTGTTCTTCTTGAAAGCGTTTAAGCAACAGATCGCCGTGTCGAGCGTAAATGTTCCAGTCGAGATAGCGAAAATCATCGCCCGGTGAATACTCGCGATGATCCGAGAACTCGATGCCCGACCCCAACTGCATCGTTCGTCGCTGTGCGAGCAACGAACCACGGAATACCCGTTTCGAGATGATCGAAAGGTATTCGAGGCGAGTCAGAAAATCAGTAGGGAAAAGCATGGGGTCTGTTGACCGTTCCTATCGTAACGCGACGCGTGAAAGAGGACGAATCACAACTAAGCAGCGGCAAGCGCGTCTTCGGGTACGGACTTCAACAACTCTTGGATGACATCGTCGGTGCTGATTCCTTCTGCTTGTCCTTCGAAGTTCAAAATCAATCGATGTCGTAGCACGGGCAACGCCATTTCGCGAAGGTCCTCACGCGCGACGTGGTAGCGCTCGTCCAGAATCGCGCGGATCTTTGCACCGAGGATCAACGCTTGTAGTCCGCGTGGACTTGAACCGTAACGCACAAACTTCTTCGTCGGTTCCGCGACAAGTTCATGGTCGAGGTGCGTCGATAGAACCAACGCAATGCCGTAGCGTCGCACGTCATCGGCGATCGGAATCTTACGGGCGAGCTGTGACATCTCGATGATGCGATCGCCATTTAATACCGGTTCGGCGCTAGGGTTTTCGGTTTCCGTAGTGCGATCGAGAATGAGCTCGAGGTCCGTCGCTTTTGGGTATTTTACGAGCAATTTGCTGAAGAATCGGTCCAGCTGAGCTTCGGGTAACGGATAGGTACCTTCCATTTCGAGTGGGTTTTGTGTGGCCATGACAAAGAACGGTTCGTCGAGAATATGCGTGGTGCCGGCCACCGTGACGGAGTGTTCTTGCATCGCTTCCAACAGCGCCGATTGCGTCTTGGGTGTTGCTCGGTTGATTTCGTCGGCGAGCACTACGTTTGCGAACAATGGCCCTTTTTGGAATTCGAACACCTGGCGCCCTTCAGCATCTTCGGCAACCATGTTCGTGCCGATCAAATCGGCAGGCATTAGGTCGGGCGTGAATTGAATACGTTGGAACCCGAGGTGCAGCGCATCGGCTAGCGTCCGGACGGTGAGCGTTTTTCCCAAGCCTGGGACACCTTCGAGCAACACGTGGCCACCCGCAACAAGCGCGACGAGCATATCGTCAAGAATTTCTTGTTGACCAACGATAACTTTTCCAATTTCGGAGCGAAGCAATCGAAAGTCTAAGCGAAACTGTTCCAACTGGACTCTTAGTTCTTCGGTGACAGACATACTGGCCTCAATTTTTGAATTTCAAATTGCGATTTCGCGATTCGACGTTTGTCGGGGAGTTTTTATTGATGGCTAATGGTTCGCCCACATGATTCTTGTGAATTAAAGACGCCATGTCTAGCATTTTCTATTCTTTCTGGTTATTAATAACGAACCACGAGTGGCAGTATCAACTGCGCGAAAAAACAATTCGTAATATACGAAGTTCGTCTTGCGCGAGCTCCGTGCGTCCATTGCATTCTTCATAGGAGCTATCGCAATGAGCTTGGCGAGTTTGGTCGGTATTCTTTCGGCCCGTTCTTTTCTTGGTTTCTGGCAGCTCAAAAAGTGGAACTCTTTGCGACAGCGTTCGCGACTACGTGTTTCACTGCTTTGCTTCATCTTCATATTGACTCTATTTGGTTCGTCTCGATCCGTCTTCGCCCAAGACGAGACAACAGGCCAAGAAAATTCAGTCGAGTTTAGTGCGCTTTCGGAAGACGAGCAGCGGCAGGTGCAAGTCGCCGAACGCTTCCTTACCGTTTTGGAAAGAAGTCCGCGTCGTGGGACGGCGCTTGATCGTGTGTACGGACATCACGTGGAGTTTGGTTCGCTCGATGAGTTTTTGGCGAAGCTTCGCAAGCGAGTGGAAGATAAACCGACCGACGGCGTGGGTTGGATGTTGCTCGGCATGTTCGAGGCACAACGTGGTGAAGACGCGAACGCCGTTGATGCGTTTCGAAAAGCTGAAGAGCAACGGCCTGATGACGCGATGCCATCATACTATTTGGGTCAGTCGTTACTGCTGATTGGTCAGCCCGAAGAAGCCGTACTCGCATTCGAACGAGCGACCGATCGCAAGCCGCGTCGTGCGGACATGCTCGAGATTTTTCGTCAATTGGGCCGCGTTCATCAGCGTGCTCAGCGTGAGGAAGACGCGATGCAGGTGTGGGAACGGCTCGAGTCGATTTTTCCCGATGACCCGCGTGTGCAAGAGCAGATCGCCGTCACTTTGGTTGAAGAGGGCGAGTACAAGCTGGCTCTGCCGCGATACGAAAAACTCGCGACGATGGTCAAAGACGACTATCGCCGTACTGTGTTCCAGATCGAAGCCGCCGAGCTGAAGATTCGCGACGGGGAAAAAGAAAAGGGCCTCGCGGACTTCGAGAAACTACTCGCTAATTTGAACCCAACCGGTTGGTTGCATCGCGACGTACGCCGTCGCATCGAGGAAGTCTACCTGCGGACTGGCGACCAAGATGGACTTGTGCAGTACTACGAAAGCTGGGTCGAACAAAACAAAGAAGATGTTGGCGCGATGGCTCGGCTGGCGAAGTTTCTGGCTTCCGCCGCGCGTGTGCCTGAAGCCACGAACTGGATGGAGAAGGCGCTGAAACTTGCTCCGACGCGAACGGATCTTCGCAAAGCATTCATCGATCAATTGGTTGACGATCAACGTTACGCGGAAGCTTCGAAGCAGTACGAACAGCTCGTGAAGGCCGCGCCGGCGAATCAGGACTTTCTGCGAGACTGGGGCCGACTTGTGATGCGAGACAAAACGGTTGACCTCGAAAAGCGAAAAGCCGACGCGGCGAAAATCTGGCAACAGATCATTGCCGCGCGCCCCGACGATGCGCTGACGAATGCGCAGGTTGCGGATCTGTATCGCCAGTCCAACATCGAAGACAAGGCGATTGAACTCTACAAAAAAGCAGTCGCCATTGCGCCGCAGGATCCGCAGTACCGCGAGTATCTCGGCGAATACTATCACATTCTGAAGCGACCCGAAGAAGCCCACGCCACGTGGAAGGAAATCGCGTCGGGCGAACGACGAACGGCGTTGAACTTGGCTCGGTTGGCCGAGGTTTACAACAGCTTTGGTTATCTCGACGAAGCCGTTGTTGAGATCGCGGCGGCGTGCGAGTTGGACAACAAGGACTTCGCGCTGCATCTAAAATCTGCCGACTATCACAGCCGGGCCAGTAAATACGACGAAGCGTTGACGTTTGTCGATCGAGCCGGTGAGCTGGCGGCGAATGACGAAGAGACCGAAGGCACGCTCAATCAGCGCATCGAGATCTACCAATCGAATCGCCGACTCGAAGAAGAGACTGACAAGCTTGCCAAAACACTAAGCGACGATTCCTCGGTGGACGAATGGCACACGTTGGCTCGCTACTATGA
>CAYNJG010000340.1:0-6212 GCA_964397295.1 uncultured Pirellulaceae bacterium
GTTCCAGTGGGGCGAACACCACTACCTACCTGAAGACCCACCGGCGATGGCTGTCCAGCGGTGACTTCGCTGCCTGCTTGTTGAAGCGTCGAGTACAGTTGATCGGCGAAATCAAGCTGGCTACGTTTGAAACCGTTGGTGTTGACGTTTGCGAGGTTGTTCGCAGTAACATCGATCAACAATTCCTGCGCCTTCATTCCAGTCGCGCTGCTGTAGAGACCTCGGAGCATCCTATTTTATCCTCGTGGATCAGTTTGCTGGTGAACTGCATCATCAATTGATTTAAGTGCCTTCTGTGACGCTTCGTGGTAGCGCATGGCAACGATCATGGAGACCAATTCGTCCACCGGTTGAACGTTGGATTGCTCCCGTACGCCTTGAAGAACGGTGACCTGTCCATTCGACGGAATCGCGCTACTGTCCGCCGAAAAAAGAGTCGTTCCAACTTGCCGTAACGTTTGATCGTTCTCAAAGCGGCCGAGTTGTAGCTTGCCGATTTGATTCTCACCTGCTGATATGGAGCCGTCTTTAGAGATCACAATGTCACTGGGACTTACATCGTCGGGTATCGTGATTGGACCTCTTTCGCCGAGAATCGGTAGACCGTGGTTGCCCACAAGTTGGCCATCCTCGCCGATCTGCAGTGCGCCGTTCTTCGTATACAGCGTTTGATTTTCGCCTTTGACCGCTAAGAAACCGCCGTCGCCAATTGCGACGTCCAAACTGCGACCAGTACTTACCATCGGTCCTGCTGAGAAATCGATGGCTAGTCGCTCGACTGTGTTTCCAAACCCTGGTGCGTTGTTTCTTTGAGCATTCAACTCTTCATTAAAAGTCGAAACGGTCATCGTACTGCGACGAAAGCCCGGCACGTTTAGATGTGCGAGATTCGTTGCGATGACATCTTGCTGAAACTCGGCCGTTCGCATGGCTGAAGCGGCGCTGTAGATACCCGTCAGCATAGTTGGCTCTATCGTTTCCAGTTAACACAGTTTTCCCGCTTGTTCGGTTTGTGCGGGTCTGGAACTATTCTCGACTAGAGTTCAAACGTGCTTGGAGGAAATGTTCGACGATCTATAAGGAAATCATTTCCAGAAGGCGAACCGTCAGGCGGCAATCAAGCGGCCTTCGACTTGGCGGGCGATAGATGCATCATGCCTTGGCTTTTGTACTTCTTCATTTTGTTGTGGAGTGTTCGCGGAGTGATCCCCAGCTGTTTTGCAGCCGCAGTTTTGTTTCCCTCCATGCGCTCAATCGCCTTCAAGATCAATTGTCGTTCGGCGTCTTCCAAGCTTAGATTCGAAAGATCTGCGTTTGACCGAGGACGGATCCTCCAGATCTCTTGCAGCTGCTCTGAGTCGACACAAGGCCTGTCGGCGAGGACGCGAAGCCGAAATATGGCGTTGCGTAACTCGGCAACATTGCCGGGCCAATCGTACGATTCCAGAATCTCGAGAGCCTGTCGCGTCAACTTGATCTTGAGGTAGGACTCATTCATCGGGACATTCGAAAAGTACGAGCATAACGAGATGATGTCTTCCGGGCGTTCTCGAAGGGCTGGAATAGATAGATCGAGTACAGAAAGCGCGTAGTACAATTCCTCGCGAATCTGGTTTGACTGTACAAGCTCGAACAATGATGTCTTGGACGTCGTGACAATCGTTCCGTTTCCAGTTCGGCGAGTGATTGCAACTAACTCGAGAATCTGCGATTGAAAGGCGGGTGGCATCTGATCGATATCTTCAAGCAACCATGCAGCAATGTCTTGACCGTGAGCTTGTTGCAGCGTCGAATTCCATTTGCTCCATGTCTGATCGACGCCCGTAGCGAGTTCACTTGCAAGCTTTCCACACGCGATGCGAACAATACGTTTTTCACTGTCGCGGGAAACGATGTATTCCGCCAATTGGTCCTTTCCCGTCCCGCATTCGCCAATAATCGCGATGGGACCCGTGGTGTGCGCGTATCGATTTGCTTTCTGCAACGTTTCCTGCCACTTGACTGAATTGCACACCGAGTACCAGTCGTACGTGGGGACGACTGCAGCCTGACGAAACACTCCGACGTTTACGAACGCGCTGGCCGACACGTCGACATCGAGATGCGGACTTGATTCCGATTGAACTGAAGATGTAACCGGCATGTCTGTTTCCTGTGTTCTTATCGTTTACTATAGCGGTCGTACCCTGCTCGCGCTTGATTGACCGCAGCCAGTTGTATTAGTGTTTCGTGCTTGCCCGCCAGCGCTTTGTCTTTAGTGCGTTGTACGATTTCCATTGCCTGACTGAGTGATTCGTTTCTTTTCGCTTTCAGCTCAGCGAGATCGTTTTCGAGCGTCAAGTCAAATTGGTTCAACTCTCGTTGCAACCGCCGAGATGTACTACTTTGCTGGGTGAGTTCTTCCAATAATCTCGGCAGGTTTTCGCGATCGTCATTCGTTGAAGATAGAAAATCGATATGACGGATTCGATCGAACAAAGTAATGTCGGCCTCCCAAACGACTTTCAGCTGAGCCGCGATTTCATTTGGATTGGACACTTTGGGCTGCCTTTTTTAGTAGTTCGAATTGGCTCTCCAGTTTCTGTCGCTGTGCCTCGAGACGTTGTGCTCGTCCCAAATAATCAAGCCACCAATTAGCTCGGCTTGCCCAATAGGTTTCCGATTTCGAACTTCCTACAATGCGATAAAGCTGCGTTGCTTTCTTCGTGCGTCCAGCAATTCGATGGCAACATGCGAGTTGATACTGGATCCAGATAAGGTCCGACGGAGAATGAGGAGTCTTCTGTAGTTTTTCATAAATTGACTGTGCCATCTCCACCTTTCCCTGCGCAAAAAGGTTGTTCGCGAGTGAGAGGCTGTCCACGGTTGTCGTCAAAGACACAGGTGTTGTCTTTAGGAGCGGACGCGTCTGCTGAATGACCAAGTTCGACTCGACTGGATTCTGCTCTTTCGATTCGTGGACAATGGGTGGCGGTGCTGGTGGCGGAAGCTCAACGAAGCTGGGCTCTCGCGACTGGTTCGCGGGCGACTCCATCGGTGAGTCGGTCGGTAGTCGTCTAACACTTTCTCGCCTTCTCGCCTTTTTTTTCAGCTCCGAAAGCATGTTTGTTATGCGATCGACGCGACCTGTCGACATCTCGACGCCCTGCGAGTTGCGGGTTTTTGGAATTCGAAAATCAGATGTCTCGGTGGGCACGAAATCAAGCAGTTTTTGGGCGGCAGGAGGTGCAGGGATCTCTTCAGCCGCGGGTAGCACACGACTATCTTCCTGTGCTACGGCATGTCCTGCTTGGATCGCTCCAACGAAGATGAAAAAGCAGACGGCAGTGCGAATGTCAGGAATCATTGTGTTGCATCCACCGTCTGCAACGTAGTCGAATTCGGTAAGAAGCCGCCGAAGCAAAGACTTGCCTGTTCGTGGTTGCCTTGTTCTTCGTAGGCTCGCCCCAGCGTTTTCAATAGTTGTCCTACGGACTCGTCAGCGAAATCTCGCGACAACGCAACCCGGCAATGCTCGATGCAGGGTTGAATGGACCCTTCCTGCAACAACATCTTTGCCAGGTCGATTGCCGCAATAGGAGCCATTCCACTTGACTCTGTAGCAAAGAGTTCGGATAGCGTTGCCTTCGCCGGTTGAATCTTGTTTTGATTTCTGTATTCCGACGCCAAGCGATACATCAAGATGTTTCGCATCGAGTCTGGGATTTGCTGCTGTAGGCCATCTTGATAAACACGCGTCGCTTCTTCTCCGATGCTTAGTTCCGAGAAAGCGTCGCCAACAAGTAAGTAGCCTTGAAAGCCAAAAAAAGTTTCTGGTTTCACTTTCACTGTCGAGGCTAGAAGTTCTCTTCCGCGACGACGAACCTCTTCCGGACGTATCGCGACGCGAAATCTGGTCAACGCGGAAAGAAAAATCGCGTTTTCAACTCTGCGTGGATCGCGCAGAGCATCTCGATGATCCATGAGTACGGAATTCGCGATCCGGCAAGAGCTTTCGTCCCTACTCAGCAGGTAGATGGATGCAAGTGTCATTGCGGCCGTAGCAGCAATATCGGGTTGGCTGGCCACACCAAGGCACCGGGACAACTCTCGTTTAGCTTTTTCCAATTGCTCCATTTCTAAATGTATTTGCCCTAGAAACAGAAAAGCCAACGATGCAAGTGTTTTTGTACCGCGGCTATCGACAACTTCGTAGAGCATCTCTTCTGCTTGAGTTGGATTCCCGTTCGCCAGCCACACTTTGGCAAGATTCATGTTCGCCAACTGTGTTGCAGGGTGCCTTGGGTATCGTTGTCTTGCGTCTTTGTAGAACGTAACTGCCTGATCCCTGCGGTTACTGATCGCCGCCAGGTTGCCAAGAGCAAGGTACGCATGCGGAGCAAGTTTGTGACTAGGAGCCTCGGCAAGCGCGCCAAGTAATAGAGTGGTCGCTCGACTACGGCGCATCGTATCGACGAGCTCATGTGGGAACTGTTCGACTTGATCAATAACTAGAGCATCACCTTCATAGGACCAGAAGAGTCCTTGTGATTCCAAGACCAACGAAAGTAGCTCGGCAGCAGTAACGTCTCGCAGTTGTATTTCAACTCGTTTTGCTGAGAGTACTTCGTTTGCAATGGGCGTTAGTGAAACCTGCCAGCCAGTCTCTTTTGCCAGTAGCTCTAGCACAACGACGGCCGGTTGATTCTTGATCCCGCATGACATCAACGTCGTCTTCGGCTCGCGAGGTTCTCCATAGACTTTGATTCCGATTCGGGTATCGTCACCGATCGGTGTTGGGAGCCCGATTTGATTGCCTTCCATAGGGACGAGTTTCAAAGCCTCTTCCGTTGATAATTCGATTGTTTCTCGAAATATATGTTTGGTGTCGAGCACTGACGTGGAGTGTGTCGCCTGCTGGGCTTTGGCTGACAACGCGAACGCCAGCATGTAACGCGTCTGCTGGCCGATCGACGTTGATGAAAGAACGGGCAGCGCGGAGACACTCGATAGCGGTGCAATTGCATTTAGGGCAGCATCGAACTTTCGCAGCTTATAATAGATGCGAACTTCACCGAGCTGAGCGGCAAGGGAAGTCTCAGAGAAGTCATGATTGTTTGCGAGTTCGTAGTTGCGCAGCGATTCTGTCAGGTCACCCATGGCCTCACTTCCGACAGCTAGCCGGTAAGCGATGGCAGACGACATTTTGTTGTTTTTTGAAACTCGCTTGTACTGCTCGATAGCTTCTTTAGGTTTGCCGGAAAGTAAGAGCGTGTCTGCTCGCACAACTACATGCAACGGATCGACAACTTGCGAATCGGACCCAACTGCTGGTGGTGAAATGTTGCTTTGACGTATCGTGACTAACAGCACCAGGACAAGCAACACAACGACATTCGCCACGATCAATGCTGCAATGAACGGCAATCTGGATCGCTTGCTGGGTGCGTTCTTTCCGTTGGCTTCTAAATCGTCTTTTTTTTCGTCGCTGATTTTCATTTCTGATCTTGTCCACGCTGCGCGACGGTACGGGTCGCTGTGGTTTTGCACACCCCTGGGCCGGCATACCACAAATCAAATGACGAACACGACAAGCGAACCTAGGCGTAATCGATACAACCGTTGCGGCTTGGTGCCCATCTGATCGACTGTAGATGCCGACAACTTGAGGTGGATTCTAGTTGACGAATTCGGATTCATGGGCAAGTCGCAACGACGCGGTTCGATACTAATTTCACGACGGATTTGACTATCTACGGAGCGAAAGACTCAAGAATGGATATTAGAGGACCAGCGGATCGACCTACCCCGAACAATCAATTGTCGCAGTTGCAACGCGAAATCGTGCGAATCGAGTCGGAGCCAGAATCTACTCCGGCGAAAGGACCACAATTCACGTCGCATGCTGCAGCACCACAAATTGCTCGGCTGGTGCGAGAACTGAAGGCATTGCCGGAAGTACGCGAAGACCTAGTGCAAGAGACGATATCAAAACTACGTGATGGTCATTATTCGTCCCGCGACAGCGCAGAACAAACTGCAGAAGCGGTCCTGCGAGTATTGAACAACAATAACTAACGATCTTTTTACAACTACATTGCTGATGAGAAACCGCGGGATGGATTCTGCAGTCGAGGACGGCTCCTCGTTTTGAATCTGCGTTACCCCGAGGAGTTTCCAGAACAATGTCACTTACTATTGCAAACAATTCGCTGTCGCAGACAGCACAAAAT
>CAYNJG010000341.1:0-6199 GCA_964397295.1 uncultured Pirellulaceae bacterium
AGTAAATACAGAAAGCACATAACGGAGTTTGATTGTTGCCCTCATTGTGGATCTGAAGACGGGTTTATTCAACACTTTTATGTTTGCGAAAAGAGGATTGCTAAAGTTGATGATAATCTCAATTATCTGATTGGGGAGAATGGATGGGTACGAGATCTTGAAGAAAGAATAAAGCAACTAGATTATGAAGATTAAGGGATTGATATTTATGTTAACACTTGCGTTATTTGGGCAGGGATTTTTGGGAGCATGGTATGTTTGTCAAGGCAGTTGTGAGGATATATATCACCCATTGATCAAGTGGATGTTTCTTGGTTCATCGGTGTTGTCATGTATAACGTTGATCATGATCTTCTCTGAGCTGAAGAAGTATAAGACAATAGATGATATACACAAAGTCTTTTACAGAAATGGAGTTGTGTATGAAGATGAATCATATGAGATCAAGGTTGATGGGCAAGGTTTCACAATGGAAACAAAACACAGGTAGGTATGGACCAGGCGCCAGTGCCATACACATGTGGAACTATTGATTCTATTCTTAAATCACTTGAGAATATTGAATCAGAATCAAGTGATTTAACAGAAAGAGATTCAAGTTTAGATGAGATAGCTCAGAACATAAATTATTGGATAGGGTTGGCTAAGCAAGAGCTTGAAGAAGTCAGGAGTGGACTATGATACTTGGTTAGGTAAGAAGAAATAATTCTTCCAGAAATATTTTTGTTTATCCAGCTTGTAACGAATAACTATTTTTGTTTATCTTCATGTTGTCAATAACACAGTAACACGATGAACAAGTCAATATTATTTAAGGCAGCACACCAGTATTATAAAAGAGGAATGTGCTCATCCTTTTCAGAAGCATTGAAGATGGCGTGGAGATATGTCAGAATCATGGAAGAGCTAAGGAAGGGATTGGTTAGCTTTGCATACAGAAAGAAGTCTAATGGGAAAGTGAGGATGGCATTAGGGACGTTGAATCCTAATAGCTTCAGCCATGAGTATAAAGGAGAACAAAAGCCAATCGAAGACTTCACAATAGTCAAGTACTATGACATGATGAAGGGAGGGTTCAGATCTTTCTTAATCGAGAAGTATATCAACAAGTAATGGGGAAGGAAGTCATAGTCAAGAACAATGGGAGTACCTGGGGAGGGCAACCCATATCGTCAATACCTCAGCTAATCCAGATCATGAAGAAGGAGGTGATTGAAGAATCATTTTTTTCAAACTTTAGAAAGAGGTATGGAAGCGATGAGAGAGTTCAGATGTGCCCAATTATAAATGAAGGGAATGGATGGTTTAGATTCTTTGGAAACTTTGAGAACTTAAGCCATGTGTTTGATATCAGGACAAACAATCCTGAAGTCATACAGAAGCTGAGAGATGCCATCAAGGGCAATGAGGGTTGGTCAAAGTATTATGAAAAGAACTTAATCAAAGAACATAAATAGTCAATAACATGGGACACAATTTAAACATCAAAGAAGGAGAGGCATCATTCGCGTCAGTAGGCAAGGCGTGGCATGGACTTGGAGTTCAGTTGGAAGAGAGGATGACGGCAGAGGAGGCGTTGAAGCAAGCAAAGCTGGATTATGAAGTTCTTAAGATCCCTACTCACACCAATGCATTGAGAGATGATGATCATAACTTGATCATGGGAGCATTACCAACTGGATTCTATTCAACAGTAAGGATGGACACTAAGCAAGTGTTGGGGAATGTTGGAGAGAGATACACAGTTCTTCAGAACAAGGACGCATTCAAGTTCTTTGACCCTATAGTTGATCGAGATGAAGCTATCTATGAATCAGCTGGAGCATTGGGAAAAGGAGAGACTGTATTTCTAACTGCAAAGATGCCTGAGTATATCGGGTTGGCTAATGGAGATGAGTTGGAGCAATATGTTGTGTTCAGCAATAGTCATGATGCAATCTCAGCAATGAGAGCCATGATCACACCCGTTCGAGTTGTATGTCAGAATACATTGGCCGCGGCTATCGATAGGAAAGCGTCACAGGTTGTGATTCGTCATACAAGTAGTATTGAGTCTCAACTGAAGGAGGCAAGCAAAGTGTTAGGTCTAGCATCTAAGATCGCAGAGAGTGTGAAGTATATCAGTGATGAGTTGATCAAGACTACAGTCAATGACAAGTTGGCAAAGGTGTTGATGACTGAGTTCATAGCGTCTCCTCAAGAGATGAAGAGGTTGACCGCAGGAGAAGCAAGACAAGAGGTTCTGAGTGCACAGAAGAGAAACATGTTGGAAGGGATGAATGAATTCTATTTCCAGGGGATAGGACAGGAGAACGTTATTGGAAATGCGTTTGGAGTATACAATGGATTGACAGGGTGGATGCAGCATAAGAAGAAGAGCAAGGATTCCAGCACAGCCCTTAAGAATATTTTGTTTGGAGGAGGAAGAGAGAAAGCTTTGAAGTTGGTAACTTCGTTATTGTAGATAAAGACCTATCTGCTAAAGAGCAGTATAGTTGATTGATTTTACGTCGAGACCAAAAATGAATATTGTAATATGCTCATGGGGTTGGTCTCGATGTTTTTTGAGGAGGTATCTCAGTTGGATAGAGAGATGCTAATTAGCATAGGTCATGGGTTCGAGTCCCATCCTCTTCACGATTTTGATTTTTGATAATGAGTCTATCCGGCACAACGTCACTGATGTTTTCTTGCCATTACAATTAATGTCTTGTTGTGTCGGATTTCTCACATCCCCAAAACTCGGATGATAAACCATCCACATTGATTTGACATAGAGGTGAGAGCCGTGGTGTACTGTAGGGATAAGCCACATTAATTCTGAACTATAAATCCCTAAGTTCAGTCTGAAGGAGTAGCCCTATCTAATGTCAAATCTGGCATAGTTCTGCAGCTAGTTAGAATTAGGCTTGAGAATAGGGTAAGGAGTGGATTGAGAAAGTCTGCTCCTTTTAATAGATAAACAAATGTTATATTTGTGAGACTTACATACCATGTACCCCCCTAACTCTAGGGGAGCTGTGTTATGTTATTGACATGGAGCGAGGTGTGGTTGGTTCATTCCAATCTCCCTCCTCTTTTTTATTAGAGCAAAAATTGGAGAGTATGTCTAAAACTGCAAGTCAAAACAAGACAACAAAAAGAAAGAAGAAACCACAGAGTCAGATTTCATTAACATTTGGACATCTGAAGAGAGCGTTGTCTAGTGCAGTTAAAGCCGAGAATGATATAGGATCATCGCACCTTGCGGAAGAGTTGGAGCAAATCATTGTTACCCACTTTGATAATCAGTATAAGGGCGATATATATGTCCTGACAAAATCGATCAAGGATGCGGCCAGAGAAGGGAGGAAGGTTCCAGTTGCAAAACTTGAGGCAGCGGCTCAGGTGATATCTGGAAAGTCTAATATAGTTAGAGGGAGGAGCTACAAGAAAGCAACATTGACACCAGAGATGTTTGCAAACGCTCAAAAAAAAACTCCGAGGGATGTTCAACATGTTAACATGGGAGCTTCAAATCTTAAGGAGAAGTTTGATAAGGTTGGGAAAGTATCCAAGGGAAAGAAGGGTGGCAAAAAGACTGTGGATGGCAATAAGGAGTTGGCAGACAATATTATCACGGTCATTGATATGGGGAGTGATCAGATAGAGCAGGAGTTTGGTTCATTAACTGGACTGAAGCAGTTTGTCCAAAGCATGACAGGCGAAGAGATCGATACTAAGAGAGATTCAAGGGAGGACGTTATCAGTAACGCAAAGAGGCTATTGAAAGAAAAGCTAGATAGTTTAAGTTGAGTCTACCAGCAGAATTAAGGAAGGGAAAGAAAGTAATTGGTAGGATCATGATACCAATGAAGTTCACGGATGTTGAATTCATGACATACGTAGAAGGTCTGTTTGGGCTAGCAAGAGTTAATCATTATATAAGGAAGTGTCTGAATGCTGAGGAGGCTTTGGAGTTCAGGGCTAAAGACATAGGAGTCGACTATGATCATATGCTGAATATTGCAGAGCATCAACCTGATGTTGCATTCTCCTATGTTGAGGACAAAGATGGAGACAAGCCAAAGAAGGTTAGGACATCGACACATGAAGCGTTCAAGAGTCTGTACAGAAAGGATAAGCACACGTCTATGGTGACTGAGTTCGTTAGGGACTTCTATGGGACCACAGATGAATTGATTGGACTTGTTCCCAGTGGTGATATAGAGAAGGATATATATGAGGACCATAAAGGATTTGGATCAGATCAGAAAAACGGGATGATCGAGTTGACGACTGCTGAGTTGTTCAGGAGGGCTTGTAACCTGATGTATGGATATCAACCAAGAATCAGGAAGAAGGGAAAGGATTGCTCATTCAAGTTCCAAGGGAGGAAGTATAAGATACCTATCATCTATGTTCAGAAGGTGTTAGAAAAGAAGAGGCTTCCAGATATATTGACTCAGCAGGTTCTTACAGCCTTGAAAATTGAGTACAGGATGAATAGAGACTTGAAGAGCATAGTTGATCCTGAAGCGTATATCATGGATAAGAATGGTAATGTACTCGAGCCAAAAGCCAAGGGATATAAGAAGCAAGCAGAGATTGAGTTCATAAAGTGTCTGAAGAAGATATGCTTGTTCATTGAGGACAAACAAGATCCAATGCCATTCGAAGACAAAGAGTTTGATGAGTGGTTGGACAATAGGTTGGTTAAGTTTTCTGGACATGATGATAATGAAAGGATAGGGCCTGGATTAGATATGACAGTCGCGTTGGACGCCCTTTTTTTTTTAAGTCGTATTGGGCAGCTCTAAAGGAGAATCAGGATTACTATTATTACTTCAATCAGGTCAGACCAACCAAGGGTGACAAAGAGAATATGAAGGACTACACCAACAGGATAAACAAGGTTCAGAAGAAGAACCAAGAGATCTTTGGGAGGATTGATTATGATGGAACATATGTGAGGTTGATGGATAGTGGATTTTTCACAGTGGGTAGCGAGTCGCCGATGGTGTCGGTTAGGAAGTCCATCTTTGAAGAAGCGATCAAGTACATAAGCATAGAGAATGCAAAGCAGTAGCACAGATGTTTACAGAGGGCCGATTGCAAAGTATGTGATGAAGCAAGGCTTGAAGTCTATGGTTAGAGATATAAGGCTGCTTGGATCTGATGATGATCGAGTGAACTTGGAAATCGTTATACATACATCACCTAAGAAGATTGTGCACCTACATGAGAGAGTAGTCAAAAAATACAAGGATGCAAACAGAGGATAAATCAACTAGAGAGATTATTGAATTGCTTATTGATGGGTGGAATAGACTTGAGAGGAGTGGCGATGTGAATTTTGTCTTTGCTTGCACCAAAGAGTACTATGATGAGATCGTATCAGATAAAGACATGACAATGATCTTGTATAGGGCTGGCATGATGGATATCCGGGAGATTCAAAGTTCTTTTATCGAAGAGATGAAGATGAGCCGAGATCTTAGGATAACTAACAAGCAGATGTTTATAACAATACCGGGGAACATGAAGATAGTGTCCAGGGGGAGAGAGCTGAGAGAAGATGAAATGTTTGGACGGATATTCCAGTTGCATGAATAACAAAGGACTGTTTGGAGATAAGGTGATATCATCAATCGGATTCGACGAAGATGAGATCATTAGAGACTTGCTATATCTGCATAGTGAGAATAAGAAGATTGATCTTGACCCTACCTATTCAATAGGGAACTTCTATAAAAGCAAGAGGGTGCCTAATCCAACTTGGAGAATAGATATAAATCCGCAAGTAAAAGGAGTAATGAAAGGAGATAGCGGAGATTTAAACATGATTGATGATGACAAGTTGTTAACTATAATGGTTGGTGATAAATACTGCTGCCAAGCGAAGACAGATGATTAAGCTCCAGCAAAATCTGTTTTCTTTTCTTTTTTGTGGGTGCGGAGCTGAATGCATTATTAAAGTATTTGTCCAAATATTTGGACATTAGATAAAAAGTCCGTATATTGAGACAAAATAGAAATTATGACTTATTACATTTTTAAAAGCGAACATGAAATAAACTCAGGAGCAGGAGGCGCATGGGCTTCATAGGAAACATTACAAGATGCTATTGACCTATCAAATAGAGCTTGTGAAGAAACATTCAAGCATGATTTATATGTGACGGATAGTTTAGGGAGTATTCTTCATTTAGCTGAGTAT
>CAYNJG010000342.1:0-6083 GCA_964397295.1 uncultured Pirellulaceae bacterium
TTTAGCCTTTACCCGTTACTCCCCTTGGTGGGCTGCCGAATCTTTTCCGACAGATGACTTTGCAAAAGAGCATTCGCACATAGAATGAGTCCTTCGTCATAACAACTTCGTAATCACAACTTTGACAAAGGAGCAGCTAATTCAAGGTACGAAATCAACGGCCGGTTTTCTCGCCGTGGTTACCTATTAGCTGTCAAAGAGTAGCCTAATGAACCGGACCTTTTTCATTCTCACCCTTGGAATTCTCTCAGCTCTTCTGCCAGCGTCTGCTTCAGGACAAACGGTTTCCGGAACGGTAAACGAAGATGGTTTTGTAGTCGTCTCTGGGACCGGAGTAGATCTCATCGGCATCGATTTGCAGTCGCCAGGTGGCTTCCTGATTCCTGTACCCGATGCAGCCCAAGGGCAAGCTGCTCCCTTCGAAGTTCTTGTCATCAACACACCCAACGAAATCCTCTACGGTTCGATCGGCATTAACAATGCTGTTACCCTCGACGGAGATCTTGTGCTTAGCGCCGGATACGACGGCGGAAACTCCGACATTTTTGATCTGGTAGCAAGCTGGGGCGGACCGCTTGATGGACAAGAAGGACCGATTAGTCTCACCGCACCATCCACTCCCTCGATTCCGGAACCCAGTGCTGGGCTCCTAGCTTCCGTTGCCTTCTTGTCGCTTCTATCGCTACGAGTACGACGAACGAGTTGACACGACGGTTTGTTTACCGGACAGCACACCAGCCAACCCGGCTATTTGCCGGTTCGGCCATCCGGTTTCTATGTCCACATTTGTCGGTCAAGCATTCGATAATTCACCGCTTCTTGAATATGGAACTCTTGAATCGCTTCTGCCTGATCAAGATCAGCAATAGTGCGCGAAAGGCGAAGCACTTTATCGTGAGCTCGCGCTGACAGGCCCATTTCGTTGACACTGTCTTTCAAAAGCGTGCGTCCAGTTTGATCCAACTCGCAGAACTCTCGAACTTGGCGGGAGTTCATCTGCGCGTTGCAGTTGATTTTGCTTTTCGTCAATCGTTCGGCCTGAATCGCTCTCGCCGCTTCCACTGATTCGCGCATCTCCGTGCTGGGCGTTCCGCTGCGTTTGGACGAGAGTTCTTTGAAGTCAACGGAGGGCACTTCAATGTGAATGTCGATTCGGTCGAGTAATGGCCCCGATATCTTTCCCATGTAACGCTCGATTTGTGGAATCGTACAATGGCAACTTCGTCGCGTGTCGTTGCGATATCCACAAGGACAAGGATTAAGGGCAGCTATTAAAACGAAGTCAGCTGGAAACGTGGTCGAAGCCAGTGCCCGCGAAATCGTGACGTCGCCCTCTTCTAACGGTTGCCGAAGCACTTCAAGTGTTCGGCGATTGAATTCAGGCAACTCGTCTAGAAAAAGTACTCCGTTGTGCGAAAGACTAATCTCGCCCGGCGACGGTGGACTACCGCCTCCAACAAGACCTGCTTCGCTAATCGTATGATGGGGCGCACGAAACGGACGCCTCGCCATCAGCGGTTGCCCTGGGTTCAGCTTCCCCATCGCGCTATAGATCCGAGTGGTCTCGATGGACTCGCCTGCGGTCAGTATCGGCATAATAGTTGGCACGCGCCGGGCAAGCATTGTCTTGCCTGACCCCGGTGGACCGACCATCAACAGATTGTGCCCGCCGGCAGCCGCGATCGTGATAGCTCGCTTAGCCATCTCCTGACCCCGCACGTCACCAAAATCTTCTTCGTAGTTCGCCAACTCGGCGAAGAGTTCACCGAGCCTCGACGGTGTTGGCGGGATGTCGATGTCACCAGCAAAGAAACCCACCGCCTCCGTCAAGCTAGAAACCGGGATTACCTCGATATCTTCCACAACGGCCGCTTCGAATGCGCTATCGCAAGGCACGACAATTCCACGTAGTCCGTCCTGTTTCGCAGCGCAGATCGCCATCGAAAGCGCACCGCGAGCAGGCCGCGTGTTACCCTCCAACGAAAGTTCACTGACAACCGCATACTCCTCCAAGCGATCGGAACTAAGCTGACCACTTCCGGCCAGAATGCCGAGTGCAATTGGCAAATCAAACGACGTGGCCTGCTTTGGTAGTTCAGCCGGCGCAAGGTTGATCACGATGCGGTCTTGCGGTTTCGTGAAACCAGAATTGACCATCGCCCGTTCGATGCGGTGCGTGCTCTCTTTGATCGCTTGATCCGGCAGTCCAACGATAACGGTTTTTGGCAGAGCACCCGCCGACACGTCCACTTCAACTTCGACGGGTAATGCATCGATCCCGAGCAATGAAAACGTTTTCAATTTGGCAAGCATTGCTGTTCATCCATTCACTGCGCGAAAATCGAGGACGAGTATACCACGACTCGATTTGCTGTTGCCTCAATCAAGAAGCTGCGGCCACTGACATTCGTATGGCTATAACGACGCTAACGATCATGCGAACTCGTTGATGCTTTGACACATCAACGTGATGAAAAAAATCATCACGGTTCATGCAGTGGTGTAAGTTTTCGTAGACGGCCAAATCTGCGCGCAGACCTTGACAGTAGCAAGCCGCAAAACCCTCAAACGAATGAGAGAATTGTGTCAAAGGAAATGCACCTCGATTAAGGACGACGCGAAAAAATCGCGGTAAAAACCAAGTATATCGAGATTCAGCACATACTTTGGTAGTTATTTATCATTTGATGGTTGAAATCTTCCATTGTAATGGTGATACTTGCAACGGAAAGAGCAAGATCGGCGACAGACATGCCTACTGAGACACGAAGAAAACAACTGCTGGAACTCGTGCGAAAGCGCGGGTTTGCCTCGCTGCCAGATTTAGCGGACGAGCTGCAGGTTTCTCCGTCAACAGTTCGGCGTGACCTGGATTTCCTTGAAGAATCAGGTACCGCAAAACGAACGCACGGCGGAGTCTGGTACACGGGTCCTTCGCCGAAGTTGCCGCACTTCGAACAGCGTCAGCAATCGCAATGGGACAAGAAGCGGATGATCGCGCAAGTTGCCGCCGAACTTATCCAAGACGGCGATACGATCTTGCTCGATGGTGGTTCGACCACCTACGAACTGGCTCAGCTGCTGGTCGGTCGCACGATTCAGATTGTCACGAACTCGCTACCCGTCGCTTCGCTGTTCACGAGTAGTTCGAATCACGACGTCATTTTACTTGGCGGCTACGTGCATCTTCGCAGCGGAGTTTGCCTTGGACCGTACGCGAACGAAATGCTAACCAAGCTTTCGGTACAGCGCGCGATCTTAAGCGTCGCAGGCATTACGGAGAAAGGGTGTTTCAACAGCAATCTGCTACTGGTTGAAACCGAGCAAGCGATGATGCGTGCGGCGGACGAAGTTATCGTCGTCGCAGACAGTACGAAGTTTGGAAATCAAAGCCTCGCGAGGATGTGCGAGTTGACGGATATCAGCAAGCTTGTCGTTGATCACGAAATTGATAGCGACTGGCGAAAACGGATCAAGAACGCTGGTATCGAATTGTTTGTTGCTGGCGAGAAGGAAGCTGGCAAGAAAGATAGCGACAAAAAGAAAAATGGCTAACGCAACACTTGATCGAAACATCGTTGAACGCATCGTTCGCCAGATCGTCGCGGGATCTCACGTTTCGCCGGGCGGCAATGGCAAACCCGCTGCGACGATGACTCCCAGCGGCGATGAGCTTGTCGTCAGCATCTCGGCGCGGCACTGTCACTTAACCGACGCACATGTGGAACAACTGTTCGGACCGGGGCGTACGTTGACGCCGATGAAGGATCTGTACCAAGACGGATACTACGCGGCCGAAGAGACCGTGATGTTAGTTGGCCCTCGCAAGCGAATGCTCCCCAATGTTCGAGTGCTCGGACCAACGCGGCCGGACTCGCAAGTAGAACTCGCGTTTACAGATGCCATTTCGCTGGGAATCGACGCACCTGTGCGAATCAGCGGCAACGTGCAGGCAACTCCCGGTTGTGTGCTCGTTGGCCCCCACGGCGTTGTCGAACTCAATCAAGGTGTGATTCGCGCTGCTCGTCACGTTCATATGAACCCTGGCCATGCAGCTTACTTCGGCGTCAAAAAAGGCGATGCGATGAAACTGCGCGTCGAGTCGAATGGTTGCACCATGGTGATGGAAGATTTGATCGTCCGTCCTGGCGACGGCATCAAGCTGGAAGTTCACCTCGACACAGATGAAGGCAATGCGTGCAACTTGGATGCTGCCACGAAAGTGGAGTTACTGAAACAAGAACCTTGTAATTGCGAACACTAATCACGCAACACAAATCAACTTAACTTTTTAATCGGAGATTTTACTCATGGCTAAAGCAATGGAAGCGCTCGGCATGATCGAGACCAAGGGCTTTGTGCCTTTGGTCGAGGCGACCGACGCAATGATGAAGGCGGCAAATGTCACCTTTCTTGGATGGGACAAAGTAGGCGCGGGCCTCGCAACGGTTTTCGTTACCGGTGACGTAGCGGCTGTAAAAGCTGCGACGGATGCAGGCGCAAATGCGGGCGGTCGTGTCGGCGAAGTCGTCAGCGTCCAAGTAATCCCTCGCCCGCACGAAGATCTTTCGATCGTCATGCCCGCCACAAAAAAATCGTAAGCAACAGACAACGAAGAAAAGAACACGAAAGTTAATTCAATGAAAGATGCAATTGGACTCATCGAGACCAAAGGCCTGATTGGCCTGATCGAAGCGACCGACGCGATGGCAAAAGCTGCCAATGTGAAAATCGAGAAACGAATCTCGATCGGTGGCGGACTGGTAACGACCGTCGTTAGTGGCGATGTCGGCAGTGTTCGTGCGGCCGTTGAAGCTGGTGCTCAAGCAGCCACACAGGTCGGCGAACTAACCAGTAGTCACATTATTCCTCGGCCCGCCGAAGGAATCATCGACGCTTTCCTGAAGTAGTCATCCAAAGCAATCGTTATCGCATGAAAATCCTCGTAGCCAATCTCGGTTCTACCAGCTTCAAGTACCGGCTCTTCGATATGAATGAGCAACGGCAGCTTGCGCGTGGTGGTATCGAGCGAATTGGTTCCGCCGAAAGCAACTGCACAGTTGAAATCGGTAACTACGAGCACGAGGAAGTGCTTCACGTTCCCGATCATGCAGTAGCCGTGCAGCAGTGTTTGGCTCAGCTGACGGATCCGGAAAACGGTTGCCTTGCGGATGCAAGCGAAGTGGCGGCGATCGGTTTCAAAGCCGTGCATGGCGGTCGCTTCAGCGGCGTGCAACGCATTACCGAAGAAGTGCTCGCGGCGATGGAGGAAATGAATGGCGTCGCGCCGGCTCATAATCCTCCTTACATCAACGCGATGCGATTGCTGAACGAAAAGCTCCCCAACATTCCGTTGGTGGCTGCGTTCGAAACGGGTTTTCATCAAACGATTCCGGCTCGAACGAACACGTACGCGATTCCCAATGAGTGGACGGAAGACTTTCAAGTGCGACGTTGGGGCTTCCATGGCGCCAGCCATCGCTATATCAGCCAGCGAACTCCAGAGCTAATGATCCGCGAAAATCTGCGAATCATTTCTTGTCACCTGGGTGGTTCGAGCAGCTTGTGTGCGATCCGAAACGGCGAAAGTGCAGCGACGACGATGGGCATGAGCCCTCAGTCGGGTTTGCCGCAGAACAATCGCGTCGGTGATTTTGATCCGTTCGCGTTGCCGCGGATTATCGAAGCGACAGGACTGAAGCTTGAAGAGGTGCTCGGCAAACTTGCAAACAGCGGCGGATTGCTCGGTGTTAGCGGAGTGAGCGGTGACATTCGCGATTTGGAAGAAGCGGCTGCGGAAGGAAACCAACGAGCTCAACTGGCACTCGACATGTACGTATCGGAAATCCGACGACATCTCGGTGGCTTGCTAGTAGAACTCGGCGGAGCGGACGCGATCGTCTTCACAGGCGGCATTGGCGAAAACGGAAAGCGAATTCGTGCGGCGGTTTGCGAAGGACTGAACGAGCTCGGCATTGAACTCGATTCGGATGCAAATCAACGAGTGAGCGGTGAAATGGAAATCAGTGCGGAAGGCAGCAACGTCGAGATCTGGGTGATCCCGACAAACGAAGAGATCGTGG
>CAYNJG010000343.1:0-6004 GCA_964397295.1 uncultured Pirellulaceae bacterium
TCAGACCGTCGTGAGACAGGTCGGTCCCTATCTGCCGTGGGCGTACGAAACTTGAAGAGGTTCATCTTTAGTACGAGAGGATTTGGATGGACGAACCTCTGGTGTCCCAGTTGTCGCGCTAGCGGCACGGCTGGATAGCTAAGTTCGGAAAAGATAAACGCTGAAAGCATCTAAGCGTGAAGCTCTCTCTGAGATTAGGTTTCGTTCCCATTTATGGGTGAAGTCCCCTAGAAGACGACTAGGTTGATAGGCCAGGTGTGTAAGCGCAGTAATGTGTTCAGCTAACTGGTACTAACGGACGAAAGCTTGACCATTTGTATTCAATGCTCGAAAAGTTCGTGCAGTGAGTAGGTCAAAAGATTAGCATCAAGCAGTCGGTGTAGTTCAACAATGTTGAGCTTTACTACTGTAAGATCGCTGACTGCAACAATGCTGATCGCTGATCACTCACTGGGCGGTCAGTGCAAACAAGAATTAGGTTGGCAACTTTCCTTGAAAGTTGCAGCTGGTTTTAATTAGCCAGTTCACATCTACCACACAAAGTTGAGGCTTGCTGAGGCGAATAGGCTCGGTAAGTCACTTCCGGTGAACATACCGGAGTGGTTCCACCTGATCCCTTTCCGAACTCAGAAGTTAAGCACTCCGGGCCGATGATAGTGCCAAAAGCGTGAAAGTAGGTATTGCCGGTTTTTTTTATTATTCAAAGCTCCCTGGCTTCGGTCAGGGAGCTTTTTTCGTATCTAGTCTTATAGATATGCCAGGAGGGTGTGGCTCGTTTTGTTCGTCGCTGCAAGATTACGTTCAGTTCTTGATGTGAACATGGAGCGATGATTGATTTTATTGTTACGAGCTTTCGCAAATCGTGGTTGAGGACCGAATGAGAATAATTGCCGCAGTCCTGCTGGCCGTAGTTTGGATTCACGCTTCGGCGAATTGCAATGGCGCCGAAGTTGTTGACAAACCGAACGTGCTGTTCATTGCGATTGATGACCTGAACGATTGGGTCGGCTGCCTCGGTGGTCATCCTCAGGTGGCGACGCCGCATATAGATTCGCTTGCGAAGAGAGGAACGAATTTCATCAACGCTCATTGTGCGGTGCCGGTCTGTTCGGCGTCGCGGGTCAGTGTGATGTCAGGATTGGCCGCAACAACGCACGGCAGCTATGAACTTGGGCCTCGGTATGAAGAGCTGCCTACGCTGGCTGATGTTCCAACGATTCAGGGCTACTTCAAGAAGCATGGTTACTACACGCTTTCGGGCGGAAAGGTTCTGCATCATGGATTCGGAGGAATGCTAACCGGCGACATCGATCGGTCGTTCGGTCGAAGCAAGAGTCCCACACCGAAGAAGCCACTCAACCGGCCCGCTCACTGGAGTCGCGCCTGGGACTGGGGTGCGTTTCCGCAAACCGACGGTGAAATGGCGGATTTTCAACTGGCAAAGACGGCGGCCAGTGCGTTAAATGAAGAATTCGAAAAACCGTTCTTTATGTCGATCGGTTTCTTCCGGCCACATGTTCCGTTGCATGTTCCGCCAAAATGGTTTGCACTCAACGACGCCGAATCGATCGTGTTGCCAAAGAGTGCCAGTTCGGACCTTGATGATTTGCCAGAGAATTTTCTCGGCATCAACAACTACGCAGCTGCGCCAACGCATGCTGAAGTTGTTAGACACGGTAAACAGCGAAGCTTAACGCACGCCTACCTGGCGTCGGTCACTTTCGTCGACCACTGTGTGGGCATTGTTCTGGATGCTTTGAATGGCAGCCGTTATGCAGACAACACGATTGTCGTTTTGTGGAGTGATCACGGATTTCATTTGGGCGAAAAGCGGCATTGGGCCAAACGCACCCTATGGGAAGAGTCCACTCGAGTACCTCTGCTGTTTGCTGGGCCCGGTATAGAATCAGGGAAAGCGTGCCGTGAACCTGCAAGTTTGCTCGACATCTACCCAACTCTGGTAGAGATTTGCCAGTTGCCGAAGAACAATCACCTCGACGGTGTTTCGCTTGTCCCACAGCTCAGCGATCCGTTGGCACCCCGCAAGCGGCCAGTGATTACGTCTTCCTACTTTGGAAATCACTCGATCCGTAATCGGGACTGGCGACTCATCGTTTACGAAGATGGAGCGGAGGAACTGTACGATCATCGCACCGACCCGGATGAATTTCACAACCTGGCCGGTGATCCGGCTCAAAAAGCAATCCGCAACGAACTTGCCAGATGGATACCTCAGAAAGCTGCAGCAGAATTCAAAAAGAATTCAGAACGAGAGCGAGTGCGCGAATAGCACTTTGGTGAATAATGACGCCGGCAGCTTGAGACGCGGGGTTTGCTATTACCGCATCCTAATCGCAAAAAAGATCCGCCAGTTCTCCCTAAAAGGCAACCTGACGAACTCCGGTGTTTTCTACGAACTGCATGACAGCATCGAGCAGCCCGCACGGTGCCGAGCCCATTCGGGGCGTTTTGCGGCTAGTTCTTCTTTACCAGGTTGTTCGTCGTACGGATTTCGCAGCACATCTAATAACTCGCCGACCATTGAGTAATCACCTTGATCGGCCTTATCGATGGCCAACTGAGCTAAATAGTTTCGCAGCACAAATTTGGGATTCACACGATTCATGTTCGCTTTTCTCGTTTCGGCGGAAACGTCGTCTTTTGACAATCTTTCGCGATAGTTGTTCACCCACGCGTCAGTTTCTGTGAGTAGTTCTTCGGAAAGCTGATCCGGAGCGTAAAATGCATCGTGCAACACGGGCAGCCAATCTCGTTCCGCCGAGCTTTTCAGCGGAAGGTTCGCAAGATTGCGAAAGAAAAGCGTCATGTCGGTCTCGGCCAATTGCAAAACTCTAAGCAAGTTTTCGACGAGCGGTCCGTCGTCGGATTCTGTAAACATCTCGAGTCCAAGTTTGGAGCCCATCATGGCATTCCAGCCCTCGTTGAAGCTACTTGAGTAGGTCGCGATTCCTTGTTGAAGTGCCTCGATCCAATCTTCTGCTGGTTCCTCGCCCAACATGGGAGCCAATGCGTTGGCAAGTTTGCTTAAATTCCACGCTGCGATTTGTGGTTGATGCCCAAAGCGATAACGGCGGCCGCCAGCATCTGTCGTGTTGGGGGTCCAGTTAGGATCGAAGTCTTCGAGCCAGCCATAAGGTCCGTAATCAATCGTGAGCCCGAGAATCGACATGTTGTCCGTATTCATTACGCCGTGGACGAAGCCAACACGCATCCAGTGCACGATCATCTCGGCGGTTCGACGGCAAACCTCCGCAAACCACTCTGCGTAGACTTCGAGGCCGAGTTCTTTTGGCTTCTCGTCGGGAACGAGTTCAGGGAAATCATTGCAAATGGTAAAGTCGACAAGCTGCCGAGTAAGTTTGAAGTTTCTTCTCGACGTCGGCAGTTCGAAGTTGCCGAAGCGGACGAACGAGGGCGCCACGCGGCAGACGACTGCTCCGTGCTCCATTTTCGGATTTCCGTCGTAGAACATGTCTCGTTCGACTTGTTCACCGGTCGCGACGAGGCTGAGCGCCCGTGTTGTCGGGACGCCAAGATGAAACATCGCCTCACTGCAAAGAAACTCACGCACCGACGAACGTAGCACTGCTAGTCCATCAGCAGTTCGAGAAAACGGCGTTGGCCCGGCGCCTTTGAGTTGTAACGTCCAATGCTGTCCGTTATTGGCGACAACTTCGCCCAAGTTAATTGCGCGCCCGTCGCCAAGCTGGCCTGCCCAATTGCCGAACTGGTGTCCGCCATAGCACATCGCGAACGGATCCATTTCGGGCAAAACACGGTTTCCGCCGAAAACTTGTGCAAATTCATCAGCATCTAAGTTAGCAATTCCCAGTATTTCGGCCACTTCCGCAGAGTGTGCCACCAGCACCGGATTGCTCACAGCCGTCGGTTGTACGCGTGAGAAGGCCTCCCGGACCTTGCGTCGCTGGTTTGCAGCAATGGGGTCGCCCGGAAGTTCTCGAGTAAAACGATTGTCGAACTTCAGTTCGTTCAAGTTTGTAGCCATGCAGGCATTATAGCGAGCCGACAGCAAACGCGAGGTGTCTCTATCTATCGGTTCGCGGGTGGAAGTACAGCGAATCGAGATTCATCAACGCGTCGGATGACTCGCCGCTTTTCAAAAATACCACGAACACGTCGTGAGTGCCGTCTGTCGGTTTGACCGTTTGTGTTTCGTCCCACCACGCCAGCCAATCGTCATTCTTCTTCACGCGAAATTGTGCGATAGACGGTCCATCTGGCTTGTCGAGCCTGAGTTCGATCGTTCCTCCGTCGCCGCCGGTCGCAACACGTGCTGTGACGCTGCCCACTTCGCCGAGCGGAATGTCATCGAATCGAGCAAGGTGGTTGTGGTTAATTCCACCCAAGAACTTTCCACCGTTCGCGGTTTCTTCCGACTCCAGACTTTGCGGTCCCTGGATTTGATTTGCGTGTTCCGCTTCCACATGACGACTTCGGAGTCGAAGTCGTTTCGTTGCTGTAATCGGTGGGATCTTTTTGACACCTAGATCTGTGTAGCTGGCACTAAGTTCGACGCCGCCGGAATACTTATCATCCGTTGCGATTTCACCGACAAAGCCCCGCACTACTTGCATCGCAGCATCTTCTTTCAGTGAGTAAACCCATTCGACCATCGCGTGGATTTGTTCGGCAGTGTGTTGCTTGTGAGGGATCATCGGGATCTTTCCCCAGACTCCTGTGGAACCGTTCAGCACGCGTTCTTCGGACTTTGCCATCGCGTGCGCATCATCACGGTACTTCTTGGCGACTTCCATTAACGGTGGCCCAACGCGTTTGACGCGGATGTCGTGGCAGTTGAAGCAGTCGCTGCCTTTCATCAGTTGCAACCCTTTCGGCAATTCGGTTTCGTCGTCTTCCATCGAGAACTTGCCGGCTAACTTCCGCGCGTTCATCGACACACGCGTCGCCGATTCGCCGTCAATTTCGGGTAAATCCTTTTCGTCTGCCAAATCGTAGTCATTCGTGCCGTCTTCATTGTCATTCACGAAGATGTCAAAGTTGATAGGTTTGCCTGGCTCAAAGAATCTTGCGACGGGTTCGAGGATCTTGACGCTGGCCTTCGCGTTGCCGACAAGAACGGGGACCGAAGCAGTTGCCAACGCCCCAGCCTTGTCGCGAATGTTTAGTTCGACGTTGTAGACGCCGGGCTCCTCAAACGACACGGTTGGGTTGGGCGTTGTTGCAATGGTTTTGCGGACAGTCTTTTCTTCATTGGTTTCGATCCGAATCCATTCGTATCGCAGTGAATCTTCCGAGTCTTTGTCAAAACTGCCTTCACTCGAGAATCGTACGGCGAGCGGTTCACGTCCGACGTTGTTCTCGACTTTCGCCACGGCGATCGGTTTGCGGTTTCCGGAGACATAGTCGACGCGAATGAGCTTTGCGTCTTCGTTGACGCCCCACGTTTCGCCGTACTCCAGCATGTACATGGCGCCGTCGGGACCGAATTCGATGTCTACCGGACGCTTGAACTGATAGTCTGCGAGAAACGGTTCGATCGATTCGATGTTTGAGTCGTCGTCTAGGTGAACCGCTTTGATCCAATGCCTAGACCATTCGAAGATGAACAGCGTACGGTCAAAGTGCTTCGGGAATTTGTTTTTCGAGTCTAGCTTTTCGTCGAAGTCATAGACCGGTCCAGCGCAAGCAGTCCGCCCTCCCGAGCCCAGTTCTGGAAACTTCTCGGACGCGTCGTAAGGGTAGTAGATAAGCGCTGGAGTTGCTGGCGGAAGTTCGCGCGAGCCAGTGTTATTCGGCGACGCATTGATGGGTTGCTTGGGATCATAGAACGCGCCGATTTCACCCGATTCAAAATCTACGTCGGCGTACGGCTCATTGTCGCCGATGAAGTACGGCCATCCGAAGTTTCCTGCGTGGCGGGCTTGGTTGACTTCATCATATCCGCGAGGTCCTCGCTTCCCTTTATTCCTTGCATCGGGCCCGACTTCGCCCCAGTATAGGT
>CAYNJG010000344.1:0-5948 GCA_964397295.1 uncultured Pirellulaceae bacterium
ATCCGTATCACGCTTCTGGATTTTTGCTAACACATCGAATCCTTCGATTATGCGGCCGAACACCGTGTGCTTGTCATTCAAGTGCGGCGTCGGCACATGTGTCATGAAGAACTGCGAGCCACCCGTATCGCGACCGCTGTGCGCCATACTCAGGGTGCCAGCAAAGTGTTTTCGATTGTTCGGATTTACGCATTCGCAAAAAATCTTGTAGCCTGGTCCACCCATGCCGGTACCTTCAGGGCATCCGCCTTGAACCATGAAGTTGTTCAAGACACGATGGAAAGTGAGTCCATCGTAGAATCCTTTCTCGACCAAGCTAATGAAGTTTCCAACCGTTTCGGGAGCCTCATCTTCGAACAGCTCGACGAGAATATCGCCTTTCGTTGTTTTGATCATCACTCGAGGCAAGCGATCTTCGCCTTCAGCTTTGTCGGCGGCTTCTCTTAGTTTCTTTTCGCGTTCCCAGTATTCGACGTATTTTTCAAACACGTATCCAAAGCTCTCGCTCAACTCATTCATCGCACCGTTGTCAGCGGCTTTCGTGAGTCTCTCTCTCGCTTTGTCGAAGTCGTTGTTGACAAACGCGACAATACCAGCGTTATTGGATACTGTAGGGTCCGTTGTCTCGCCTTCGATCAAAACATCCAGCAAAGGTTCGGCTGCTGCGAAATTGTCATTCGTTACAAAGTCGTCCGCCACGGTAGCCAACCAGCGAGTAATCTGATTATCTTCGTTTGGCGCTTCTCGATATGCTTCCACCGCTGAATCAATTAGCCGTGGGATCAATTCGTTCTCGCCCTTGCGAATGAGATCATTGAACCTGGATTGCAATTCCGCTACATCGTCGTCGTTTGCATTGTCAGCCTTTGCACGAATGAGCCGCATCTCGGACAGCAGATCTTTCCATTCTTTGAAAACTACCAGGTACTTTTCTTTTGCTGGTGAGTTTTCCGCGGTGGTTTCGTCTTGAGCAGTGGTTTCGTCTTGAGCGTCTACGGCAGCTTCAGCTTCAACCGTGGCAGTCGAACCGTCTTGAGCCGCCGAAATTCCGGTGCAGATTGCGAAAACGAGAAAGAATTGAATGAACAGCCTGAATTGCATCATGATCCTCGAAAACTGAATAGTAGCCCCATCGCAAGCGACCAACAGCATTACGCTCCATCCCTAACGAATGTTCTTGCTTACCAGTAAGATACTCGCCGGACCCTTCGCGGGAAAGCTAACAAACTCGGAAGGCGCTATGGCTAGAAAATCGAAACGTAAACCTTCGGAAAAACGCACAACTCCGATCGCATTACGCATCATCGGTGGTCACTATCGCGGCCGAAAACTCAAGTATTCCGGCGATCCTGGCGTGCGTCCCATGAAGGATCGTGTCCGCGAGGCTCTGTTCAATTTACTAGGCCCGGCGATAAAAGAGACGTACGCCATCGATCTTTTCGGCGGTACCGGAGCGTTGGGCTTGGAGGCGATCAGCCGGGGAGCGACCGGTGCTCACATCATCGAGTTTCACCAACCAACCGCGCGAGTGATCGAAGAAAACATCGCCACATTGGAACTTCAAGATCGCACGACCTTAAAAACAATGAGCGCTTTTGACTGGCTGGATTCGAATCCAACCCTGCCCGACGCACGCTGGGCCGTGTTCATCTCGCCGCCTTATCGATATTACGTCGAAGAAAGAGAAACGATGATGAAGATGATTCAAACGATATTGGATCGAGCTCCGAGAAACAGCCTTATCTCTATCGAAGCCACAAACGAGTTCGACTTCGCACAATTGCCGGATGCGGAAGAATGGGACGTCCGAACGTACTCGCCAGCAGTCGTCGGCGTCTACGTTTGCCCGTGACTCTCTCGGGCAGGACACGACTAGCCAATCGGACCAGCTCGCGGACTTTAATCTTCTCTGCAAATCTAACGGTGGTAGCACTGCCCCGGTTCTTCGAAGCAAACCGCAAAGTCAGCACACTGTACCCGCAAAGTTTCACTAATCGCGTACGTTGATTTCAGCTACGGCGGAACGACTCGACTCTTTGCCCTACGTCAACCGATCAATACTAACGGCAGGGCTGCTGTAAATGGCGGCGCTGCGCCGAAAGCGTACCCCGATCGTGGGCGCAATTCGAAGCTCGTTTGACCATTCGTAAAGTTTCAGATGTCGGAATCCTATCCTCGAAAAGTTTCCTGGCCGTTCGTCTTGGCTGGCCTGTTGCTCTTCGGCGTTGCGCTTTGGCCACCGTCGGATTGGCCCAAGGCTGTGCGCCACGTCTACGCTGATTGGATTGCGACACACGTGGTCAAGAGAGCAGCCACACACACCCAGCAACCATCTTCCGAAGCCACTACAAAGAAAAAACGTATTCCACGTGTCACCATTGGGTTCACTCCAAGTTCACCACGTTTGCCTTCTAACGAAGGTCCGCTACCGCAAATCAGCAGCGTCGATCCAACAATTGAGAAAGCCGCGAGCTCAGCAGCTCCGACTTTCCTAGTTGAAGAAATCGGGGCTGAACTGGGCCCAGACACCCTAAACATATCGAACCGAGCCCCTGATGTCCGTGAGCCGTCGCCCGCTAAGGCCGCGGCTCGAGCCTACGTTTGGCAACCTCCAAAAGATTGGGTGCCAACACTAATCGAACCGTTTTCCGCATCGACAACTGATACACAACTAACGCAATCACACCGGTCTGTGCTTAAAGCGCCCGAAGCTTCGAGCACAACAACGCAGTCCGTCGGCCTTGACCCGGCACCTTCGCTTATCGCCGGTCCTGTTGCGAAGCACGAAAGTCGAATCCCGCGAATTCGCACAGAACGCACCGAGCTTCCTTATGGCGCGAGTGCGTCAGAATCAGCAAAGCAAGTACAGGTTCCACTGCCGAGTGAGCTTGAGCAGCCAAACGGACCAGCTCCGGTCGAACCCGAATCAGAAATCGCACTGCCGGTGCAGACCGAAAGCGAATTGGTCACTCCCGCGAAAATCGCCAATCCCTCGGATGAAACAACCGACCGGTGGGGCTCCAGCGCGCGTCTGCTCCGTTTACTTGAGCTCGGCAGCGATACACCTCATCTGAATGAGTGGAGCAGACAATTACGACTCCGCCTCAGACATCTGCGATCACAAGAATTTTCAGGCAGCGATTCGCAGCAACTATCGCTCGCTCGTATTCAAGAGCTTGCAACCTATCCCGTCGAAATCTCTGGATGGTCACCCGCTGAACAACAAACCTATTGGCGGATTCGTCACGCGGTCATGCGAAACGCTAGTGTTTGGTCGCCGTTGTTAAAGCGAGCAACCAATGAGGCTGAGCAATTTGACGACGCGATGCAAAAACTAGAATCGACATCGAGCCGCCTCGCCCAGCGGCTTTCAATTCAAGACGAAACAAAGCTCTGGAGCACCTATCTAGAGCTGGACCGATTGACGTTTTCCGATGAACGCACGGTCGCTCGTCAACGTGCCGAACGGACGCTTTCGCTTCTACTGAACTCGAATCTCGATCCAACACAACGTGCATTCTTGAGCAGCCCAGTCTTTCGAACACTCGAAGTTGATCTTCGCGCGGTTGTGTCAGCCAGCATTGCCTCGAGTGACATCGTACAAGCTCTGATTAGCTACGAGGACGAATCCAGTACTTCGAACGCTCGGGCGGCACTCGCGATGCTCCAACGTTTCGGCACAGGCCCGAACAACAACCAATACGATCCAGCGCTTGACGCGATTGATACGGCTTATCGAAATGCAAATCTGCGAGTTGCTGTTTCCGAAGAATTGATCAATCGATTCGTGCCAGCCATTCATCAGTATGCAGAACAGGTGAACGATACGATTCTTGGCGCTGCTGTAAGAGGCAACAATTCGACGTTGACCAATCTTTCGATTCAGCTAATCCCTGACTACGAGTCCATTCGACTGGGATTATTTGCTAGTGGATCGGTCAACTCCAACACGGCTTCTCGTAAGGGCCCCGTCGTTGTTTACAACCACGGGAAGTCGCAATTTGCGGCAGGCAAAGAGCTCATGATTCGCCCGGACGGCATCTTCTACAAAAAAACAGAAACCCGTGCGACAACTGGCAACCGGTTGGTCGGAATGCGAACAGACTTGGATGGCATTCCATTCATAGGGTCGATCGTTCGGAGCATCGCCCGCCGGCAACATGACGAACAACGACCATTCGTTCGACGCGAGGTTCTGGCTCGCGTCGAACGTTCCGCAAAGAAGAAGATGGATGTCGAAGTACAACGTCGCTTGGCCAACGTCGAAGGCCGTGTACAGACTCGCGTTGTCGAACCGTTGCGCAAACTACAACTAGATCCAAGAGCGATGGAAATGCGAACGACGGAAGACCGCGCCATCCTACGCACGCGGCTCGCTGGACCGCTGCAGTTTGGCGCACACACTCCGCGACCTCAGGCCCGCGCCGACAGCAAGATGAGTTTCCAAATTCATCAATCCGCAGCGAACAATATGATCGAGCAGCTGAATTTGAAAGGTCGCCGCATGACGCTCGGTGAGCTGACGAACGAACTCTCGAACCGGTTCGGTACAAAAATCGATGTCCCGGAAAAACGCCGTAACTGCATTGTCCAGTTCGCAAAGAACAATCCGCTTGAGTTTGAATTCGAACAGGGTCAAATAAAGCTGACCATCCACTTCGCCGAACTCGACAATGGTACCGATAGCTGGAAAGACTTTTCAGTGTGCGGCTACTATCGTGCGGACGTAAAACAGCTTGACGTCGAACTGGTTCGCAACGGCAGCATTGAGCTGATCACCGAACCACTGAAGCTGCGAGATCAAATCGCACTTCGCAGTATCTTCACGAAGGTGTTCGCTGCTAATTCGAAACTGGGCATCCTTCGCCAAGCCATTCAACAACAGCCAAACCTTAGAAGCCTTGTTGTCACGCAGTTTGCGATTCGTGATGGCTGGATGGCACTTTCGCTAGGCGAAAATGGCCCTACCGCCCGCCTCGCCGAACGTTCAACAGCGAAGCGTCGCTAGTCAACACAACAAGTATTGTAGCGGATTTTGGCAAAGATACTTCGTTGACGGTCAGTTCAACCTCTTCCACCTCCGCAACGGATGAAGAAGAAAAACGTTGATTGGGCACCTGCCCTCGCATACGATATCTCAAATCTCAATCCTTCCTCCCCCAACCTCACCAAGGAAAAATGATGAGCCAAACGAACCGAAGACGTTTTCTAAAGTCCTCTGCTATCGCAAGTTCTTTCATCATCATGGGAACCAAATCTTCCGGCGCAATCAAAGGCGCGAATGACCGCGTCCGGGTCGCGGTGGCGGGCCTGAACGGTCGTGGCAAGAGCCACCTCGGCGGTTGGCTAGCGCAAGAAAATGTTGAAGTCGCGTATGCCATTGACCCCGACAAGAACGTCCTGAATTCGACGCTCGCCAGACTTGCTGGTCGTGCCAAAGGCAAACTTACAACCAAGGGTATCAAAGATCTTCGAGAAGCATTGGAGGACAAGTCCGTCGACGCGCTTTCGGTCGCCGCGCCGAATCATTGGCATTCGCTCATGACGATATGGGGCGCACAACACGGCAAGCACGTGTATGTGGAAAAACCAATGAGCCACGATGTGGTCGAAGGCCGCGTAGCCGTTGCAGCTCAAGAAAAATACGGTGTGGTCATTCAACACGGCACGCAACGACGTAGCAACTCGGGAATCGCAGGTCTGCATGAGGCTCTGCAAAACGGCAAACTTCCAAAACTCAAAATAGCGTATGGCTACTGTTGCAAACCGCGCGGCTCGATTGGTCATAAACCAGTTGAACCACCTCCAGAAAACCTCGACTGGGATCTGTGGAAAGGACCCGCCGTCATTGATCAATACCATGCCAACTTCGTTCACTACAACTGGCATTGGTTTTGGAAAACCGGTAACGGTGACCTCAACAATCAGGGCACGCACCAGCTGGATGT
>CAYNJG010000345.1:0-5835 GCA_964397295.1 uncultured Pirellulaceae bacterium
AGCCAGCAGTGGCACACGATGCTGTTCCAGCGTTTCGGCTTCGCATAGCTCGTATCGATATCCCAACCGACGTTGGACTTCGATCAAATCATCGATCTGCTGCTGGTCCGCAAACTCTTCGCCGCACCTCAAACAGCTCGCTTTGCCACGTGGCTCCGACTCGTGTTCGTAAACCATGTGAGCCAACTTCAGCGATCGCTGCGGAATATGGAATAGCTTGCTGTACGGCAGCCAAAGCAGCGTGCCACAAACGATCACACAATGAATTTTGGCTAGAGGCGAGTGAAAAGCTCCACCGAGAAACGAATAGCTGATCGTCATCAATAAGCCAGTCACGGCGATCGACAACAGGATCAGCAGCGGCATCAAATCGTTTCCGAACGTCTGCGTCGCTTGATCTCCGCGATCTCGAAGTCGTCGCCAAAGGGCTACTGAACATCCTGCAATCACGGGGAACGACGCCCAAACCAATCCGTGAAAGGCAACGAAGGCTTCGATGCCATCAATTGGAATTGTGCGAATATGCTGTCCAAACAACATGACCTCATACGAGTGAAAGTCATCGGCCGGTGTCTCGAACCAAACCCAACCGAAGATCAGCGGGATGACGATAGCAAACGCCATCACGCAGCCGACCATGATCGGCCAGTGTGCGGCCCACCGGTTGAGCCCCCGCTTCCAAACGAATTTGTTCAGTGCAAAGTAGCCAACGATTCGGGCGCAAAGATGTTTCCCAAGTGCGAGAACGTTCTTAGGGTTCCTCAGCATCGTGATCGCTCGTTGATAGAGTACGAGCGTTGGCGGTCGATGTAGCCAGATCGTGAAGCGATAAGCCGTGAGTGCTAGCGAGACGATGAGCGATTGAGCATAGACGAACAGCGCACGATCGAACTCGAACACATTCCATCCGACGACGGCAACTACCGTAGCGACAACCGCCGTTAGCAACGCGACGATGATCGCGTTGCGAAAAGTGTGGTCCGTTGCCAAGTCGTGTGTTTTCGTTCCGCCCAAACGATTCATACGATTAAACCTCGACTCCAGCAATGACCTCTGGGTTCGACTCGCATGAAGTCGCAAGCTTGCAGCCGATCTCCGTTGCCAGCAACTTGTCGAGCACTTCGGTCGGTGGCAGATCGAGGAACACGTTTTCGCCTTCGACCTTCACGGGAAAGACTCGAACGGAATAGTCGTCGCCCGTGGTACACTCGCCTGATTCGAGCGAGAAATTTTTCTTATGCAGCGGACAGGCGACTTTCGGACTTCCCTGCGAATCACCGAGGATTCCGCGTGAAAGCACAAACGCTTTTTTATGCGGGCACATCTGTTGACATGCATACCACTCGCCACGACTCTCGAAGTTGAAGACAGCGATCTGCACTTTCCCGTACTTGATCGTCGCTCCACCGTCTTTGGGGAAGTCATGGACCGTTCCGACTTGAAACCACTTCGTTTGTTCGAGTTGTTCCTTCTCGTGTTCTTCCAGAGTACGACCATCGAGCATCTTGATTTGCTCCAGCGAAACCGTCTCCGAGGGCCAATCACCCGGTCGCGTTTGTCCGCGTTGGCTGATGACTTCGATCACAGGCTCGGTTTCGTCCGTATTCACGAATTGCCGGAAGAGCTTTCTTTGTTCCGGACTGTCGACGACTTTTTTCCACTCGCATTCGTACGTATCAACCACAAACTGCATCATCTCTTCCAGTTCGTCGCAGATACCGAGCTTGTCGTCGATGATGACTTCCTTGACGTGATCGATACCGCCTTCAAGTTTTTCAACCCACACCGACGTACGATTGAGTTTGTCGGCCGTCATGCAGTAGTACATCAAGAACCGGTCGATGTACTTGATCGCCGTATCGGAATCGATGTCGGCCGCGACCAGATCACCGTGCCGCGGACTCGCGCCACCATTGCCGCAGAGATAGAGGTTGTAACCGTTGTCGGTCGCAACCAAGCCGAAGTCTTTGCTTTGAGCTTCCGCACATTCACGCACGCAACCCGACACGGCGGATTTCAGCTTGTGTGGAGCTCGCAGCCCCTTATATCGGTTCTCAATTTGAATCGCGAAGCCCACCGCGTCTTGCACACCATAGCGACACCACGTCGAACCGACGCAGCTCTTCACCGTACGCAGTGCCTTGCCATACGCGTGTCCGCTTTCGAAACCCGCGGCGACCAGCTCTTCCCAAATCGCCGGAAGGTCTTGCATTTTCGCGCCGAACAAATCGACTCGTTGGCCACCGGTGATCTTCGTATACAGCCCGTACTTCTTCGCGACTTCTCCGAGCACAATCAGTTTGTCGGGGGTGATCTCGCCGCCAGCAACGCGCGGGATCACGCTAAATGTTCCGTCTCGCTGGGTGTTGGCGAGGAAGCGATCATTCGTGTCTTGCAGCGTTTGATGTTGCGGCTGCATGATGTTTTCGTTGAATAGAATCGCCAAGATCGATGCGACCGCTGGCTTGCAGGTTTCGCAACCATTGCCCTTTCCGCACGCCGTAATCACTTCGTCGAACGTGGTTAGCTTCTTCGCCTTGATGATTGCGAATAGTTCCGTGCGAGAATACTCAAAGTGCTCACAGACGTGATTCGTGACTTCGATACCAGCGGCTTCGAGTTCGGCGTGAAGAATATCGGTGACCAGCGGCATGCACCCGCCACAACCACTGCCTGCCTTCGTGCAAAACTTCACTTGGCCCGGCGTCGTTATTTCCTTGTCGCGAATCGCTTCGCAGATTTCGCCCTTGGTGACGTTGTTGCATGAGCAGACTTGCGCGCTGTCACTCATCGCGTCCGCGCCAAGCTGCAGGCCCCCGCCCATCCCAATCAACTCCGCCGGACTGGCTGGAAGCGGCTGGTCCGACTTGGCAAGAATCGAGAGCATCCCGTAATCGTTCGCGTCGCCTACGAGAATGCCACCGAACAGCTTGGTTCCGTCCTTGCTGAACAGCAGCTTTTTGTAAACTCCGCCGAACGGGTCGTTGTGCGTCAGATGCGTCGATGTTTTTTCGCTTAGCTCATAGTCGCCGAAGCTCGCAACGTCGACTCCCATCAGCTTTAGTTTGGTCGAAAGATCGGTTCCTTCGAATCGCTTGTCGCCGCCGCAGATTTGATCGGCTGCAATTTCAGCCATCTCCCAACCCGGTGCGATCAATCCGTAGACCATGCCGTCATGGACAGCGCATTCGCCGATTGCGTATATGTTTGGGTCGGAAGCGAGGAGTTTGCTATTAACTTGGATACCACCTCGCTGGCCGAGCTCAAGATCACTGTCCTTCGCTAGATCGTCTCGCGGTCGAATGCCTGCCGACACGATGATCATGTCTACGTCCAGTTGCTCGCCATCGGCGAACTTCATGCCACTAACGCGACCGTCGCCGAGAACTTTTTCGGTAGCTTTGTTCAGATGGACTTTGACGCCGAGCTGCTCGATCTTGCTGACGAGAATGTCTGAACCAGCGTCGTCAATTTGCCGAGGCATCAGTCGGGGAGCAAACTCAACAACATGCGTTTCCAATCCGAGATCGTACGCTGCCTTGGCGGCTTCCAGTCCGAGCAGGCCGCCACCGATCACGGCGCAACGCTTGGCGGTTTTCGAATAGTCAATGATCTTTTCGAGGTCATCGATGGTCCGGTAGACGAAGACACCCGGTTGCTTGATCCCATCCACCGGAGGCACGAAGGGGTACGAACCGGTTGCCATCACGACATGGTCGTAAGCAATTTGCTGTCCTTTTTCCGAGGTCACGATTTGTTTTTCGCGATCGATCTCACACGCACGATCGCCGATGTGGATTTGGATGCCGTGCTCTTCGTACCAGTCGAGCCGCGCGATCATCAGCTTTTCGGCATTGCGATGAGCGAAGAACGTCGTGAGTCCAACTCGGTCGTACGCCGCGCGAGATTCTTCGCAGAATGTAACGATACGAAATCGTTTAAGGGAATCGAACTCGACCATTTTTTCGCAGAACCGATGGCCGACCATTCCATTGCCGATAACGACAATGGTCTTCTTGTTGTCTGAAATCACGTTACTCCGCCTCCGCCGAAATTTCGATGTCGTATTTGGTATCCGTCAACGATTGGCCGACCGGCTCAGTAGCTTCTGACTCCGGCGCATCTGGTTCAGGTGCATCACGCTTGTGATCCTGTTCTTCAAGGAATGAAACCAAGTTGCCTCGCAGTTCGTAGTACTCTGGATGTTCGAGCACGTCGCTGCGAACTCGCGGTCGTTCGAACGGCAGTTCGAGAATCTTGCCAACCTTGGCATTCGGGCCGTTCGTCATCATGCACACGCGGTCGGCCATGTAGATCGCCTCGTCCACGTCGTGCGTGATGATCATCGTCGTGACTTTTTCGCGAGCAAGAATGTCGAGAATGACGTCTTGCAGCTCCATACGAGTCAGCGAATCCAGCCGCCCGAACGGTTCGTCGAGCAGGAGCATCTTTGGCTTCAGCGCAATCGCCCGAGCGATACCGACGCGTTGCTGCATCCCGCCCGACATTTCGCGTGGATACTTGTCCATTGCATCTGCCAGACCAACCAGCTCCAAGTAGTGCTCGCAAATTTGGTTTCGCTCGGCCTTAGTACCGTGCGGGTAAACTCGATCGACCCCGATTCGAACGTTTTGCTTCGAAGTCATCCAGGGCAGCAGACAAGGCGACTGAAACACAACCGCGCGGTCGGGCCCCGGCCCGTCGATCTCTCGACCCGCAAGCACAACACTGCCGGAAGTAATCTCGTTCAGCCCAGCGACCATGGTCAGAACGGTCGACTTGCCGCAGCCGGAGTGGCCAATCACTGAGACGACTTCGCCCTTCTTCATGATCAGGTTGAAGCCATCGACCACAGCAATATCTTCGCCGTAAGGATTCGGATACGCCTTTACAATGTTGTAAAGTTCGACGTATCGGTTATCGACCGGTGTCGTGACTTCTGTGGGAACTGCGTCTTGTACGGTCGTTGGTGCCATCGGCTGCTTTGCTTCTAATTCGTCTGTGGTTGGTCGGCTTCGAGCTGGAATGTCACCGACGTTGAACAACGCTCGACGTAGTTCCTTGTAGTGATCGTTCACGCTTCTTCTTTCGCTTGCATCGCGGGGTTTTGATTTCACCATCGCCTTAAGCTCCAATCGCAATCGGCTTCAAATCGGGTAGCGGCGTCTCCGTCGTCACACGCAACTGCTTTGCTTCTTCGTTGTTTTGCAGCATGTACCGAGTGACTTCGTTCCGCAGCTTCTTGAAGTCGGGGTTGAAATTTAGTGTCGTGCGGTCGCGTGGTCGAGGCAGAGTTACAGCGAACTCACGACCGAGTGTTGCTTTAGGCCCCGGTGTGAGCGGCACGATCCGATCGGCCATCAGCACAGCCTCGTCGACGTCGTTCGTAATCATGAGGACCGTGCGTTTGTCTTCTTCCCAGATGCGTACGATCTCGTCTTGCAGAACAGAACGGGTCAACGCATCAAGCGCACTGAGAGGTTCGTCGAGCAACAGGATACGAGGCTTCATCGACATCGTTCGAGCGAGCGACAATCGCTGCCGCATGCCGCCGGAGAGTTCGTGCGGCTTTTTCCACTCGGCACCGGACAAGCTGACCATGTCGATATAGTGTTGGATGTAGTCGGATCGCTCGGACTTGCTCATATCAGGGAAGACTTGCTTCACCGCGAGTTCAATGTTGCCGTACACCGAAAGCCACGGCAGCAATGAGTAGTTTTGAAAGACGATGCCTCGATCCGGACCGGGTTCACCACACGGCTGTCCGTCGAGCAACACTTCGCCGTTGTCCGGTTCCACAAGTCCAGCGAGCAGCGACATGAGTGTGCTCTTGCC
>CAYNJG010000346.1:0-5804 GCA_964397295.1 uncultured Pirellulaceae bacterium
CGTTTGAATATTAAACCGCCGGTTGATTGCGAAACAGCGGTCCGGTCCTTAGACCTGCAATTATAGCTGCATAGAAATTTGCGACATGGGGCGATGGTGGGATTCGATGTTTTTTACGTCTTTCGACCGACGAATGTGCTCGGAACCGCGTACGAAGAAGGTTGGTTAGCACCTCTCGTTGCTTTGTGGTGATTCCTGTTAACATTACGGCATGCAACACATTCGAAACTTCTGCATCATTGCCCATATCGACCACGGCAAGTCGACGCTCGCGGATCGACTTATTCAGACTTGCGACGGCATTGCGCAGCGCGATCTTCACGAGCAAATGCTCGATTCCATGGATATCGAACGCGAACGCGGCATTACGATAAAGAGCAACACGATTACGCTCGATTATCGCAGCCCGGATGGCAAAGACTATTTGTTGAATCTCATTGACACGCCCGGGCACGTCGATTTCTCGCATGAAGTTCGGCGATCGCTGATGGCATGCGAAGGTGCGTTAATCATCGTCGATGCATCGCAAGGTGTGGAAGCACAGACCGTGGCCAACTTATACATGGCACTCGAGCACGATTTGGAGTTGTTGCCGGTCATCAACAAGATCGATTTGCCCTCGGCTGATATCGAGCGAGCACAAGAAGCCATCGATGGCGAGCTGGGGCTAGATCCGTTTGAGGCTATATCGGTTTCGGCGAAGAACGGCGTAAACATCGACAAAGTGCTCGAAGGCATCGTCCAAAAACTGCCTGCTCCGGAGGGTGATCCCAACGCGCCGTTAAAGGCGCTCGTGTTCGATGCACACTTCGATAAGTTCCGTGGCGTTATCCTGCAATGTCGCGTTATGGAAGGAACGCTTAAACCACGCGATACGATTCACTTTATGCACGCAGATCGCGATTTTAAGGTCGATGAACTTGGTTACAACCAGTTCCAACTCGTACCACGTAAGCAGCTGAGTGCGGGCGAAGTGGGCTATATCGTGGCCGGTGTGAAGAGTGTCCAGGACATTGAGATCGGCGACACCATTACGCTCGTGGATCAGCAGTGCGATGAACCGATTCCCGGCTACCAACCCGCGCGGCAAGTTGTGTTTTCGTCCGTCTACCCGATGGATACCGGCGAGTACCAAGAACTCACGAAAGCCCTGGAAAAGCTCGCAATCAACGACGCGGCTCTGACATTCGAAAAGGATAGTTCTGCAGCACTTGGTTTTGGGTTTCGATGCGGGTTCCTCGGATTACTGCACTTGGACGTGATCCAAGAACGGCTGCAGCGCGAGTTCGATCTCGGACTCGTGATCTCTGCGCCATCGGTGAAGTACAAGCTGACGCTGCGCGACGGTTCGGAAACGGAAGTCGACAATCCTACCTACTGGCCTGACGCGACCTCGATCGAGTCCGCGAGTGAGCCCTACATCAAAGCATCCATCATTACACCAGAAGAATATGTTGGCGGTGTTATGGAGCTTTGTCGTGAACATCGCTCCGAGAGTCAAACGATGGACTATCTGTCCGCGAAGCGACTCGAAGTCACAAGTGTAATGCCACTTGGCGAAGTGTTATTCGATTTCTACGGCAAGCTAAAGATGCTGACGCGCGGCTACGGGTCGTTCGATTACGAACCGATTGAGTATCGCAAAACGGACGTGGTCAAAGTCGATATCCTGGTCAACAAAGAGCCCGTTGATACTCTCTCGTATCTGGTGCATCGCGAAAAAGCTCGCAAGCGCGCGTTGCACTATTGCGAAAAGCTGGCCAAGGAAATTCCACGGCATCAATTCAAAATCCCAATCCAAGGTGCGATAGGTGGCGAGATTATCGCACGTACGACAGTGGCGCCTTTCCGGAAAGATGTTACGGAAAAGCTCTACGGTGGTGATGTGACGCGAAAAAAGAAGTTGCTGGAGAAGCAAAAGAAGGGGAAGGCGAAGATGAAGCAATTCGGAAGCGTGAACATCCCGCAGAAGGCGTTTATTTCTGTTCTCCGAGCGGATGACGATTAGCATGCGACCTCTTTGATTCTCGTTCGCATTTATCCTATGAGAAAGACAGCATGTTGAAGAAATCCGTTTTGACCACGTTCTTGTTTGTTGCGTTTTCGTTATCGCTATGTTTCGCTTCAGCAGTCGCCGACGAACTGCCAGATCCAGACGGCAAGCCTGCAAACATGAGTAAGCCGGTGCAGGTTTATATTCTGCTCGGGCAATCCAACATGCTTGGGGCTGGCAAGGTTGAACCCGGTAAAGGCGATGCCGAGGGCTCACTCACGCACGCTGTAAAGGAAAAGCACCTGTATCCGTACCTCGTCGACGACGAAGGCAATTGGACCGAGCGCAAAGACGTTCGCAACGTGCGAGTCATGGGTAGCGGGACAGGCGGCATGAGAAAGTTCAACAATGAATGGATGACTATCAAAGGTAAGATCGGTCCAGAGATAGGCATTGGTCATCACCTCGGCAATGAGATTGATGCGCCAGTGTTGGTTTTGAAAAGCTGTATCGGCAACCGGGCGCTCGGCTGGGATCTGCTACCTCCTGGCGGCGAAGGATTTGAGTTCACTGATTCCAAAGGCGTGACATGGGTTCACCCCGGCTATAAAGGATCGCCCGAACGTTGGAAGAAGGGGGAGGAACCGAAGAAGATTAAGTGGTACGCGGGGATGCAATACGATGGCGACATCCGCCGAGCGAAAGAGGTACTCAACGAGCTCGATAAGTATTACCCAGATGCGAAAGAGTACGAGGTTGCTGGCTTTTTCTGGTGGCAAGGCGATCGCGACAGTCGTAGCGAAGCGTTGTCGAGTCGATACGAACAGAATCTGGTGCTTCTCATTAAACAGCTTCGCAAAGAGTTCGACGCGCCCAATGCAAAGTTCGTCTGCGCGTCGCTAGGGCAAACAGAAAAAGGCGCTACAGACGGTGGCGGTAAACTGCTTGATGCGATGTTTGCCGTCGATGGCAAATCCGGCAAGTACCCTGAATTCAAACACAACGTTGCCGCGGTCTACACTCACCCGCTATCTAAGGGTGGAAGCTCTGGCGGTCACTACAACGGCAATGCTGAGACCTATATGAACGTGGGCGAAGCGATGGGCCGAGCCATGGTTGAGTTGTTGATCGCAAAGTAACTCGAGAATGGTCGTCGATTGTCGTGGCAAATGAATCTGCTGACGTCTTAACGCAACTAAGGGTAGCGGCGGATCGTCGTTGTGTTCCTCACGCTCAGTGCAACCGCGAATCTCAGACAACAGCTGAGCCAATGGATCTTTCATGCGACGATCTCAGAACAACTCTTCGATCACGTCACTAGATTCCGCAAGCTGATGAACGTCTCTGGGAATGCCGCGTTTCACTCGCAATTCGCCTGGGTCTACGAGCGTCTGGAGAATGGTCGAAGTCAGGTGGTCCATCGTGTAGGGCCGAGTCGCAGGTTGACTCGCGTCGTGATTTGATTGCCCGATCACTTGTCCCATCTTCATGCCACCACCGGCAAGTAGCAGTGGTGCTGAACCTCCCCAATGGTCACGACCGCCCTTCGCGTTGAGTCGTGGTGTGCGGCCCATTTCGCCACAAGCGACCAACAGGATGTCGTCACTGAGGCCGCGTTGGTGGACGTCATCAAGAAAGGCACTCAGCGCGTGATCAAGCGGTGGACCCATGTATTGCATGCCTTCTTCCATGGTCGCGTTATTAATGTCCGCGTGCATATCCCATACAAAATTGGTCGTGACCGTGACGAATCCGGCGCCGGCTTCGCACAATCGACGTGCCATCAAAAGCAACTTGCCGAGTGTCTTTGCATTGTCGACGTAGTAGTTGTAGTTATTCCATCGCCGGTCGATATCCTCTGGCTTCACCAACGGAGCTGTATCGTATCGGGCAATGGTTTTGGGGTCTTCCTTCGATAGATCAAACGCCTTAGAAGCTCCACCGAGTATTGTCTCAAAGGCTTGCTGTTGAAATCGATTGAGCCCATCAAGTGAATGGTTGTCGTCGACGTTTCGACGGATCTGATCTAGTCCATTCAGTAGCCTACGTCGATCGTCGACACGCTGACGAGGAATCTTCAATTCCATGTTCGATTGAATGTCACCACCAGTTCCCGGTACGAACGGTGCGTAGCCTGGGCCGAGATTTCCCGTTGCTGTGAAGTCGCCGAATGCCTTTTGCCGCTCCAGTCGTTCAGCGTCTACCGCTCGCGGAAAGAGTGCCACGTTTGTGGGCATGCCCGAGTCCGCACGATTCGAACCGGCGATCCTCGCGTAGATGGAACCCAGATTCGCATTAGCCGAGTTTCGCCCGACGATCGGCTTGATATCGTGATTCCCGTCGCCCGTTGTAAATGAACGAACGATTGCCATCCGATCCGCGAGCGCGGCGAGCTTCGGAAAACTACTGCCGAACGTTATTCCTGGCAGCGACGTGCGAATTTCGCCATTCACGCTCTGCACGCCAGGTGGAGCGGTCATCTTTGGATCGAAGGTCTCGATCTGACTCGGTCCACCATGCAAGAAGAGGAAGATGACGGACTTGTCTTTCAACAGCTTGCCAGTCTCGACAGCCTGTGCTTTCGCGGACAAGAGACTCGGCAACGTGAGTCCACCTAATGCCAGACTTCCTGCCGACAGAAATGATCGTCGTCCGTATCGCGATGAACTGAACAGATTCAACATCGGTCGGTCGTATGAGGGAGGAAGCACTGCACCTTTGCTTCGCATTATAGCTGGATTGGCTGCTTACTGCATTACTTGTTGTTTTAGTTGCAGGGCAAGTGTTTCCGAATGATTTGATTTCGCAGATTGCGTTTCGTTATGATCGAATTGTGGGGCTTCACGGGGCAATCCGATGGAGACCAACCATGAAATTGCATGATCTCACCCGACGGAAAGCGACCGAGGGCGACCGGAGGCTGCTCTTTGAGATTCAAAAACGTTCGATGCGAGAACACGTATTAGCCGCGTTTGGATCTTTCGATGAAAAGAAACAATGGGAAATGTTCTTTCGTGTGCCACCTCAGGAGCACGAGTTGTTAGTCGACGAGTTTGCCGCGATTGGCTTTTGGGTTGTGTATCGAACCGTCGACCAAATCGAACTAGCTAGGATCGCGATCCTTCCTGGGTTCCAAGGCGTTGGGATAGGGTCGTCGTTGATTCGCGAGTTAACGTGCGAGGCGTCGAGCAATTCGATTCCCGTGAGATTGCGGGTATTCAAAACGAACCCGGCGCGAAAGCTGTATCGTTTGCTGGGTTTTGAAGAAGAGAGGCGATCGAAATATCATATCCATATGATCTTTCAAAACGAACGAGTGAAAAAACGCCGTAGCCGGATCCCGCGAATGCCGTTGCGGTGATTGGGAATCACCGGCTACTTCAGCGAATCACGATGTGGTTTGTTCGCTTTGTAACCGTCAAGCCGCGATTTGATTTTTGTCGCGAGTTTTTCGTTGCCACTACCGCGAGAAATTTCGATCGCTTGCGTGGCGATGCGAATAGCCTCCGCGAAGTTTCCTTGTTCGGCTAACGCCGCAGCCAGTGTATCCATCGCGCTGGGATCATTTGCTCGACCGGCGACAATCAGTCTGGCGATCTCAACCGCTCGATTTCCGTTTCGCAAAGAACTGTCATCGGTGGTTGCGAGCAACCATGCAAGATTGTTGGCTTGTTTTGCTCGGTCGGGAGATATTTTGATCGCGGCTTCGTAAGCCGTGATGGATCCACGCACATCGCGCATTTGAATCGCAAGTGTGCCGAGCTGCCAATACGCATTAGAGCTAGGTTGTAGCTTGATACTGGTCTCCAGG
>CAYNJG010000347.1:0-5762 GCA_964397295.1 uncultured Pirellulaceae bacterium
CGTAAATCCATATAACGCCCCTCGCGAATTTGAAGCAAGCCGGTCCGAACCTACTGAGCTTGCCCGCTTGTTGAAACTCGGTTGGATTCCGATCGTCTTTGTGCTACCTGCGATTTTTTTGTTCTAGGCGTTGCTTGGGAGTTTAGCATCGTCTCTGAGCCGCTCTGGATTCACGACGCATTTGCCCAATATGTTTTGTTTGGCGGCCACCCGTTAGTCTTGCTTCTGCTGTTTGTCACTGCGATCTTGCATGCCTTAAATTTCACCCCAAATCACAAGAAGAAGACGCGGGCCGGAATTATCGCAGCATTCTGGGCGTCCGTTTATATCTCGACCGGTTTGATTTCGTGGTGGCTAATGTTTGGGTACGCAATGGATTTCTAGACGTGCTTTCATCCACGCTTCCGAATGTCGGCGCTCGGTCCTTGCATGTCGGCTGTTATCTTTTCTTGTTTGGATTGGTAAAGTCATTTGGTATATTCGGCTGCGGTCAGTCCGATGGTTCGTCAACCGGCTGTGAAAAATCGCTGGGTAACAAACGATTCGTGAACGCGGAGCACTCAAAGACGTCGTGCAAGGTGGTCAGTCAATGCCCGGTTATCCTTAACGTCATGTATCCACGATGAAAATACGCTTCACGATTCGCCGCCTGATGTTGATCATGGCTTTCATCGCCATGATCTTGGCGTTTCGAACTTATCGAATTCGCCAGTTCCAGGCGTTCGAGCAGTACCTTATTGATGGTGAGATTCACAACGCGAATGCCCTTGTTTGGCGAACGCAATATCGTCTACCAGACGAGCCTAGTCAGTTAACTACATGTCATTACCAAGCGAACCGCAGCGTCTTATGGGTTGATGACGCCCTGCGTGTGAAATGGTTGGAATCCCCAGACGGGCGTGAATTATATGCCCCTCAGCATTTCGTAAGCCGAACCTTTTCGATTGGTTGGAACGGAATAACAGCAACACCGGAACAAAGAACGGTTATTCAAATACAACACGGAACGCTCAAAGGATTTGAGTGTCCTGCTGGCCCACAGATTAACGATGTCGCTTTACGACTCCGCACAAATATCGGTTCAGCGATTGACGGTTTAACGTATGCTCGGCTACCAAATCGACTTACCCAGATACATAGCAAACGGTTCGTGAACCGGAGTGCTTAAAACAGCCGTGCGAAAATGGTGACGTTTCCGTTCGCACCCCGTTACCCTTAACGTTATCCAACTATGCACAAATCTCTCTCGCTTCTGACACTTGTTCTGGCATTGCTGGTCGGATGCAATTCCGAGAAGGACGGCACATTGGACAGACTCGAATTTGACAACGGCGACACCGCACTCGCTCTCAAAGTGTCAATTGCACCACACGGCGTAGGTTATGTCGTCGCACCGGATGCTACTGACGCATCAAAGGCGCTGCTCGAAGACATTCGCGGATCATGGCCTGAACTTTGGCCGAAGATGATTGCATATATCAACGAAGCAAAAGAAGACTACAACGTGGATGTGAAATTTGATTCCACGTTCATGGCGACGTTACAGGAACTCGAAGCTGATGTATTCATGGCAGATGAGGCGGACTTATTGATTGGCATTCACCCATCCAATGACGCGGTCCCAGTTTGGCATTTTTTCGTTCGCGGTAGCGAAATTGCACATCAACAACCCGTCTTTTGACCCAACCGCTTGCATGCTGCACAATTGTGGCACGTTTTGTAGCGACGCAAAGTCCGGCGGATAAAAAACCGGTGAACGCGGAGCACTCAAACACCTCCGTCCTGTACACATAGTCAGCTTTCGTGCCCGGTTGTGCCGGGCGTTATCCCACTCACTCTATCTATCGCAGAAGCAATGATGCCATGGACCTGTCAGACATTGACACCTCATTGCTTCTCGCCGCTTTCTTTCGCGGCAATGCGTTGGATCAAAGCTGCTGGACCTCCAGTTGCGATCAAGTCGTTACGTTGTCACTCTTCTACACCGGGGATATTGCATTCGACGAATGTCAGGATTGCTTCAGCAAACGGTCCTACGTTGGAGGGCTGTACGACGACGAGGGCGATCTGCACCCGCAAATAGACAACCGTTATCGACACCTCATACGGCTGATTAGCGAGCAACCGCATCTGATCGAAGGAAGCGGTGATCTGCAGCTTCCTGCATACCCAACCTACACTGCTTGCCGACTAACGAGCGAAGGGATTCAACTGATACCAGACATCATTGGGTCTTTTCCTCCCAAACCCAACTTCCCAAACTGGCCGGACCAACGTCGCGATGTATTATAACTACGCTTCGACGGTCTACTGGTTGGATACGCAACCACCACGGGACAACAAATGAGCGTTTGACTTCGCGACGCCTCAATTTCTAATGTTGGAGCGGAGTAGTTTGCTTTTCTTTGAGTGCTTTGTGGCTTGATTGTTCGAGCCGAAGCTCAAACAATTTGTTGGACCGGAGTGCTCAAAACAGTCGGTTGCAAGTGGATCGTTTTCCGTTCGCACCTGGTGAACGATGACGTTATGTGCCTGAAGCTAATCACGAATGAACGTTGCTGAACCGTCGATACGCTTATTTCATGAGACGGTAACGTGCCGGGCATGCAGCCATGTCTGGACTGGCTATCTCCATGGGTTTTCTCGTGGGCACGCTGTGCTGATTCGCGATGGCATAATTGCATTCATACCTGACGATCTCTCATACGCATTTTCCGACCAAATCCCTTCTTCGCAAAAATCTCCGGATGAATGGGGTGGTGACCCGGCAGACTCGATTCGCTCCTGCGGATGGCGCAACTTGGAGTCATGCCCAAATTGCGGACGCACAGACTTTGTTGCACAATATGATCAATCGTCGATGGTTGAAGTCGCATGCATTCAATTCGATGCTGACGACTTTGTGTTGCGCGGCAAGAGATGGTCCCTGAGTCCTTTGGGCCAAAAAAAGGCCAACGGCACATAGCAGCGGCATGAACGCGGAGCCGGCGAACGCGCGTTTTCAAAAATGGAAGATTTAACGCGCCGGCCCGGTTATCGTTGACGTTATCACGCTTAACAATCGTGGCTGCACTGAACATGGATTGGCTTTGGCGAAAACTTGGGGCGACTTCGAGACCTGATCACGAGGGGATGACAATTCACTTCGATGGCTGCTGGACAATGTCTGCGCGGCGGTGGGATCCGGAATTGGCATTCCAGACATTATCCGATTTGATACCTGACGATGCTTTCTTATGCCTTGAGGGTGGGGCACACTCGCTAGAAATATCGGCCTTCATTAATGAACAAGCTATCCCTGCCGCCGCGAAGATTCCTCACGGTACCATTTGGCCACGACAAAATGCGTTTCACTTCCCCGCGAACGCGACGGTGCTTAACGAACTTTCAGGCTTTGCCACCTGTCACGCTCTTCCTGAAATTTGTGAACATCTAATTGTCTACAACACTCGTTTGGTTTTGATAGACTGGTACGATGTATTCGATCGCGATGCGTACGTCAGCGCAACAATTCCTGAGGACGCCGTAAAAAAATTCGCGAGTCTAAACGACGCCAAGTATTATACGAAGACGATTCGAGATTGACTGAAAGGCTGGCACACGTTGCCATCGCCCAAAACATCACGAATCGCGTGATAAAAAATGAGCGTTTGACTTCGCGACGCCTCAATTTCTAATGTTGGAGCGGAGTTGTTTGCTTTTCTTTGAGTGCTTTGTGGCTTGATTATTCGAGCCGAAGCTCAAACAATACGTTGCACACGGAACGGCGGGCCACGCGGCTTTTTCTGCTTGCATGTCTTTCGCCGCGGCCCGGTGAACGTTGACGTTAGGCGACTCCAATCGAGAACAGTGTGGAGCTACTCTTCATCTCGTCGCTTTTCCTCCCTTTGCTCTGGCGATATGTGCTGGCGATGTTCGGTAAATCAACGTTGTCGAGTCGCGCAGATTTCATCGGGTTTGCTCTGCCTCTCTTCGTGCTGGCCATCGTTCTTTGCAGCATTGCTTGGGGCATGGGCATTTACGGCATTTTCATTCCCATGATGCTGGTTGTTTTCTGGCTTCCTCAGTTTCTTGGCATTGGGTTATTTGCGTTATGTGATCGCGAATCTCAACGGCGATGATGTTGGTTGCACCGCCTTTGTACTGTCATTGGTTCGGTCTCGGTCCCAGCAGTTGCTGCGGCATGAGGGCATGTTTCGAATTCTGATGCCGAATTTCATTGAGCTCCCTAGCGTGACTGATAATAGGCGGCAACGACTTAAAGTTGCATGGAGTGCTGCACGATCAAGTATTCCAATGTTGGCGAGCTAGCCGGTTCCCGAACTGTTGGGCTGAGTCCTCACTGAAACACACGCATACCGCTTCAATCGCCCCAACAAACGATTCGTATTAGGCTACGCGTTAAGTAGCTTCTCGTTAAATTTGGGAGAGCGGCCCGCGACACCCTTCAACAGTGTCGCGTGGACGCTGTGGCTCGTTTCCGGTTTGGGTTTCGTGAACACGGAGTGCTCAAGACAGTCGTGCGGTGTGGATGGTCCACTCTTTGCCCCCGGTTAATCGTAACCGTTATTCGGCTAGGGGCATTCGGAATAGATTGCTTTCCGTTCCAGCTTTTCCGTAAACTTCAGTATGGCAATCAAACAAATTTCGCTTCGCCGACTTTTCGTCGGGATCTTCGTTTTCTGTAGTCTTTTGGCGGGATTCAAAAGTCTGTTGGCGTTCTGGCACGCAGCTAGTCACAATACGCTGCCAATTCGGAAGTTCGAACAACAGATCGGGGATATCACCACGCAACGTCTACCAAAGGTGCGCGTTGTCGGACACCGAACCGAGTATGGCGGTGAGTGCGAGGTCATCGACTTGGTCTTGCTAAACCCAATGGATGTTCCAATCACGTACTGCGGCTACGGCATGGGGGCATGGCGAACACGACCGCCGTCTGGTGAGATTGGCCCGCTCTATTCAACGCAAATAAAAGTCGCCGAAGATACCAATTGGCACAACGACCCGAATAGTTGGCTTTGTGGAAATGGCGCGGGTCCCATGATTGTTCCGCCAAAACACGCTGGACGATTCGATGCCCGGGTTAAGCTTCCCCTTTTGTCGGCCAGGATTGGGATTGAATGTGAATGGACATCGCCCGACGGACAGCGTCGCCAAATTGATGTGTGGTCGGAAGATGTCACACCGACTGTCTCTGTCATAGCAAGCGCCAGTGCAGCGGTCCGCCAGTCCGCCGAATAACCATGGGGTTGAACCGGAGACCTCAAGCACGTCCTTTTTGTACCCCAAATTCGCTTGTTCTTCGTGAAAGCGAGGGTACTCTGCAGCCGTACATCTCATGTACACGCGATGTACAGCTTGGGATTGCTTTGTCTCGCATCCGATTCGATCGGATTCTCTAAATGCATTCAAACAAACATCTTACGACTTGCTCTCGTCGAATGGCACGGTCTTCGCTTTTGTTTCCAGCTTCAACAAATCCTGGAGAAACAACATGTCGAATTATCAAGCTGCGAAGCGTCGGTCTTGCTGTCATGGGGTGTCTGTAATTCGGTTGATGTTCGGCCACTTCGCGTTCCTGGCGAATGCACGAACGCGGTCGGATAGGCAAGGCAAGCGCGGCTGATGCCTTGAGGAACGCATGCATGTGCGGGCAATAGAAGAATCACACAACAACTTAGGAGACAGTCATGTCAACGATTTTTGAAAAGAAGGTAACGGGCCAGGATTCGATCACGGAGGTGGGCGAGTCGGTACAC
>CAYNJG010000348.1:0-5704 GCA_964397295.1 uncultured Pirellulaceae bacterium
GTCAATGTTGCGATTCCCATATCCAGTGCAGAGGCTTTGATGATGAAGTACATCAAGATGGCTGAGAATGGAAGTGAGAGGATCATGATGGATCTCATTGATAGGATAGACGGTAAGCCAACGGCTAATGTGAATGTGAAGACTAATGGAGACTTGACGCTGGATGAGATGAGGGAGAAGGTGATGGAGTACGATAACATCTTGAAAGAACTAACTGAAGATATCGATTGGGAAGATGACGATTCAGAAGGACGAGATACAAAGAGTAGAAACAGAAAGGGATTACCTAAAGGCTAAGATCAAGTTAGCTCAATCCTTGAGAGGTAGGTATTACTACTTCTTCAAATATTTCTGGCCAGAGATAAGCAAGGAAAAGTTTGTTGACAATTGGAGCATCGAGTACATATGTGATGAGTTGCAGATTGTAGGTGAAAGACTCATTCAGAGAGTTGAGATCCAAGATGGGAAGGAGGTGATTGTCAAACCTAGACAACCGAAGCTGTATGATCTCCTAATTAACTTACCGATAGGAGAGTCGAAGAGTTCAATGATAAGCCAGTTGTGGAATGTGTGGTTATGGTTAAATGATCCTAGTCTTATACTTATCACGGGATCTGGAGCTGATAGTCTAGTCAGGAAGAATGCTTTGGTTGCTAGGGATGTTATCACGTCTAAGAGATTCAAAGATTTGTTTGGAACGGATGCTATCCAGTTGAGCCCAGGCCATAACCAAGTGAAGGACTATAAGACCACAAAGGGAGGAAGAAGAATATCAATGAGTGCCGGGTCTGTAGTTATTGGGGAGCATGCACATGCGCATGTTCTGGATGATCCGATTGATACAGAGCAGATGTTGAGCAAGGCCAGTGTACAGAAAGTCAATAGATGGATTAAGGATAAGCTGTCTACGAGATTCATAGACTTTGAAGTTGGTGTGACGGTATTGGTGATGCAGAGGTTGGCGGTTGGAGATCCATCAGACCTTCTATTGAAGATATCGGATACCGTGAAGCATATCAGTTTGCCAGCAGAGATGAAGAAGGGAACTCAGGTATTGCCCAAGGATGAGAAGTTCAAAGGAAAGAGCCTTGAGAAGTATTACAGTAAGAAGGGGTTGATGAATGCGAAGAGGAAAGGAAAGAAGGTGTTGAAGAAGTTGATGAAGAGGTTGGGGAGTGTTGGTTATGCGGCTCAGGTGAATATGAGTCCTAAGCCATTGGAGGGGAATATCATCAAGGATAAGAACATCTACACATTGCCGCTTAGCTCCTTGCCATTGCCTATCTGGAAGATGCCTTACATATGGTTTGCTGATACATCGTATACGAAGAAGGAGAGCAATGATCCAAATGGATTGCTGAAGATTAAGTTCTTTGAGAATGCGATATACATATTCGACTTCATGAAGTTCAGGAAGGAAGCCAGTGAGGCCGTGGCGGTGTTTAAGGAAGAGATTGAAAGGCATGATCAGAATGGACCTATACACATAGAGAACAAAGCATCTGGGCAGACCTATGCTCAGTTGTTGAGGAAGTATGGAATCAATGCTATAGACTTCATCCATGAAGGGAAGGATAAGGAATCGAGGTTGAGATATTGTAAGACATACATGGAGTCTAAGAGAGTGATATTTGTTGAAGGTGATTATCTGCAAAGGGGATCAGATGGTTCTGCAGGATTCATCGATGTGATCAAGTCATTCCCAAAGGTTGACCATGATGAAGAGGTTGATGTATTGTGTATGGCTATACTCTTATGTCTAGACCAAGGTAGCTTCAGCAGACAGCATAATCTTGATTAGACTTTTTTGTTTATCCAGATTGTAACGAATAACTATTTTTGTTTATCTTCATGTTGTCAATAACAAAATAACACAATGAAATTAAACAACAGTCACAGATCTACATTATTAGATCATCTGCATGTTGCATCCGCTAAGGCAACAAGAATTCATGTAATGTTGATCAAAGGCAAGGACAAATTAGCCAAGGACAAATTAGCGAAAGGGGAATTGGAGATTGAATATTGGATGGCAAAGAGCAAGTTGGAGATGATCCAGAATGCATTGATCCAAAATCAAATTGAATATTAAAACAATGAGAAAAGAAAGACAAGACCTAAGAAGTATACTGATACCATTGCTCAATCAAGTAGCAAAAGAGTGGGCTGATAAATTTGGATATCATCCAGTAAGTGAAATAGATAAGATTAGCGAATCACATCCACTTAACATTCATCTCAATGATAAGAGTCTGGCTTGTGATAGACACAGGCAGATTGGTATAGAAAAGAAGTCGGATGCAGGATACATAGAAGTAAGGCAGAGATTTGGAAGCCCAAGGATCGGTATATATGCACCAAATAGAGAGTGGTTTGTTGCTCTTGAGTATCGGAAAGATGGAGAGATAGCAGAGTCACAGATATTCAAGGAGAAAGGATTTGACATGGTTAATGTAATTAGGGAGGAGATTCAAAAGAAGTGGGATGAAATTGCAGATGAGATAAAGGTTGAGGCTGGAATAATATCGAGCAACAAAGATTATCATGACAAGCATGGAGGAATGGTCAAGCAGGAGACACCAAGATGCCCGAACTGTAAGAAGTTGATGGGAGTTGTAGGAGGAATGATATCTCTCATTGATCATACAACCAAGGAGGGGACGAAGAGATACAAGTGTTTTGATTGTGGGATAGTGAATCAGGAGTTGGACAAAGACAGATCATTGATATTCGATGAGATTACAGGACATGAAATAAACAAGAGATGAGCATTATAGAGTGGGATAAAAGAATTGGAGTTCCAGACTTTGAAGGATGGGAGGAGAGAGAGAAGGATGAGGAATGTATAACTTGTGGTGGATCTGGATTGGTAGAGGGAGAGCACTATGATGATTTACAACCATGTAGAAATTGTTAGATATGAATCCAGCACCACACAGCCCATTGTATGATAAACAGCATCAAGAGGAATGGGAGCAGATGTCAGACATCTACATACAGGAGTTGATTACCAAGTATATGAAAAGGAAGTTCATCCATACAGATATCACTGGGATGGAGTTTCAATTCGATGGAGATCATTGTGATATTACAGTTCATGTTAAGTGGAAGGTATCAAAGAGAACAAGGACCTACAGATTCCAGTACAGCCATTCAAATGATACTATGAGCATATGGATGAGAGAGGAGAATGACTTTAAGGTCGAGTGTTCATCATGGAGAGATTACATTAAATCGTTGGAAGATGATGATATATACACTCCTGAAGATTTCTATTCGATGAAGGACGAGGGGGATATTTAGAATGATCAGGACAGTTGACATAGATGGATGGGAGTAGATTTTTTGGGAGGTCATTGGGGATATATGGTAAAACAAATCAAGAGTAAATAATGAAGACAGAAGAAAAGGATACACAGTACATAGTTAGCGATGTATCACACAAGCATCAAGTAGGGAAGATGTTCTATAAGATTCCAGTGTCGTTAACAGAAGACAAAGAAGAGGGAAGTTGTTATTATCTTAATTTCTATTTCGATCATAAGGGAAACTGCTATTGCCTGTATGAGATAAATCCAGATGGATGTAGGCCGTTGTTTCCAGGAAAGGGAGCGACCATGAACAAGGCAGTTAGAAAGATGAATGAACAACTTAAAAAAGCAGGACTAAAATGAGTAGAGCAAAGAAGATCAGAAACAAGCTACCCAGACCGTTGTATTTTGAAGGACCCAAAGGAGTCGTATTGAAGGCTGAGACAAGAGTGAGAACAGGTACAAGTGATTGGGAGTATGAAGGGCTTGGGAAGTTTAGCTGTGGTGTGATGTCATTCAGTATGAGAGAGGCTCATGTGAAGAATAGCTATAAGATCATAGCGCCTAGCGCTGGAATAAAATCATTCAATGAAGTCTGAAGAAGACATAAGGGCAGTGATAGCTAGGTTCCAAGAGCAGAGAGATAAGCACTTGGAGAAGATGAAGGAGCATGACTGGATTCTAGGAAGAAGGAAGGAAGTGTATTGGGCGGCTCTTACTGGGTATATAGAAATGATTCATAAGATCAATGCTCTTAAATGGGTGTTGGGGGAAGAGTCAGAAAAGGTTGAGCCTTATAACAGATATTGGGCGTCTAAGAGTAAGTGACTTTTTGTTTATCCATAATTTGTTTATCTTAGTGTTGTCAATAACGAAATACATGGAAACTATTCAGGTAAATGGAAAGGAGTTAAGCGGCAGCCAGCTTCAGAATCTCGATTGGGAAGTCATAGAGCAAGGAGAGGTTATTAAAGGGGGATGGTGTTCTCTGATATGTCAGGTTGAATATGAGGGAGTGACAATCACTTGTTCTTCTGAAGGGTATTCAGGATCGATGAAAGCGGAATCAGATTATTATGACTTTGAGATAGCAAATGTTTAGGACGATCATAAACCAAGGGGAGATAGTTGTCAGCTCAATATATAGAAGATGCTCATCAACAATGGGAGGATATTATTGGGAAACAATGGTTTTCAAGAACAAAGAGATAGTTGATCAGAAATCATCCGCAGGGTATAGCGGTTGTCTGGATAATCACCTTGAGTTTATGAGGAAGTACATAACGAAAGAGATGCTTGAAAGGCATGAGGTAAACCAAGAAAGAATACATAATTAGTTCAGTCAGTAATAAGCTAGATGATCAAAGCAAGTTCCCATTGGGAATGAAGTATAAAGGGGAGAAGATGATTGATGTTCCAGCATGGCATTTGTTATGGTGGAAGGACAGGTTGGAACAAAAGATTCAAGGGCCTAAGAATCCAGATCTAACACCAGATGAGAGATTAGTATATGAATACATAATGGGCAACTTAGATGTTGTTGACAAGCAAGCAGCAAATGGAAAGTGAAAGAATGGATTCTCACAATAGACAGGTTGATGAATTGGATGATATGTATATCCATGAGAAGACCAGAACCAATGAGGGGTGGGAAATATACAAAGTTCATGGAGGGTGGATATATAGCAAGATTCATCACCAAAGTGATTATGATAATTATGAGACAAGTGTATATGTGCCAGATGTAGGAGATGCAGGATCATTCAATTTCATCATGCTGTTTGTGGTGGCTGTATGTATTGGGTTTGGAATCATGGTTGGATTAAACATTGGAGCATAAATGGAAAAGCCTATTCAGTTGATGCCAGACAAGCAACCAGATTTCAGGATGATCATTATGATGATACTCGCTTTGATATCATTAATGTTTGTCAGTAATAAGCTAGGAGGTCAATCAAAGCCATACAAGCAGGATCTGTATTTGATGTACAGTCCTGAATATGACCTCTATAAGATAGGGAGGAGCAACAATCCAGAGAGGAGATTAAAGGAGATCCAGAGGAAAGCAGGGGTTGATGTTGGCCTCATTAAGATTTACCCTTATATGGGAGGATATGAACCTGGGTTGCATGAAGAATTCAAATACAAGAATCAAATTATACTTAATCCAGATGGTACAAAAGGAGTTGAGTGGTTTGATATGAGCCAAGCGGATCTCAATAATCTGGATAGCATAATGAACCACTATACACTTATGGAAAAGTTTGATTATGTCAACATGGATTATCTTCCTCCTGCATCTGAAGATAGTCCGAGGAAGATCTTTATCAATGGGAAGGTGTTCATCAAAAAGATGAATGAGTCTCTATTGGGTACATTCTATCATTATACAC
>CAYNJG010000349.1:0-5704 GCA_964397295.1 uncultured Pirellulaceae bacterium
GTATTCGAACAAGACTGAGCACCGACGGCGGAAAGACTTGGCAACCCGAAATCGTGCTACGCAAAGACGGCGGCGGCAGAGACGTTGGTTACCCTCGCACTGTCCAGCGTCCCGATGGGAAGGTCGTGACTATCTACTACACACACGATGCGGCAAAGAGCGAACGATATATAGCGGCAACAATCTTCGACCCTGCTGACGTACAACCAAACAACACACCTGGAGTAGGTCATGCTCAATAAACCCGCACCTGTGAGTCGCATCGTTGGCATCGGTGCGATTCTGCTTGCGATATTCGCGACGAGCGTTCTACACACTGCTGAACCGATTCAGAAAGGTGAGATGGCGGGATATTTACTCGTCCCGAATGACAAAGTCGACGAATCGTACAACGGTGGCTTTTCGATGTACGTCGCCGCATGGCCTCTGTTGCAGGAGTACCCCGGAAATCGTTTCCAGACGGGTTTGTTCGGCACGTGGATGCACGCGCACTACGACACGCCAAAATCGAAGGAAGACAAACTGTACTCGGACATCGAAGGCGGCCTGGGTTGGTGGCGCGATACGCGTTTTGCAACGGAAACGCCAAAGTTCATCATGGGCGGTGTCGCACGAAGTTTTAGTGCCTGGGCAAACGGGCCAGGTGCTGGCAAAGGCAGAGACTGGAACAAGCCGCAAGGCAAATACGGCGTGGCACAGCTGAGCCCACGTTTGCTTTGGCCACCGGACGGCGTGAACCTAAAGCAAGGCACGTGCGGCGAACTGTTTGGATACGGCTATCTGCCACTACCGCTTACCCAGCCAAAACCGACTACGGCTGGTAAAAACGTTCCGACGGGAAACAACTGCTGGACGCTCTTTTTAAACTCGCAGAACTTCAAAGGTCCTGTCGCGTTTTTCACTCCCTACTTTTTTGCTCGACCGGGCTTGGAAGACGAGAAAGTTGCGGGGTTGTTTCTGGATAGTCGTCCGTCAAACCCGAATCGGGCGTTGCAAATGGAGACGCAATACGTCCCAAGCGTTCAGGCTACCGATGCAAAAGGCGAAACCTACGCTCGCGTCGCGCCGACTTCATTTCCGCGATCGTCGGACGGCAACTCTGTCGTCGTACATCAGGTTACTTCGTACAAAAAAGACGCATTGTGGAACAACGTTGAATCATGGTTCGAGGGCGGAGATCGAGCCAGTGGCAAGATCGATTCCGACGAAGCCATCGTGCATCAGTTCCCCGGCCATGGCGGCGCGACTTGGAAAATCTACAAACCTCGCACACCACGCGACAAAAAAGTACGGCTGGCATGGAATTCTTTCGCAACGCCGATGGCGCCGGACCCTCACTCGTTTGGCTACAAATGGAATGAAGACTTGGTATCGAAATATGATAGCGGCGACGGACCACTAGTTACGCTACCCGAGTACTACCATCTAACGAAGAATGAAAAGGGAAAGCCCGAATGGATCGTCGTCAATGCCGAGGCCGTGCCTGAGGAAACGGGACTCACCAAGTACAAATTCCAACGACCCGACAGCGAACCACCGAAACCCTACGTGACTCCAACGGAAGCGGACAGCTGCTGGAAAACGCCTGGCCCCGCAGCCGGACCGTTTTACGCATACCCCGGTGACGGTAGCAGAGTCACTTACTACTGGTATCGCTTCGCCGACCAACCCGCCATGCTCAATGCGGATTTGACCGACGCCGAGCGCGAGGCAGTCCAAGAACGAGTCGAAAAACTTCACGCCGCGTGGACGCCTGACCGCGACTACTTGCCGCCGCCTAAGATCGGGAAGCTGGCAGACATCGATCCGGCCCTATTGGTGACTCCACCTAAGGGACTCGAAACGGGCTTCGTTCCCATCGTGACACGACAAGAAATCTCGGACAAAGACTCTAAATCGGCGGCACTCTATCACGTTGAAAAACCGCCCGGTGAGATGGAACTCGATCCGTTTTACACCAAGCACGTCAATGCAAGCGGATATCCGATCATCAGCTCGGCGAAGGTCAACGACTTTGCACTCAAAGAAGCAGCGTATCTGATCGACATGATGTTGGCGCATCGCCCAGACGTTCGAAAAGCCATGGTCGACAGCGGCTCGCGAATGATCGTCATGTCGCACAGCGAGTTTACGACCGACATTCCGGAACACTCTCAACTAAGCCCCAAAGACTACTGGGATGCGAGGGCAAGAGGACTCGGTGGTTCGCGCACGGATCCGGTCTGTTCTTGCGGCGAAGAAAACCTGCTTGCGTTCGAGGGCGACCCTTACTCGACAGAGAACATCCTGATCCACGAGTTCGCGCACAACATTCACTTGCGCGGGATGGTAAACCTGGACGACACATTCCACGACCGTCTAACTCAGGCGTATGATCGTGCTATGTCGCAAGGACTATGGAAGGGGAAGTACGCGTCGACGACTCCTGAGGAGTACTTTGCCGAAGGCGTTCAATCTTGGTTTAACAACAATCGCCAACCTGACCACGACCACAACTTCGTTGACACTCGCAAAGAGCTGAAGGAATACGATCCAGCGCTTGCCGCGATTTGCGAAGAAGTATTTGGCAAAACCGAACTCGTCTACACAAAGCCGACGGAACGATTGACAGGGCACCTAACCGGATATGAGCCATCCGACTCGCCCCGTTTCGTTTGGCCAGAGCGATTAAAGCAAAGCCAGAAGCAAATCAGAGCCGAAGCAGAAAAACGAGGCGAGTAACAACACGCCAGTCAACACGCAGGGTGGACCAATGGTCTTGTGGCCTCAAACCCTACGATAACCCAGACATTGAGCGAGGCTGAAAAGAAGGTGGAGTACGAAGCTGGCGAATTGACGATCGAAGCAGGTTCGTCATGCGTAGAGTACGACATTGTGGTCGATTGAGCCAGGTTAAAACTACTTGCCAACATGCTGTTGTAGCAACGCGTCCACTGCGTCTTTCTGTTCTATTGCGACTGGCAGTGCACCACGTTTCAGAGGGAAGAATCGGCTTTTTACCTGCAACATTAACGTGGCATCCGTCGCACCTTCCCAGCGATAGCTCTCGATCTTATTCCATCGCAATAGCCCCCAATACAGAAACATCCCGTTTTCGCATATCAGAAGTCGACCGGTTGCTATATACAAAAAGTACATCGAAAAGATGAACGAGAGCACAGCAGAACCCGTCAGGAGAAATCCGTCCGCGCCGCCACTTGCAAGCAGATAGCCAACCCCCACAAAGAACAAGCCAACACTCGCAACGAACGCGATCGCAAACGCGAAGAAAAATCGCTTCCTGGCCGGGAAGGGACCACAGTCCAACAGCACGTCACCACATCGAGCACGTCCCAATACTTGAGACACCATCCCTGTCAGAAACAGAGCAACGAAGGCAACGCAACAAGTCCCCATAAACGCCAACCATAAGCTCACGTTCAGCAGTTTACTAATTGCAAATGTGATCGATCCGACAAGCGTATACATAATCGCAGACATCACTAGCGCATTCTTAAAACCACGAAGACCGGCGGCTTTGGTCATTGATATCGCTTCGGCAGCTTCCATACTTCGCTCAAGCGAATCGTCAGGCACGGCTTTTGTACGAACTTCATCCATCATCGCATTGAACTGCGTCGACATCTCCTGCTCCCATTTTTCGTGTTCACGGTTGGTCATCGGTCAGACTCCAATTGGCCAGACTCCTCAATACGATCTCTGAAAACCTCTCGCAGTTTTACTCTCGCCTTATGCAAAGCCATGGCAACGGCTCCATTGGAAACACCAAGAGTGCTTGCTACTTCGTCATGCGAGAGTTCTTCGAAGTGCACGAGACAGAAAACAGCAGCTTGACGAGACGGCAGTTCCGCCACTATCGATCGAAGGCGAAGCACTTCTTCGTGATGGATCGCCGTTCCTTCTGGACCCAGTGTTCGATCTTGCAGCGGCGAATTATCGATCGAATCAGTGTCTCGTCGTTTCCGAAGCAGGTCGATTGCACGGAAAGTCACCAAGCGATTCAGAAACGTCCTAGGATGATCGATCCCTCCGCGTATGAAGACCGCGTGCGCTTCGAGAAACACTTCCTGCACGACATCTTCACAGTCCTGCTCATGCCGGAGAATTCGCCAAGCTACCCGATAAGTCGGTGGGCCATGCTCGCGAACTAGTTGATTCCAGCTAGTCACAACAATTCCTTAGAACCGCATTTGCTCTGTAAAAGATAGCCGTATCTCGCAGGCGGCAGATTTCCTCAAAAAGCAAGAAAATCCAGGAATAGTAGTTTTCGCCTGGCGCTCGGCACCCAGCTATCACCCTTACGGTGCGATCCAGCGTAAACTTCGGAACCGAGGCGCGGCACCTTTCCAAGGTTCACCCACGATTTGCGCACTCTTCTTACTGCCGCGTGGCGGCTTGAGCCGTTCCGAAAAACCTAGCTTGAGGCGCATCACGTCATTGAACTTCGCGAGGCTTTCTCCGTCCAGATTTACAAAGTCATGAGGCTGTAGCGAAACGCCTTGCCACGCATCGCCGCCATTGAGAGAAACTTCTGCTGCATAGTCGTCCAACAACACAACCAGGGTATTCTGTTGTTCTGTTCTAACTTCCAAGGCAAGCGATGCGTTTTCGGGTGCCTTCCAGGTTTCCGCGTTGAGCTTATGCGTGGACCGCGACCAGGCGTCGGGCTTATAGGTGAACCATTCTTTTTCCCAGCCGTCTTCGAAGTCTTCGATTTGTAACGATTGCTTTCGAGTTGCTTGAGCATTGGCCGCTGCCAACTCATCGGGAGTCGCTACTTGCAGCAACGACGAAACGTTGAACGAGCTGGCGGTGTAGATTCCGTAGTAGTAACCAGCACCGGTCACTGGGGCATCAAGCGAGTATCGGACATTGGCATAAACCCAGAGTGGCTTTCCAACGCTTGAAAGAGGAAGCTTCGCAGTCCACCTTCCACCCGATTCTGTCGGCTCCACGTGATGCCAGAACCGATGCATTGTTGCTACACGATCTTCGGGGCGTTCGTTGGGCTTGCCCTGCTGGGTGTAGTACACGTCCAAGGAAGCAATCGGTTTTGACACGTCCGGCATCACTGAAAACTCGGGCACACCGTCGTCGCTTCCAAGATCGAGCTTCGTGTCCGGCGTCTTAGGAAAAGTAAACGTCTTCTTGAGTTCTTGATCGAACCACAATTGTGTCGCGACTTCGTATTCTGAGGTGTCCTGATGGTTGTGGTGCGGCGAACAAGTAACCCGCCACCGTTGGCTTTGGATCTCATCGATTGCCGAAGGCAGGTCGCCGATGCGCCCATGAAAATCGTTTGCGGGACTGAGAAATATGATCGGACACGAGAGTTCGTTCAAACTCACATCGTCGCCAATGGTCGAACGGAAAAGTGCACTCTTGTTGTAGCGATCACTGATGCCACCACAGGAGGGCGCGGCTGCTCTTACTCGCGAATCGACGGCAGTCATGACCGACAACTTACCTCCCATCGAATGACCGTAAACGCCAAGTAGGTTCGCGTCGACTTCCGGCTGCTGCTCGAGAAACGTCAGTGCCCTACGGGCAGCCAAAGCACAAAGAAACCAACCACTATTCCTCGGAGACTCGACCGCATCCAGTGTCCACGCTGCCGGCCTCGCGCTCGGAAAAGAATTCCCCGCGTTCCGTCCCGGCGCATGGTAACCATCCACGGCGCCCCAATCCGTGGTCAACATGTACC
>CAYNJG010000350.1:0-5665 GCA_964397295.1 uncultured Pirellulaceae bacterium
TATGCATCCGAACATCAGCGTTTGATCACCTACGTTGTATTGCCGCTGATGTTCGCCGAACTCATCAGTGCGTTGTGGCTCTGGTCCTCGCGACCGGCCGAGATTTCGAATGGGTTGGTTGTAGCCGGTATCGTACTGGTTGTCGTTATCTGGGCCTCGACGTTTCTGGTTCAAGTTCCTCAGCATGAGGCCTTGCTGTCTGAATTCAACGCGGACATCCATCGCAAGCTAGTGGCCGGGAATTGGATTCGTACGATCGCGTGGACGGCTCGTGGGCTGCTCGTCAGTTACATGACGTGGGTCGCTCTGCAGCGTTAGCGAAAACTTGCTAGAGGAAATCCGCGAATTCGAGAATCACGCAGTCATCACCGTCTTCGTTCTTGTACGAGACGCTGCGTGAGCCGTTCAAAAACTCCGTCATTTGCTTGAGGTAGTCTTCAAACGAATCAACAACTAGCTCCGGTTCGTCCCAGCAGTGTTTGAATGAATAAAAGACTGATCCAAAGTCACTAGGGCGAACGGAAAGCGACAAGCAGGAATAACCAACATTGATTGCGATCGGTATCTGGCCGTTCCACAACTCTCGGATTCCCTCCCGATGGTCGTCATCGTCCGCGGCATCAAGTTCGAGTCTCTCGATTTCATCCCATCGCCATTGATCTTCATCCTTGGCCGAATAATCGTCGACGCAGAGAAACCAAGCTTGCTCGGACGGGTTGCAGCACGTGCTTAACTGCGAAAGGAAGCATAGGTAGTCATCTGGGATATTCGGGTAGCGCTCGGTGATCACGTTCGGTAATTTTGCCGGTCGCGTTGAGTCCGTTTTGATCTTCCAGTCTTTACTTTTCGCCGCTCGAATGAACGATTGAATTGTCGTTTCGGTATCGCTCACGTTTTCCTCCTCGGGTGATTGTATATCTAGAAGTCATTTATTGGACCGCAACTTCGTCTGGGCTGGGGCCTTCGAGCAACCCATACGCAACGAGGAATTCGTCAAGCTGCTTTACTGTCTTCAAGTAGTACTCATTGTCTTTTCGACCAAAGTTAAAGAAGCCGTGGCCTTGACCTTCATAGCTGGCCAGTTGAGCCGGGTCGCCATTCGCTTTGGCTTTTTCGATGAACAGCTCGGCTGTTTTGAATGGCACTGTTTTGTCCGCCGTTCCGTGAAACAAGATCGTAGGTGGTAGCCCCTTTTTCAATTGATGAAACGGAGAGAGTTTTTCAGGCTCGACGCCCGTCCGCTGGCGAATCGACGCTAGTTTGTCTGCGTCCATCAATTGGATACCAGGAATCGGCGCGATGACGGTCGCTGGGTTGAATAGAGCCAATCCGTTAGGTTTTGAGCTCACCAAAGTATCCTCGCCGGGCTGCGCCATGCCGTCAATCGTAGCGGTGCACGCGGCAACGTGGCCTCCGGCTGATCCGCCGCCGGCCACAATTCGATCGGGATCAACGCCCAGTTTCCGCGCATTCGTTCGCACCCAGCGGATGGCCGATTTTCCATCCATTACGCAGGCGTCGGCTTTCGTGCCGTTCCGTGAAAGGACTCGGTAGTCGGCTGTCATTGCGATCATGCCGCGCGATGCGAAGTAGCGGCAGTGCTGTTCGAATTGCTGTGGCGTGCCGCCATTCCAACCGCCGCCAAAAAAGAACACAATGGCTGTACGACTCTCGTTGCCTTCGTGCTTTGCTGGCTTGAAGATGTAGATGTTGAGTTTCGTGTCGTCGACTGTCTTGTATATCTCGACTTCACATCCCTTCATCTGAGGCGGGTAATTGCGTTGCCTTTTCTTGGCCGTTTCTTGTGCGGTTGACGTGACGGTGATAAGCAGAGCAAAACCAATAGCGATCGATCGAGTTGGTATCACGGCAATTCCCTTTCGTTTGTTTAGCTGTGCTGGGGAATCGAAGCTTAACAAATGTTGCAGCGCTCTGTCTTTGACGTTGCGGATTCTGAGAATCCATATCCACGTTTTTGATTACTAGATCGCCTATTATAGTCTGAATGCCTACAATGGCGCTTGTCACCAAGCCTATCGAGAGACGGTACGATGGCAGCATGACGCAGAGTTGAATTTAATGCCACTAATAATCACCACATTAGGATTCGAGTTTAACTCGTGACTGAGCGAACACGAAAGGAACGAGTTGGATTATGTTGCCAGCGAAGCATTTACTAAAGCTTGGTCTTTTACTGTTGCTGACAGTCTGTACGGCAGAGGCTGACACCTTTGGCACAGCAGCGACAAATTTCGACATCGACTTCGTGTCGATTGGTTTCGTAGGCGAGGCGCGTGTTGATTACGAATACCGTATTGGGAAGTTCGAGATCAGTCGGGTGCAGGTAGAGATCGCGAATGCATTGGGTGACCTAGAACTCGATTTCGGGCTAGATCCTGCTGACTTGGTGCCTCGGCCAGAGATGCCTGCAAGCGGAATCAGTGCTAACGAGGCCGCACGGTTTATAAATTGGCTGAACGAAAGCCAAGGCTTACCTCATGCTTACCGATTTAGGACGCAGCCCGGCGAAGAAGGCTACAACTCCAATGAGACATTTGGTTCCTGGGAGCCGGGGCAGCCGGGCTACAACCCTGACAACGTGTTGCGAAACGATTTGGCTACGTACGTCATTCCCTCTGATCGGGAATGGGTGAAAGCCGCTTATTTCGTTCCTGGCTTTGGATTGAGAAACACTCCTGGGAATACTATTGATGGAAATGAATACGCACTGATGCGTTTACGTGGGAACGGCGGTCCCGTGGATGTGATGGAGGCAGGTACGGCGACCAATGGTGTTGTTGGCATGTTTGGCAATGTCAGGGAGGTGACCGAAACGCCACTCGGCGGACCGGACGGAGTGTTTTTCGCATCGATAGGAGGTGCATGGTCCGATCGTAACCAAAAGGCTGAGAGATCTCTCTTTGAAGCAGTTGGCTATAACATAGAATTACGTCTCCAAGGATTCCGAGTTGCCAGCGTTCCAGAACCGACCTGCAATTCGCTGTGGTTGGTGGGGCTGCTGTTCGTCAGCCGACGTCTCATTCCGAACAAGCGAAAAACTGGCTGAAGGTTTTCCAAGACGATAAGATGATCGCATGCAACGCAGCAGCTACCTAGCAGCATTGTCAATTCTGTTCGCCGCCTTCGTCATGCATGCGCCATTGCACGCTGACACGTTTAGCACGTTAGGAACTGAGTTCGATATAGACTTCGTCAGCATCGGCTCGCCTGGAGAAGGTGGCGTTGACTATGAGTATCGCATTGGGAAATTTGAAATCAATCGAGAGCAGGTTGGGTTTTCAAACCAATTGGGCGGTTTGGGACTCGAGCTATTTCATTCCGAGACGTTTGGTCCCGCCCGCCCCGAAATGCCCGCCGCTGCTGTTAGTACCAATGAAGCTGCAAGGTTTGTCAATTGGTTAAATGAAATCGAAGGATTTCCGCATGCGTACAAGTTTGAACAACAGCCTGGAGAAGAAGGTTACTCAGCTAACGCATTCTTCGACCCGTGGCAACCCGACGATCCGGGGTATGACCCGGATAATGTGTTGAGGAATTCCCAGGCCAGGTATGTGATTCCATCGGATGATGAGTGGGTCAAGGCTGCCTATTTCCGCCCTGGCGTTGGATTGCAAAGACTACCGGGCATAGTAGACGGAGAAGAGATTGTTTATCAGACGAGTGCGCCCGTCGATGTGATGGACGCTGGCACATCTACACTTAATGGCGTTGTAGGAATTATCGGAAACGTTTGGGAAATCAATGAGTCCCCGTTTAGCGATAGGAATGCAGTGTTTCCGGGCGAGATTCCGAGAGAGGACTTTTGGCAAAGAATGCGAGGCGGAGGATGGACCCCAACATTTTCGGATGAGTCGCGGTTTAATTTCAGCTCGTCCCACCACGGCGTTACGCATTACGATGCCCAAGTTTTCCACCAAGGATTCCGAGTTGCCAGCGTTCCAGAACCGACCTTCCATTCGCTGTGGTTGGTGGGGCTGCTGTTTGTCAGCCGCCGTCTCATTCCGAACAAGCGAAAAACTGGCTGAAGGTTTTCCAAGACGATAAGATGATCGCATGCAACACAGCAGCTACCTAGCAGCATTGTCAATTCTGTTCACCGCCTTCGTTATGCATGCGCGACTGCACGCGAGAAGTTTTGACCGGACGTGGCGAACTTTGCTAACATTATTCATCAATAGTTTAATGATGCCCGTTGCGAACAACGCTGGCGCAGAAATGCAATAATACTTTTCTGACGGGTTTATACCGGTCTCAAGGTAGGCAAGAGCACTACGATGCAGTTAAAGAACTCGAAGTTTCGCGGTGAGTTGCTCGAAAGACGATGTCTACTCACTTCCGTCAGCCCGGTGCCGCTGACCGATGTGTCGTCGGCGACGCAAAGTGCTGAGTTTGGCGACTTTCATGGCTCGGGCGATCGATTGTTCTTCGAACTTGATGAAGCCCAGCTATGGGTCACGGAAGGTACTGTTGAGAGTACGCGAAAAGTTGCTGATGTTGTCCCGCATAGCACCATGTTGCGCGCTCTAAACGTCGATTTTTTCAATGTAGAGACAGAAGCTGGATTCTCAATGTGGCAAACGGATGGGTCCGCAGCCGGCACGTTTGAGGTATTGCCCGGTCATAGGATACCTACGGCTCACTCGTATTCCTATTCACTTCGACCGTTCGCTCAAGCGCTGGGACTCGGCTTTGTCACCGTAGAAGTTGATGGCGGATTCGAGATTTGGGCTTTCGATGGTAAGTCTGCGGCAACGAGACTTCAGATCTCCGCAGAAGAAGATCTTCTGTTGGACTCCTTCCGATTGCAGGCAACTACCGAACACGTATTCCTTTATGGCGGGTCCGAACTCTACTCCCTAGATCCAGATACACTGCGCGTCGAATTGATCCATGACCGCGTGCAGAGTTTCTCTGGTAGCTTTGGTCGCTCTAAAGCGGACACGCTCTTTTTCTCCGTTAAAGAACTCGACAGAACGGAGTCCATTTATGTAACGGACGGCACCCGAGCGAATACGGAGCTCTCTTTTTCATCGACCGATGGATGGCTGCCCCCTGTCGTGTACAACGATCAATTGATTGTATTTGCGCAGACTGAATCAGCCGACATGGAGCGTGTGACGTCCGTCTATGCCACCGACGGCACAGAAGCCAACATGGAATTGCTGGCTGTCGTCGGAGAGATTGGACGATCTATCGTTACAAACGATCGGTTGTATTTCTTTGCGTCATCGGTCGGCGATGTGAATACGTCAGAGGAATTTCCATCGCAATTCCTGTGGACGTCCGACGGTAGCCCAGGTGGGACGGAAAGCCTTGCGGATGTCGGCTACTCGTTTTTACCGAGATCCTTTATCCGTTTCAACGACGACGTTGTGTTATTTTCCGGCTCTGCGGGCATCTCGCGAACGGATGGAACTGTCGCCGGAACATTTGATTTGTTCGATTTCGGTTTCAATACCTTTCGTCCCAGCGTAGAGCGAGTCGGTGAGGTCGCTGGCTGGACCTATTTCTTGGTCCACGATACGCATCGAATAACCGGGTATCGAACCGACGGAGAAAACGCGGACTCGTTGCCGATCGGCAACGAGTCTGGATTTGGGTTCCAGGCAGACAATGGCGAGCTTGTTTTTTCTACAGGCTATAC
>CAYNJG010000351.1:0-5639 GCA_964397295.1 uncultured Pirellulaceae bacterium
AGAAAAAGAAAGACAAAAGAAATCTGACTAGATGCACTTCAAAGTGCGCTTACGTTTATTGCTCGGACGTGATGCGTCATCATCCACATTCGAATAGGTGCGAAGAGCAATCCGAAACCAGACTCGTCGGCACCTCAGCCTGTTTTTCCGCGTTGCTAAGCTGCGCGGCGCAATGGCATTGCTTGCTCTTCTTGCAGCGACTCGACACGCAGCAGTTTTCGATCCTCGTCGTAGATCTTAACTTCGTTCTCTTCAAAGAACCAAACTGCACTAAGGTTGCCGGCTGAGAAACGGTGGCCACAATAGATGCCATCACGAATCAAAGCACTTTCAGCGATTTCATCGCTTACCTTCATCTGCGAGAATACGGTTTGTACGTACAGGCGGGCGCGTTGAACAGGATCTGGCATCGAGCGGGCATGCTCCGGCGGGACAGGGCAATCGTTGCACTGTTATTCGGATATACGAAATGCCGAACATCTGTCAGACTTGGTGCAGCCCTACCCCTTCGCAGCACCGCGCAGTTTAACGGTCGTCCTGGTAAACTCCGCCTCACAGCACACGAAAAAGAGCACAATGGAAACCACTAGCAGGAAAGCACGCTGGCTAGGCATTGCTATCGGTATCGTTCTGCCCAGTCTCGTAACGTGGCTCTACTTTCATCTGCTAGCCGGTGGGCCAAAGGCGATTCAACAAGGCACATTCTCTGTGGGCAAAGTCATACAATTTGGCTTCCCGTTGTTTTGGGTTGTGGTAATCCTGAAGAAAGCACTTTGGTCTGCGGGCTTGGCTTCCGTTCAAGACACGTCGAAGGACTCGTCCAATCCGAAGCCTTGGTCCAATGGCCAGAGTATAGGCATGGGCATCGCCATGGGATTGGCTGTTTGTGTCGCCATGTACGGTATCTATCGGTTCGGATTTTCGGACACGGTAACTGCCAAATTGGGTGAGACACTCGCAGAACGAGTCGCTGGTTTTTCGATCAATACCTGGCAAAAGTTTCTCGCGTTGGGGATTTTCTACTCGCTGTGCCACTCGTTCATGGAAGAGTATTACTACCGTTGGTTCGTGTTCGGACAACTGCGGCATGTGACGACACTAGGACCGGCGGTCGTTGTCAGCGGGCTTGCATTCATGGGCCACCACGTGATTGTCCTGGAAGCGTACTTTGGCATGACGTGGCTGACGATTTTTCTCTCGTTATCAATCGCAATCGGCGGAATGATTTGGGCATGGCAGTACGAAAAGTCCAAGTCACTCGTCGGGCCCTGGATAAGTCACCTTTTAGTGGACGCAGGTATCTTTGCGATTGGTTACCAAGTACTAGCTGCAGCCGGTGCGTTTGGCTTACCCGCGCCCGCATAAGTCTGGGCCGGCTTCATGGTTCACATAAACGTGAACACACTCGGGTCTCATGCCAATCCACGTGAGGAACTCTCGACGTTTCATTCAGGTTTCAGCGAGGCTGTGAAGCTAAGCCGTACGGAGTCGGGTCTCAAAGCCCAGCAGTAGCTGCTAAACGGCACTGAATGAACACAGGAGTTCATTGAACGTCCGCGCCAAAATCTAATTTGCGCTCATGGATTCTTCAGAAGGGCGAAACCATCGGGTGCCTCGAGGGGTAGGACTACGAAGAGGAGATGTGTAACTCGCAGTCTTTCGTATCGCGAGCCGTTGATGCAGGCAAGGCTGACTATTCTTTGCTCTGGCCAATGGCACAGGCTTTGCGGAAGCAACTAGACAGAAGGAGGAACCGGTCATGTCGAACGCAAATCTTTTCAGTCCGGATCGAGTAGTGGATTCCGTTACCAATGAGGCTCGTTCCCACGCGGGTTCTGGGGTATTGCTGCTTCTGTTTGAAGCTGCATGCATATTCGCGGCGCTGACTCTTGTTGGAATTCATGGTTGGCGAATAAGTGTTGCATCTACCGGCCTTAGTGTTGTGTCCACGCTGGTCGTTCTTATTGCGTGGGTCGCTGCTGACTTTCTTACTGGCGTTGTGCACTGGGCTGCGGACACCTGGGGAAAGGAATCGACTCCGTTTTGGGGGCCGAGATTTCTAACGCCGTTCCGAGTGCATCACGTTACCCCAAAGTCTTTCCTGGAATGCGGATTCTTCGACACGAACGGAGATACTGCGATGCTCAGCTTGCCAATTCTGCTCGCGGCATTTTTGATTTCGCTGGATTCGCCCAGCTCTATAAACCTGGCACTGTTTCTCGTCACACTAGCAGCTATTGGAGCAGCCACGAACCAGATCCACCAATGGTCGCACATGGATCATCCGCCATGGTTCGCCCGGATTTTGCAGCGAATGAGAATCATACTTTCTCCCCAGGAACATTCCCGTCATCACCGGCACCCGCACGATTCTCGGTATTGCATTTCGTCAGGAGTTTGCAATCCGTTCCTCGACTGGATTGGATTCTTCACTGCGATGGAGCGCATTATTACTTGGGCGACTGGTGTTCAACCGCGTCACGATGAGGAGAGTCACCGATCTTCGCTTCGCGACAACAGGTTGCAGAACTCGTATCGCTTCAAGGAACCTGTGCAATGACCGACGAAGTCACCACGCACAGCCGCGTTGATGGAGAATCAACGCGTTTCGGGCACGGATGGTATAGCGGAGTCGTTGGGATCCTTCTCGGTGGTGCGGGCTTGGGCACCGTCCTCTGTTTTCAATTTCCATATCTGTTTACGACGCCTCAGCTTCGCAACTACTACCACCTAGAAATACTGCGGGCGATTCTTCACTTGGTCCTGGTGGCAGGATTTGTGTGTGGCGTTACGAGCATGGTACTGCAAAAAAAAGGAAGGTGCTGGGCGGCACGGCGGTGCTCTTGGTTTTGATGTCGGCTTTGCTTGGCGGTTCGCGGATCGAAATCGATGTGATGGAATCCAAAGCCTACCTTGGACTCGACTGGTTCTTGATCAACCTCCTAGTTTGGTCCGCAGTTTTCATCCCGCTCGAGCGAATGTATGCGTTGCGACCAGAGCAACCCATTTTCCGCCGCGGCTGGCGCACCGACCTTGCATATTTCTTTGTAAGCGCACTCGGTTTGCAGTTCATTACGTTGCTGACGCTCAAACCTGCGACTGTCTTGTTCGCCTGGACGGTATCGAGTCGATTTAGAGAAGTGGTTGCCTCACAGCCACATTGGTTGCAGGTAATCGAGATCCTCGTGATCACGGACTTCGTCCAATACTGGATCCACCGTTTCTTTCACGAGTTGCCATTTCTGTGGCGGATTCACAAGATTCATCATTCCGCGACAGCAATCGATTGGCTGGCGGGCTCGCGACTACATATCGTGGATGTGGTTGTCACGCGAGGACTTACCTACATGCCCCTATTTGCACTTGGTTTCCATACCGTACCGATGGCGATTTACGTCGCGATCGTAACCGTGCAGGCGACGTTCATTCATGCCAATGTTCGATTCAAGTTTGGCCCGCTGCGGTACATGTTGGCCACACCGCAATTTCACCACTGGCACCACAGCTCAGAACGTGAGGCAGTCGACAAGAACTTCTCCGTACACCTGCCCATTTGGGACATTGTTTTCGGTACGTTTTACCTGCCTAAGAAATGGCCGGACGCATATGGAGTGTTCGGTGAGCAGACTCCCGAGGGTTTTTTTCGGCAACTGTGGCATCCGTTTCGAAAGCCAAATCAGGACGAGCTAGATCAGGGCTAAATATTCCGCTCAAGACAGCACCACGCATCACCTTTCGCAGGCAAGAGAGATCCGCACAGGGTTAACCTTTCTATATCGGATTGCCTTCGCCCAAAGTTATCAGCGTTAGAAAACCGGGGCCAACCCTTTGGCCTGCCGGCAAGCAGACAGCTGAGCGATGTGGTACGTGATATGAGTAGTCAACAAGTGAGACATCAAGTCACGCTTGCTCGTAATGGCTGGTTCCAACGCAGCGAAACCATGATTCTCTTCCAGCAATTCTGGCGGAGCGTTCTTCGCCAAGTCCAGTAGTCGCAAGTAGCCTTTCTCGATGTCCACAAGAACACTGGTAACCGTAAAAACGGGTGCACTTGGATCGCCAGGTTTGCTGCCAGGGCCATAGGCAGCGAACCACTCGTCGCTACATCCGGGCTCAGCTCCCAATAGTTTGCTACCAAACTCCGACGCCATCCGCAGATGCCCAAGCACCCACTGCGGTGTCTTGCCAGTCGATTCCGTTAGCGTCGTCAGGTCGTCATCACTGAGGTCTGCCGCGATAGTTTTTAGATAGCCGAGCCCGAAATTGACGAGCATAGTTTCTGATTCAAAAATGGTTCTGTTCCTTATCGAGTGTTTTTCAAAATATCATCTAACCAAACGGCAACGGAGATGGGAATTTGTCGAACGACAGCCGTTAAGGTTCCATCTTTCTAAATGCGGTTAGCCCTATCCGCAACGGAATTGCCGTCACAAGAATACTGAGCACCAAACTCGCGGTGAGGCCAGCTAACATCATCGACGCGGAACCAAGCTTGAACCCTTCGACGGCTCTTTCTGGGGATCGTTCGATCCAAAAATAGCAAGGAATCGCGACCACCAACACACTCACGATGATGAAGATCGCACTCACGACAAGGTTTAAGGTACCGCCGAATCCGGCCGCTATCTTAGCCGGAGATGGCTCACGTAGGTTTGGGAACCTCGCACCAAGACCTACTGCAATCGCTGACAGTCCAATGCAGATGGACCAGCAAATCAGTTGATGAATCACCGCTATCAAAGGTGTCCGCTGGACGATTTGCAACATGAAGTCGCTGAGCAAAATCAACAGCGAACAAGGGAACACTGCCGTCGCTGCGGCAAACAACAGTTTGCCCCAAAGGATCAAATCACGGTCAACTGGTAGCGTCCCGAGTATCCAGAATCGCCGGCCTTCCATACTGATCATTGGAAAAATGAATCGCGTGGTGAAAGTTGTTTGGATTAGTCCGACAACTCCCAGATTCAAAAACCCAATTAACGTCATCCACGAATCCAACGGCTGCCCATAATGAAACCGTTGGATGTTGACGAAGTACAGACCTAGCAAACCAAAGAAAATCAGAAACTGCGTCCATCGTAACGGGTCTCGCCGAAACAGTCGCAAATCCTTCACAAGTAAAAGCCGAACAGGTTTCGGGAACGGCGAAGCGAAGGCCGTCGCAAGAGTGTCAATCCATGACTGCTGTATCGGGCGGGCCGTCTTGCCAAGACCGATGAGTTGGCTAAACGCTGGTCTAAGCAACTTTCCGCCAATCCAAGCCACGACTACGGGAACCAGCATGGCGTTTGCAATCAGTACCGATAGAAAACCAAGGCTCTCTCGCCAAGACATATCGTCTGCATTCGCCGACGGATGTGCCGCTTCAAGCAGACCACTACTAAGCCAGTAGCTAGGCAACAGCCGTTGCTCGCTGTGCCGCAGCCGGGACATAACATCTTGAAACCAAAGCGGCGTCATTATGTCGTTCGAATTTGCGGCAAGTAATGTCCAGCCCATGTAGACTCCGCCGAGCAGAATTACCACGCAAATAAACACTAATGCATGCATTCGAACTCTGGGGAGATAGGTCACCAACAGAAGGCAAGCGATAGCGCCGAATCCTGCCGGCAAAAACACGAACGCAACCAAGAACGGCA
>CAYNJG010000352.1:0-5634 GCA_964397295.1 uncultured Pirellulaceae bacterium
GCGTGATACGGATAAGGACAAGGACTTAATGATTACGCCCGACAGTATCCTATCCGCGAATGTAGTGTTTAAGCGCAATCACGATTACGTGCCAAATAAAAAGTAGTAGCCATGATGAAATCCACGACGACGCTTTTGCTGTCCCTTGTTTGTCTTTTCCTTGTGGTCGATCAAGTTTCGGCACAACGTCGCACGTGGCTTAGTCGGTTTCGTCCACGTTGTGTCGTCATTCAGCCAAGCTGCTGCCCGCCAATCGTGGAACCAAGTTGTGGATTGCCAACATACGCAGCACCGTCGCCCATGACGCCGACGATTGCAGCGTCAGCGAATAGTGTTGAATTCGCACCGTCTGCGCTTCCTGCTGGATCGATCGTAGCAGCTCCCGGGCCATTGACTGACAGCGTTTCGTCCGATCTAGGCGCAACTCCAACTCCCGCATTAGCAACCTCGCCAGAAGTAGGCTCGCCGTCCGACGGATCCGTCGGTGGCGACCTCATGTTGAAAAAGGATGACGCCAAGGAATGGAAAAGTCTGTTCAATGGAAAAGAACTAGGCGATTGGGAGATCACTCGTTTTGGTGGCGAGGGTGAGGTGTCCGTCGAGAATGGCCAAATCGTTTGCGATTTTGGCCAATACATCACAGGCGTGACGTACAAGGGCAAAGATCTGCCGACCAACAACTATGAAGTCGAACTTGAAGCCCAGCGGGTCGAAGGTTCCGATTTCTTTTGCGGGATTACGTTTCCAGTAGACGACACGCACGCGACATTCGTTTGCGGTGGCTGGGGTGGTTCGGTTACTGGCATCTCCAGTATCGATCAATACGACGCGTCGGAGAACGATACGACCGACTACATGCAGTTTAAGAACAAAGTGTGGTACAAGATTCGTGTTCGAGTCACCAAGGGTGTGCTCGAGGCTTGGATCAACGACAAAAAGATGGTTAGCAAAGAGGTGGATTCCAAGCAGCTTTCCGTACGCTTGGAGGTCGATCCCAGTAAGCCGCTTGGTATCTGTTGTTTCGATACGCAAGCGGCATATCGCAATATTCGGATCCGCAAAGAAACCGAACCTGAGACGAAACCAAAGTCTGAATAGAGTCACGCCATCAATTGCGGGCCACTGACTTGTCCCACGGCACGAAACTCCGGTTTCCGGCTTAGCCGTCGAAGAATCGCGTAACCGATTCGATTACCGAAGTCCTTCAAGACCACGCCACGCAACACGAAGCAGACGATCAAAAACGCCGACGCGGCTAACCAGCGATTCGGGTTTTCCGTCGAAGCATAAACCATCGATGCAGTCTGCTCGTTCGAAAAATGCAGACGTCTTGCCAGTGTTCTCGGTCGAGCAAGATGAATCACGGGAGTACCGTTGGCCGCAAACCGCTGCATTATGCAATCCGGGGCTTCGTCCGCGTCGATTTTCAAGTTCAGCCCGGATTGAAACACGCAATCGGATCCGCCGCTAGAAGCCACTCCGCCACCCACATTGATGTAGGCCGCGATTGGTCGATCTTTCGCAGCGCGGTTAACGGTGCGCATGCGGCGTTCGATCGATTGAGACAAGTGCTTCGCCTTGATCTGAGAAACTCCATTCCGTTTCATCGCTGCGATTGCCAAGGTGCGCGACTCGTCACTCATGCCGCGGCCACAGTCAGATGGACCGCCGATCGTCGAGGCGCAAGAACGAAAGCCGATGAGTCCCGCTTCGTGCAACGACGATTCCATGTCCAACCATGTTAGCTCGGACTCGTTTGCTCCGTACTGTGATGCGGTCACGCTTGCGACTGCGATCGGATTCAGCTCCATCGATTCGATGGCCGAGCTCAAAGCAATATTTAGCGCGGGAAAAGAACCGGTCCAACCCACAGCGACCGTGTTTCCATTGCGAACTCCAGCGTCGCGGAGCATCTGGACTACAGCAGACGGGAATTGAGGATGCAAAGACAGCTGTTTGGCTTCCAAATTCGCCGGCTTGCTAGTCAGCGACGTCATTGCGGTACCGATCAAGCCGCTCTTGGTTGGATCAAAGAGCGTGTTGACTTTGAGTCCTTGGGATTTTCTCACTTCGCGAATCTTGTAACGGCACAACTGTGCGTGCTGATTCGCCGCGAGTTTATCTTCCGCGAATTTGGGCGTAGCAAATCGAGGCAGCAGCTCGACAACGGCCAGAACGGCAATCGCAAACAGTCCAATGTAGAGCGTCGTCGATCCAGCCACTTTTTGGGGACGCCAGTAAACAGACTTCATAGTGCCACCTCCAAACCAATCACAATAAGTGCCAGGCGAACGAGAACTGTCGAAGTCGCAAGCGAGCCGAGCGTTCCCATCACGCCTTGACGATCAAACCAGAGGGCAATCAAACCCGGGATAATGAAACCAATGACAGCAAAGTACGACGTGGCTATTTCGGGCGTTGTCCATGCATGGGCTAAACCGCGAACGGCGGACCCAATCAAAAAGCCAAGCAACAGAGCGAGCACAATGCGGCGTCGACCGTAGACTATCATGTGTTGGCTAAGAAATCGTACGATGCCGAACGTGAGCATCGCTACGAGCAACGTAATGACAATGTCGAGTGGGCGACTCACTGATAACGCAAAGTAGCCGGGGACGATCATTCCTCCGGCGGTGAGCCCAAAAATCTCCGTGACCGCAAGACTGACAATCAGTCCTATGGCCAGTGAAACGGTTAATGCATCCATCACGCTGCCTCCTGCATTGCAACTTTGAATTCTTGTTGGTCCAGCTTCAATGTCGGTTGCTTCATGCCTTCGAAATGATCGACCAACTGTAATCCGATGCCGGCTGTATTCCCCATGCCCATGATGACCGCGGAATCGCCGGAACGCCGCAATATCTCATTCGCGACCGATTCGGCGGAGGCTCCTTCCATCGTTGCGATCGAAAGCGGATCCATTCCATGCTCCACCGCAACTCGCTCGAACACATCGGTACCAGTTCCAATCGCGATGTAGTGATCAGCCGGAGTCCACGCTTTTGCGGCTTCCGCGAGTTGCACAGATCGATGACAACGATCCGTGCGACAATTGATGACGGCAATTCGAGTTTGAAAGTGTTTGTGTTGCTCGAGCATCATCGACCAAATCTTGCCAGTCGATTCTGGATCGTTCGCCGCAAAGCCGTTGATGAACGCAATCCGCTGACGTTGTCGCCGTACGCGAAGAACCGTCATCACACCCGGATCCGGCGTTGCCGCCCACATACCTTCCAGTGCCGTTTGGCGATCCACACCGAACTCCGCACAGACTCGTAATGCGAGCGCGACATTTTCGGCATGAGCGACATAAGAAAATGGCTCCAAGTCGCGGCGAGTGACCGAGGCTACGGCCCGATCTCCCACCGCGACTAACTCGGTGTTTCGGTCTTCAGCAGCAACTTGAAAGGTTGGCAGATACTTTTGTTCGGCAGTGAAGAGTTTACCTCGAACAGGTGTCGTCGAAGCCAACGCCGAGGCAACGTCTTCTGCTGTAGGGCCCATCACGTCTAAATGATCAGCCCGGGCGTTCGTGATCACGCCATGCGTGGACTGAACAAATTTCAACTCGCACAATGATTGCAACGTTGGATGCAGTGCCATGCACTCGATGACCAGTGCATCAACTTTTTGTTCTGCGGCGAGTCGCACCATGCGAATCTGTTCAATAACGTTCGTGCGTCCCGGACGAAAAATCGGATACTCACTGCCATCCGGGAAGATTGCCCGGGCGAGCGTACCAGTCGTCTTTGCGAACGTCCGCACACCACCGGCCCGCAATCCCGCAGCAATCAAGCGGGCAACCCCCGACTTGCCTCGGGTTCCGTTCACGTGGATTCGAATAGGAATTTTCGCAAGGTTTTTGCGATGCTGATGCGATTCAAGCCAGCCAAGAAAACAACAAACGGCAGTTCCTGCCGCAACTAGTAAGGTCCCATCCATGGCACCCCTCCTCCCTGTCGCGATTCGAACCTCTGTAATCCTTACATCGGTCCAAACCGCACTTTGTAACTAAGCACTTCGCCTCGGTAACTATTTCCTGCTCTCGGAAGATTTCCGCGTAAGAAAAGAAGCGTGACCGCGACGTCGAGACATAGGTGCAAGATGTGTGCCAACCAACACATAGGCATCCCTACTTTGGTCGTCGAGGTGAAGCGGCAATTTGTGCGTTTGCCTTTTCGAGTTCGTGAACGGTAAGTTGTTCGGACGGTAAGTGTTTTTCCGCTAATTCACGGAGCCGATCATGATGAGTAAAGAACAAAACCTGCATTTGCTCTGACAGTTCCGCCAGTACTCGCAGCGTTGCAACAGCGCGTTGGTCGTCGAGGTGAATAAGAATGTCGTCGACGATGAAGGGCATCGGTTCGTACTGTCCCAACCTTCGTTGCAGGTAAGCCAAACGCAAGGCAAGGAACATTGGATCGCGTGTTCCGTCACTCATTGCTTTGACATCGACGGTAGTTTTCGATCCTGCGCGTACGCCGACGATGATCGGCCGTCCGTCCTTTTCGTCGTAGTCCATCTGCAATCCCGAGAACTCATTGCAAGTCATCGTCGCAAAAAATTCGCTGGCTTTTGCTAACAAAGGATCTTTGTTTTCCTCACGATAGCGTTCGACCTGCTGTCGCAATATTGATTCGGCGATTTTCAAACGCACGTACCGCCCGGCAACTTCATGGACGCGCGATAAGCGATTGATGGCAACTTGGTCAGCGTGGGCTGCTGAATCATTGCCGTCGATTTCGTCCATGGCTTTGACGACTTCGTTTAGTCGAGCTGCAACTTCGTCACGTTTTTCATCGAGCTCTGCAATCTCAACATTCAGTCGTTCGATATTCGCTTCGAGTTCCGCTTCGTCTTTGCCTTCTGCTTGTTTTAAAAAATCTTCGAAATCAACACCGCCGGCAATGTTGCGAATTTCCGTTTCCGCCGATTCTCGCTGCTGCGACAAGATCGAAAGTGCTTCGACATTGAGTAACTCGTCATGTGACTTGACGCCAGCCAGTTGCAGGAACTCAGCTAGACGGCGGTCCAGGTCCGATGATTCCTGCTTCAGTTCCGTCATTTTTGCGGTTTGCTTCTTTAGTGATTCTGTCTTTTGTTTGGCGGCCTGCTCTTTTGAACGAGCTTTATCAAGGAGTTGTTTCAGTTGTTGCGCAACTTCGATGGGTTTTGCGTCGCTTTCTGAAATCTTCACTCGCTCGCAGATGTTCTTTACGTCGGTTTCGAACCTTTGTGTTGCTGCGGAAGCCGCTGCGATTTGTTGCGTACTCTTGGTCCAATCTTCGAACCGATCTGTCAGCTTTTCGATTCCCTCAAGCCGAGCGAGTGCTTGGACAGCCGTTGTTTCCGCCTCGCAATCGATCCACTCCATCGCCGCCGCCCAACCGGTCTGCCACTGCTCGAGCTCTTTCGATGCGGCACTTTCATCCGTTTTCAGTTGCTCCAGTTCTGATGCCAGCCGTTGTTGCTCCGCCTCGAGATGTTGCCTATTCGACTGTTTCGCTTGATGATCGGCGAGGATCTCATTCGCGAAGTGAAGTACATGGCTTAGCGAATCGCCGTCTTGTTGAACGTCACATTTTTGCAGTTGAGCCACAACGGCGTCCCAGCTGGATTGATGCAGAGTTTGGT
>CAYNJG010000353.1:0-5569 GCA_964397295.1 uncultured Pirellulaceae bacterium
GTCGAAAAGATGATGCACTTTCCCTGGTCTCGCAGTTGAGCAATGATCTGCAGCAGCGACCTGGCTACCATGACGTCCAGCCCGACGGTGGCTTCGTCAAAGATCAAAACGGGCGGGTCGTGAACAAGCGCTCGTGCGATTGATACCTTTTGTCGCATGCCAGTCGACATTTTCGAGCAAAGTCGATTTCGAATGTCTGCCATAGACAATCGTTCGAAGATGTCGTCAGCTCGGTAGCGAACTTCTTTGGCCGACAATCCGTAGAGTCGACCGAAGTATTCGACCATTTCGAGTGCAGTCATCCGTTCATAGACTGACGTGTTGTTCGATACGAATCCAATCTGGTGACGAACTTTTGCTGCGTCGCGTTGGACATCGAATCCGTTGATGATCGCAGTGCCCGAGGTAGGAGAAAGCACCGTGCTAAGAATGCGAAGCAATGTTGTTTTCCCGGCACCGTTGGGTCCGAGTAGCCCGTAGATTTGTCCAGCGTGAGCTTGGATGCTTAGGCGATCAACGGCCGTAAACTTCCCCTTTTGCATGTCATCATAGGTCTTGGTCAGTTCGTAAACTTCAATCATGCGACGATACCTATTCAGTTCGCGGATGGTTTCGCGTGGTCCACCGAGTCTATCAGCGATGAGCGGTGGATTGATAAGCAAAGAGTCGCAACCAGTGCGCCGTGCATCCATGATTGTCGCCAATCGCTACGACAGGTCGTCCATTCGGCAAAATCGGAAGCGAAACTGCGGGTCATACGTCGACTGCTGGTTTTACTGGCAGTGGCGATCGGGCTTCTTCGCGTAGGTGCGTTGAGAATCAGGAACACCTGAACGAGGTGTCGCATCAACCGAGCGAGACTGTTGCGGCTAAGCATCAAACGTGCTGGCTCATATTTTCAAGTTCACCTTTCAAAAAGAAGTGAACCCAATTGGAAAAGCCCCGTCTCTATCTGTACGAACGCACTACCGCGTTTGGAACACATAAAAAAGATACGGACAAATGATTTCAACGCAGCCCCATACCAAACGAATGATTGAGAGTTTTGGATTCAATGCTGGCGCGTGGAATATACAGCCAACACAACCCAAAAACACTGGTCCAATGTGACACCGGATGCTAACGCGAATGACGCAAGCCCGATGTCGCAAAAGCATCGGGCTTTTTTCGTGGAGTGACAGAATACGGACTGGTAGCTGAGACGGTATAGCACTTGGTTGAAGCCCAGGAGACGAGGATTCGAGCGCCTCCCAGTCCACTGCGAAAAACACTGACAAACAACTATCGGGTAGAGGTGCAGATGGGAGCACGCGTGGTTTGGGACCACGAGGTTTTCGGTTCGACCCCGAGGTACCCGACTTACCAAACGCGACTTCTAACTAAACGCGAAACACACGGTCGTCGAGAGCTGGTAGCTCAACTACCTCTGATACAGGAAGCGCGCTGAGTTCGATTCTCAGGGCGACCACTCCTACATAGCAAGAGAACAAAACAACTTAAGGAGCTAACAAATGTCAGATCACATCCGTTTGAAACGCATACCCCAATAACTTTGGGGGTAAAGCTTTTTGGCGAAGCATCCGGCTTTTAACCGGAAGAGCAGAGTTCGATCCTCTGTGCCCCTACTTGGCGATCAAATTCGCAAGGTAGTCGGGACCTGGTTGGTCAAGCACGTCTTATAAGCGAGCGGCGGTGGGTTCGATTCCCGCGACTACCACTCGCAAAAGACAACGCAGAACAAGAGCGAGAGCAATTCAAACGGGCTTGTGGTGTAACTGGCAGCATGTCTGACTCTTAATCAGATCGAGAAGGTTCAAGTCCTTCCGGGCCTACTAACAGAATAGGCGGCTAGGACCGCCAAAAAACGCACCGTTGTTCCAACGGAAAGATGCCTCCTTCGTAACGAGGCGATGCGAGTTCAATTCTCGCACGGTGCTCTGACAACTACACAACAAAAGATGCGTCTATGGTGCTAGTGGTAACACGCTTGCTTGCCAAGTAAGAGTCGCGAGTTCAATTCTCGCTAGACGCACTCGCGGGATAGAGCAGTTTGGCAGCTCGCAAGGCTCATAACCTTGAGGTCGATGGTTCGAATCCATCTCCCGCTACTTATAAGACAACGAAATACATTTACCGGTGGGCTGACGTTGGTGTCAGGGGGTGGCTGTTAACCACCTGTGAGGCAACTCTACGCAGGTTCGATTCCTGCTGCCGGTGCTTGATTGGCCGTTAGCCAAAAACAACTCGATTATCAGGGCGTGGGAAAGCTTGGAATTCCGCGTGTTTCGGGGACACGAGATCGTCGGTTCAAATCCGACCGTCCTGACTTCAATTTACACATATGTCGATCGTCCCGTGCTGGTTCGGGAGCTTGCCTGTGAAGCAAGCCCTCGCGGGTTCAATTCCCGTCGATCGACCTCAGAAAGATTCGTAAACGCGTCTCTGGTGTAGTGGCAACACGACTGGTTCCAACCCAGTAAACCAGGGTTCGATTCCTTGGGGACGTGCTGATCCGACGTCTCGTTAAAACTGTCGAAGCAAAAACGAATTTCGAGCGAACCCAAGACACACAACAACGTCTTACCTTTTACAAGCACACAACGTGCTCAACAAAAACCACGAACAACTGAACACCGAACGCATGATCCTCTCTCTGCTAAGTACCGAACGTGATGCAAGGACGCTGCAAGTTTGCGCAAGCGATTTACGTTGCTTGGCCGCCGAATATCAATCGGTGGAAATGCTCTCGGCGCAGCGAATGCGTTTGTGACTACTTGGCTGAAACGATGCGAATCATCCCAGCCCGGTGTCACAAGACACTGGGCTTTTTTTGTGCCCAAAACAAATCACGAGACAACAACACACAGACCGATGCCGGGTCGTCTAAAGGTAGGATTCGATGCTTTGAACATCGAGATGCTGGTTCGATTCCAGCCCCGGCAGCTAGAAGAAATCAAAGAGTAAAGCACTGCATAGGTGGATCGAGGTGGCATTCGATCTTGGTGTTTTACTCCGAGACATACCGGGGTAGCGACTGTTGGTAGTTGCGTCTGGCTCTGACCCAGAAAGTCGCAGGTTCGATTCCTGTCCCCGGCGCTTAAACGAAATACGGAAGGCATCCGGCTGGATGAGGACACTGTTTTGAAAACAGCTGCGGCGTGAAAACCGTTCAGGGTTCAAGTCCCTGGCCTTCCGCTTAGAGAAAGACAGCGGCGTGATGTCCGGGGTTCGATTCCCAGGTCTTCCGCCCGATTGAAAACAATTTGGGAGTGTTTCCGCACGGCTGGTTGTAACCCAGTTGCCTTGTTTGTGCGGTGGCGGCGAGCGGTTCGATTCCGTGCATTCCCACTACGTGGCTTCAAGACGAAAGTCTCGTGGCCAAGACAAACGTCGAGTGGCAGACCGGCAGATGTACCGTTCTTACAAAACGGGGTAAGTGGGTTCGATTCCCACCTCGACGACTCGTTGAAAGACGGCACCAGTCCGTGTGGCGCGGGGCATGTCTGCAAAACAGTTTGAGAATGGCACTAGTCCGTGTGGCGCGGGGCATGTCTGCAAAACATGCTGACCGAGTTCGAATCTCGATGGTGCCTTTAAAAAGGAGTTGCAACAACAACTGATCTCGGATCGCCCTGGGAGGGGAGCTGCTCTGTCTAAGCAGTAGTTGCGGGTTCGAATCCCGTCGGGGTCGCTAGAGCGGAAGCTCGAAACAGAAATGCTGCGATACGCCAACGGCTTGAGCGGCCGGTCTTAGGAACCGGTGTTTGTGAGTTCGAATCTCACTCGCAGTACTTGAAACAATCGCACCCAACACGGGAAGTGTCGCCTTCCCTGCGAAGGAAGGATGGCTAGTTCGACTCTAGCTGGGTGTACTCACGATGCAAATCAATCGTATGGCCTGCCCATGGGATTTATGGTCCTGTGACTTCGAATCACGGGTGTAAGGTTCGACTCCTTAGCGGGCTACTAAACACTACTCAAACGAATAACAACGCTGGTGTGGCAGAGAGGCGATGCGTCGGTTTTGTAAACCGAACCACGGGGGTTCGAATCCCTTCACCAGCCCTGTTCCGAAAGTTAACCATCGAAAAAAACGGCACGGTACGCCAACGGATGAGCGACTTGTTTCAAACACAGGTGACTGTGGGTTCGAATCCCACCCGTGCTACTTGAACGAGACCAGCGAGATGATCAACAGCAACCCTTACACCATGACACTGGCCAACGGCAAAGAAAAAACGTTCGCCACTGCGGCCGAAATGGTCACGTGGTTGGACAAGCAACGTGGCCTCGAGTATTCACCAAAACGACCTGCGCGGTCCGCAAAGCAACGACGACGCGGTCGAATACAAGGCAACCGCTCAATGAACGCAGACACAGACAAAACACCTTTGGCACGGTACGCGAACCGGAACAGCGACGAAGCTTAAACCTTCGTGTTTGTGGGTTCGAGTCCCACCCGTGCTACCTCGATGACACCACAGGAGACAGCAAGAACAACACACAACGGCGCGGTAGTTTCTGTTGGTAGAAATATCAGATTTTCACCCTGATGTTCGCGGGTTCGAGTCCCGTTCGCGTCACTGCTGAGTGCCTAGTGGCGAATGACAATAGTTAGTTTCTAGTCACTCGCACCTAGCCACTTTGTTCATTGCAGGCCAGTTGGTACTGAGCTGACTTTCATACGGTCGGTCGCCCGGTTCGATTCCGGGGCTTGCAACTTGCGGGTCGAGTTTTGGCCAACCCAAAACTGGCCAGGTGCGTCGCGTTACCCTGCGACGTCCAAACTCCACGTGCCCACGAAGGCATGTATGTCGGGAGAACCCGGACCCGCCAAACCAAACAACCAACGATCGGGTACGCAAAAGGCAGAGCGGCAAAGTTGAGAGCTTTGTGTTTGTGGGTTCGACTCCCACCTCGATCACTACTGAAAACTAAGCGGGCTGCTGGTCCAACGGAAAGACGTCTGACTTGCAATCAGGTAATCGGGGTTCGACTCCCCGGCGGTCCACTCGACACGAAAACGGAAGGTAGCCAGATATTGGTTCGCTGGAGCTGCCTGCTAAGCAGTGGGTGTTTTTCAAACACCTGAGGGTTCAATTCCCTTGCCTTCCGCTCACCAGTAGCGGCCTGATAGTGAAGTGGACGATCACACCTTTCTTCTAAAAAGGTATCCCAGGTTCGAATCCTGGTCGGGCTACTAGAGCACTTTCGAGTTCTTTGGCGATTTCAGCGAAAGTCGCATTTCCCTCGGCTTTCAATGTGCAAAGCCACGTCTCGCCCGAACAGTTCGAAGAAAAACTACCAACAGACTTTAGCCGTCTAAACTACACCCTCGCTATGTCCGCCCGAAATGGGCTATCGCATGCGAGCGGGGGACAAACTGGGGACGAAACCGCCTGCAATGACTGGCAACAAAACGAAGAGAATCGGGAAACGAAAACCAACACTGCGGCAGGGTTCTCCATTTGCTTCCCGTATTTGTTCTGGGAGAATCAACCGAGGTGATGACGCCTAGCAGCCTGTTGATTTTCGGGCTGAGGTTTCCATGAATATGTCGATATGTAGG
>CAYNJG010000354.1:0-5467 GCA_964397295.1 uncultured Pirellulaceae bacterium
TGGTAAAGCATCTGTACTTCGGCGGGACTTGCCGAAAGGTTCGTGATCTCGTCAACAATTTCGAATCCGGGAGAATCCTTCTTCGTCTTGAGTGTCGTTTTTAAGCTCACCTTTAAAAAGTGAAAACGAGCTTCGTCCACCCAGCCGGTGAGTTCTATTTCGCCCGTTGCATCGTCGATCGAGACCTCGACCTTGTGTGCTGGTTTGTTTCCAATTCGGCCATGCAGCGGGAAGAGCAGTTTTCCAGCGTCATCAAATTCTGGCGCCCCATTGTTTTCTAGTCCGCACCGGACGAACAACTCATCGAATCCGTCCAGCCAACCGAGCCCGCTGGGTTCCGAGAGTGGTACGTATTGCGGGTGCACGGGGCCGCGGACTGGTGCATTCCAACCGATTTCTTCTTGGCCATCACTTCCGCGCCAAAACGCTTTCCAGATGTTCATGCCTCGAGTTGGCAGCACACGAATTTCTAATTTTCCGTTGTCGATGCTCACCACGTCCACACCGGCGGAGAGACCATGTTTGAGCGTATTCAACGAAATGTTTTTCGGTAGCTCTGGCCGTTGGAGGTTGGGATTTGCTTGATCAAACAGCGTCCAAGTTTTTTTTGCCATGGTGTTTCTCTGGCGAGATGTTCGTAAGTTGACGGCCCACATTTTACGCACTTGCTCTCGCAATTTCTACGATCCAAGTGCTTTCCGATTCTGAAACAAACTTCAACGTTAACTTGGCGCACTGAGCTGGTAGTTTTGCGACAGGTTAGTCGGTCCGCTGCCAGGGCACTTTTCCGGCTTGTTGTAGATGTAGCATCAACTCATTGCGCAGTTCGTCCGCAATCTTGCCGTCGGGCTGCTGCGGGTCGGTTTCTTTTGGATCGTTTTGCAAGTTGACTAAAACCATCGGTTCGAACGGAGAGCTCTGTTGCAGTTTCCACGGACCTTTTCTAATCGCGTAGTATGCGCGACCTTGGTACCGTTTGTTACCCTCACGCCGCACCCAAATCAGTGTCCGATCAGGATCAGCTTTACCACCGTTGAGCCAGATACCTTTGAGGCTTACTCCGTCGACATGTTCTTTGACGTCAACTTCCGCGATATCGCACAACGTGGGCAGAAAGTCCATCGTCATGCCGATTTCGTTTGAACGCTTTGCCGGGATCTTGCCTGGCCAAACGACGCACGTGGGCACGCGGATACCGCCCTCCCAGTGATCCTGCTTGCCGCCGCGAAGATCACCGTTACTTTGCGCGTGATACAGTGATCCACCGTTGTCCGATGAGAAGATCACGATGGTGTTTTTTTCGATTCCCTGTTCTTTAATCGCCGCAACAACTTTACCGATGCGGTCGTCCAGGTGCTCAACAAACGCGACGTTGGCGGCGCGCTTCTTGTCGAGTTGTGGTTCTCTTGCCGTGACTTTCGCCAGCCATTCTTTCGGTGGCTGAATCGGAAAGTGTGGTGCGTTGTAGGGGAGGTACAAAAAGAACGGCGCGTCTTGTTTGCTGCGATCCGTGATGTAATCGATCGACCAATCGGTGAACAAATCGGTCGCATGGCCTTCTGGGTTGATTTCTTTGTCGTTCAGCCGCATCCAGTTCTTGCCGCCACGAAGATGCGTGTAGTAGTCATCCATCATGTCGGCCAGAAAGCCATGGAAGTGGTCGAAACCACGATCATTGGGAACGTTGGGTTTTGAAAATCCAAGATGCCACTTGCCGACCATGCCAGTGTGGTAGCCCGCCGTTTTCAGTAGTTGCGGCAACGTGGGTGCATTGGGATCGAGATAGCCGAAACTGTCGGGCGGCCACTGTCGAATAACACCGGGGACACCTGCGATGTCCGGATAACGACCCGTCATCAAAGAAGCTCGCGTTGGCGAACAGACGGTGCAGTTCGCGTAGAACTGATCGAATCGCATGCCTCGCGACATCAACTCGTCAATGTTGGGCGTTTTCAGATCCTTCGCGCCGTAGCTCGTGAGATCTCCGTAGCCCAAGTCATCGACCAAAATCAGAACGATGTTTGGTTTTTCAGCCGCTTGCAACGACGAAACGAATCCCAGCAAGATAGTAAACGTCAAAAAGAAGTGACCGCAATGCATCGCGAAGCCTCTTGGTAATGTCGATCCACCTATTGATGAGCCGACATTACACGCTCTGGGCTAACGCAATACAAGCATGCGTTTGCGTCAGTTCACTTTATCTGCATTGTCGTCCCGTACCTCAATCGATCGCGCTAACTTGTTGCGAATCTCAACTTGTAAGTCCGTTTCGCGGAGCGTAACGACCAAATCGTAGTCTTGGTCGAGCCACTCAGTGCGATCGACACTAGGATTATCGTTGTGAACAGAAGGGAACGTGGATTCGCCATACTGCTTTTCGATTTCAGCAAGATACTCGTCAGCAGTCGTTTTCAGCTGATCCTGACTGAGCTCTTGATCTGCCTCCGCAAAGAATCTAACGCGAGTTACGACATTGTTGTGTTCGTTTGCGTAGAACGTTCCTGCCACTCCGTTCAATTCACCAGCGCTTTGCAAGTCCCAGCCCTTCAACTCTGCAGGAACCCATTCACGTTCCTGTTTCAACTCGTCCAACGGCATGTCAGCGTGAAAGCCTTGGAGCCGATATTTTGTAGGCGGTGTCCGACTACATCCAACAAAGAGAAGCACACTAATCAACAGCATCCAAGCAGAAAAACGCATCAACGACCTCACTCACTACAGCAAAAAAACAACGAAACATGTCGCGCTCAGTAAACCCGAACATTGCTTCCAATTCGACGGGGAGGTTTAAATATTTGATTACTTTTCCTAGGTTGTGGAAAACCACACAAATGACGTCATAGAATGGCGGCTTGCACGAGACTCATCGGAAGGGGCTGATCAAAATGACAACTCGAACCGTCGTGGTTCTATGCATAGTCTTCCTATCAACGCAGCTGGCTCAGGCGCAGGATTTAGCCGCTTGGAAAAAGTACTCCGGCAAGCCGGGTGCCTCGGGTTGGCGATGCAACGTGATTCAGCCCGACCCAAACGACGATGGCCCCGATGGCATTAACCTGCATGACTGGGATGGCGACGGCGATCTCGACATTTTTTCGAATGCAGAAGAAGGTGGATACAGCCGTCTGTATTTCAATCCTGGCCCGGACAAAGCACGCGGGCTGTGGGACGAATTTGTCACGTTCCACCATGACCAATGCGAGGACTCAGGCATTGGTGATCTCGACAACGACGGCGATATTGACTACGTAGCGAACGGTGGTCTTGTTTTCTTCAATCCTGGCAAAGACAGAGTTCGTGACGTCGATGCATGGACGAAAATGGTTTTGTTTCGCAACGAAGAACGGGTGCCAAGAGTTGCCGACATCGACGGTGACGGTTTGAACGATTTGATCGTCGGCGGACACCGCTGGTACAAGCAACCAGCGACGAACAAGGACAACGAAAAGAACTGGAAAGAGTTTGTCATCGGCAAGAATCGGTGGGCCATGAACTGCATCATGTCGGACGTCGATGGTGATGGAGACTCGGATTTAGTAATACCGGATCGCGGTATCGACATCAGTTGGTATGAAAATCCTGGTGTTGATAACGTCGCGGAACGCTGGAAACGCTTGAAATTGCACACTCACTCCGAGCCGATGTTCATGGCTGTTGCTGATGTGAACGGCGACGGCATAGACGATTTGGCGATCGCGGGTGGAAACCATGGCCTGAAAAAGAAGACGCTGATTGTGCTACTTCGTAGGAATCGATCGGGAATTCCCAAATTCGATGAGCACGTGGTTCGACAACCGAGTGGGCTCTTTCCGAAAGGCATTGCCGTAGCTGACTTCGATGGCGATTCGAAGGTAGAAATACTTGTTTTGCCAAAGACGGGTGATTTTTGGATGGCAAAGTTCAATGATAAATTGACGAGCTTTGACACGACGGTCATCAAGTTGCCTGGTGCGGAGACTCGAAAGAAGATGGATAACGCGTGGCTTAGCGATTTAGATGCCGATGGCGATCTAGATATTGTGACCACGGAAGAGAACGGTGGCTGGGGTGTTATCTGGTTTGAAAACCCAGCTGTCTCAGCCAGTTTCTAGCGGGCCAGCAGGCCTAGCCGGATGGACTAGACTTTGCGCCGAACGCGTTGCGGACAACCAGCCGCGTAAAGACCAAGTTGCCGATTACGTAACGTTTCCAAAGGCGACGCGGCTCCATTGACATTCGCCAGAGCCATTCGAAACCGATTTTGCGCATGAACAATGGTGCGCGGACCGCTCGCTTGGATAGAAAGTCGAAAAGACCGCCTACGCCCATGCATGTGATGTTGGGCAGTTTGTCAGCGTGCTTGTCGATCCACACTTCTTGTCTGGGCACACCCATGGCGACCAGCAAAATGTGAGGGTTGGCTTCGCGGATTTCTGCCAGGACATCATCGATCTGATCGTCTGCGAAGTATCCGTTTCGCGTGCCTGTGATAACAATGCCCGGATGATCTTGTTGAAGGTTTGCCGCTGCCTCGGCTGCTACGCCGGGGTTGGCACCCAACAGATAGAGCGACAGGCCATCTTTTGCCCCTGCTTTGCAAAGTGCGGGAACGAGATCTGTGCCGTTAAGGTTGTACGTCAGCGGCGTTCCCAGAAGGGCGCTGCCCCATCGAACTCCGCTACCATCTGCGAGCAGCATGTCCGTTTTATCGAGAGCATCTTCCAGCTGCTTGTCAGATGCCGCTGTAACCATCGTGTGTGCGTTCGCATAGTAAATGCGTCCGCCTTCGCGATTGAAGAGCCGCTCGAGTATCGTCTTTACCGCTTGCTTGGGAGAAAGTCGATCAAAGTCGGCGTTGAGGAATCGTACAGTTGCAGTCATGGCGCATCCTTAGAGTTTTCTATCCAATGATAGGGTGCTGAAAACGCAGTGCTGAGACGTTCTGCCGAAACGGATCGCTAAAACATGCACAGTCCGTACGAGTGTTCGCCCGTGAAAAGCGATGATGCGAAAACGCCACGGGAATTCGTAAAGCCAATTCGGATTACTCGCGATCCGGTCGCGTAACGTAGTGTTTTAGACGAGAAATCTCTGGAAAAGCCGCTGATGTTACCACTCTTTTTGCTCGCGCCCGTTGCGCTTGTCGCACTCATCTGGTGCTATGTCCTGTTTCGCAAGACCGGCTTAGTCGGCGGATGTTTGGCGACGTTGTTTTGTGGTAGTTGCTTGGGGCACTCGCTCGTACATGTGTCGGTGATCACCTCGGATCGTTTGCTGCTGGCGGGAGTTATCGTTGCCTATTTGATGGCTCGCAATCTTTATGGCCTCAAGGCGAGAGCGTTCAGCAAGACTGACGTTATTGTCGCGGTGTTCATTGGTTTTCTAGCAGTGAACACGTTCACGGGCGATTGGAAATGGGAAGCTGGTAAGCCCGTTTCATTGCTGCTGTTTTTCTACGTGATGCCGTTTGCGTTGTATTGGGTAGCGT
>CAYNJG010000355.1:0-5424 GCA_964397295.1 uncultured Pirellulaceae bacterium
CCGCAAGGACGATCAAAACAAAGGGCACGCTAGTTGGATACCAAGCGAGTTGGGCCGGAATACCAAAAACAAACCGAACAGCCGACGAGGACACCGTGATCATCGCGGCGGAGATGACGGTAAAGATCAAAACGTTGGCCCAGTTGTAGAGCCGCGTCATCGAACTGCCTGCGATCTTGTGCAGATATGTATACAGACTCAAGCGAGTTTGTGTGGCGATGGGCGCGGTGATCAGCGTCCAACTCAGAATCGCCAACACGTTACCGATGATCAGGCCGATCAGGATGTCGCTGGTCCTAGCACCCAGAGTGACAAAGGTAGCCCCGATCACGAATTCAGTAGCCGCGACGTGCTCTCCTGCGTAAATCCCCCAAAAATGTCGCCAGCCATGAAGCTGATTCTTGGGGATCGGTAACTGCTCAGCACTCTTGCCCTCGAAAGTGCTGCCGGCTGTTTTGGTATTCATGAATGGTCTCTTGTGTAAGAAAGCACCGTCTTACGTACTGTAGCAGAATCCCTGATAACATCACGCCGAGGATACACCGGATCGAGCCGACATGACGTCTGCCACGCTTCTCACGAAGTCGTTTCGTACCCCTCACTCACGTTTGGTCTGACCTTTCATCTAATGGCTAGTCAAACAAGCACATCGCGAATCACGGTGCCGTGCACGTCCGTAAGGCGTCGCTCGATACCATTGTGGTAGTACGTGAGTCGTTCGTGGTCGAGCCCAAGTAGATGCAAGATGGTCGCGTGGAAATCGTATACGGTCGTGACGTTTTCCACGGCTTTGTACCCGAATTCATCCGTCGCGCCGTAACTAAACCCCTTCTTCACGCCGGCTCCCATCATCCAGGTTGTGAAGCCGGAAGGATTATGGTCGCGGCCGCTCGCGTCTTTTTGGAACGTCGGCATACGACCGAACTCCGTACACCAAACGACGAGCGTCTCTTCGAGCAAACCACGCTGCTTCAAATCGCCCAGTAACGCGGCGACTGGCTGGTCGAGCACCGGCCCGTGCTTGCTGTATTGTTTTTCAAGGAACTTGTGTCCGTCCCAATTGCTGACCCCCTCGCCGCCTGTTTGGTAGGCACCGTTGAACAACTGGACAAAACGCACTCCGTTCTCGATCAGTCGCCGAGCGAGAATGCAGTTCTTGGCAAAATCGGATTTGAGTTTGTTCTCGCTATCGTTCGCTCCGTAGGCATTCAAAGTGTGGGCTGATTCGGTCGAAAGGTCACTGATCTTTGGCACGCTCAATTGCATCTTCGCCGCCAACTCGTAACTGGAAATGCGTGCCGCGAGCTCAGAATCGCCTGGGAATTTATCGAGGTGCCGCTCGTTCAGCTGTTTGAGAAATCGACGCGTGGCCAAGTCTTCAGCCGGACCGATCGAATTGGGGCGCGCGAGGTTGCGAATCGGCTTGGCTGCGTTGAAGTCAGTTCCCTGAAACACCGCAGGTAGAAAACCCGGTCCCCAATTGTTCACGCTCGACTGCGGCGTGCCTCGTGGGTCGGGGATCGCCACGAAGGCTGGTAGGTTTTCGTTTTCGCTGCCAAGTGCATAGGTCGACCACGCACCAATGCTCGGAAAACCGTCCAGAGTAAAGCCGGTCGACATGAAGTTCTCGGCCGGTCCATGCGTATTGGTTTTGCCGGTCATCGAATGCACGAAGCACATGTCGTCCGCGAATTCACCAATCTGACTAACCAACGTCGAAATCATTTTTCCCGATTCACCGCGCGGCTTGAACTGCCACGGACTTTTCTGCAACGTGCCTTGCTCGCCCTGGAAGGTGACGATCTTCTCGTCGGTCGGCATCGGCTTGTCGTGCATCCGAATCAATTCGGGCTTGTAGTCCCAGGTATCCAGGTGGCTGCACGCCCCGGCACAGAAGATGACCAACACGTTTTTTGCTCGAGCCGGGAAATGCGCTTCGCGTGATGCGTTGGGATTCTGTGGATCGATCTTGGGACACAGAGCTGCTTGCTTGTCGTCGGCAAGCAGGCCATCGCTGGCGAGTAACGAGGCGAGCGAAATACCGCCCAATCCCGCGGCGGTTTGGCCGAGGAAGTTACGTCGATCAAGTAGTTGTCGTACGTCAATCATTGTAAGAAAAGGAACTCGTTCGAGTTGAGGAGGGCACGACAGACGGCGGCCAGACCGTGTTCGTTGGCGAGTTGTTCGGCGGACTGTAACTCTGCTGCTTCCGGTTCGCGAGAGAGGGTCAATCGGAACATCTCTTTCAACTGAACCGCTTGGTCGTTCTCGTGAACTGAAACCACGCGATCGGCCAATTGCTGCGCTTGCTGCAGCATAAAACTACTATTCAACAAATTGAGTGCTTGCAGCGGCGTGGTTGACCGACTCCGCGATGGAATCACCTGCCCGCCATCGGGACAATCGAAGACACCAAACACGGCGTCTTGTTCTTGCCGGATTTTTGTCATGTAAATCATGCGACGAAACTCTGCCGGTCCGATCTCCTTCTTCGGAAAGTAGTGATGAACGTTCTCGTGATCGACCTCAAGCAAGAAGAAACCCGGTCCACCGCCACGATGCTGCAACGAGCCCGTAACTTCGAGAACACAATCACGGATCGCTTCTGCTTCGAGCCGCCTCGGCGGGAACCGCCAGAGCAGTCGTGAATCAGCGTCTTTCGACAACGCGTCTTTTCGGGGAGCACTGGATTGCTGGTAGGTCGCGGAGTTCAAGATCTCGCGGTGCAACCATTTCAGTGACCAATCGTTCCGCATGAAGTTCCAGGCCAGCCAATCGAGTAACTCTGGGTGCGATGGTGCGGCACCATTCTTGCCAAGGTCGCTGGGTGTCGAGACGATGCCTGTTCCAAAGTGATGATGCCAAACTCGATTGACGATGACTCTCGCAGTCAGTGGGTTGTCGCGGCTGCCGATCCATTTAGCGAGAGCCAATCGTCGTTCGCTCTCCGGCGTTTCGTTGCTGAGTTCAAGCGAACTGACGACCGACAATGCGTCCGGCGCGACAATTTCACGGGGAGAAGTCGGTTCGCCACGATACAGGCGATGCACTGGCTCCGCGGCTTTGAATTTACCGATGTATGCCTTCGGAATGTTCGCCGCGAGTTGTTTGGCCTGTTTGCGAAGCTCCTTTGATTGATCGACGACCGCTTGAGCGTGTTCTTTTTCGGCTGCTGGTAACCGAGCGATGAAAGCAAGTTTTGATTCCGCATCGCCAAACGGTTTTCGCCCTTCTTGCGATGCAACTTTCGTCCATTCGTCATGTTCAATCGCAACTTCGATGGTGTACTGCGTTGCCAAGCGGTCTCTGATGCCGCCGATTCGATCTCGTCCCCATTGGACTTTCTTCACTTTGGTAGGTTCGGCGAGTTCGATCTGCACCCAGCCACCTCCGAGCGTGTTGGAAACCCAGCTATTTTCGTTGCCGAACTTTCCGTCGTTGATGTGTTCGAGCTGATGGATCTTGTAGCCTGGCAGGGTTCCCGAGGCAGTCGCCACCGCGCCGGACTCTGCCAGTGCGACGTTTTGCCCATCGATATCGAAAATCTCTAGTTCATCAATGCAAGGTTGGCCGTTGGATGTATCGTTGATCGTAAATCGAACCGTCTTCACCAGTGTCGGTTCGAAGGTGTCCACGTTCAGTTTAAAGTTGACCGGCTCGCGATCACCGGCTGTTGTCGCTTTTGGAGCACTCGCACGGAGTTTTTCAATTTCGGCTTCGAGCGTTTTGGCTTGCGACTCCAGCGTATCGATCTTCTGCTTCTGGTCTTCGGCACCCGGCAGTTCACGTTCGCCGTGTTCGACTCCTGCAAACACAGCGGCCATCGCGTAGTAGTCTTTTTGCAAAATCGGATCGAACTTATGATTGTGGCAGCGAGCGCAGCCCACCGTCATCCCCAGAAAAGCCGTCGCTGTGGTATTTACGTAGTCCGCCAACTCGTCCTGCCGCTGAGCAAGCGTCAAGTTCACGTCGGGACTTTTGACCAAGTCGTACGGCCCGCCAACCAGGAAGCCAGTACCAACGTCGCTTCCCGTGACATCGCCAGCGAGTTGTTCGATGACGAAGTCGCGATACGGTTTGTCGTTGTTGAGCGACTCAATGACGTAGTCACGATAGTGATAAGCGTTCTCGCGATCCCGGTTCACTTCGAAGCCAGTCGATTCACCGAATCTCGCGACGTCCAGCCAGTGCCGCGCCCACCGTTCACCATAGCGGGGGCTCTTCAGCGCCTTGTCAATAAGTGTGCCCCAAGCGTTTGCGTTCGTGTCACTCAAGAAATCGGAGACTTGCTGTTGCGTGGGAGGCAGCCCATGCATATCCAGATAGACCCGCCGAACCCGCGTGACTCGATCGGCTTCGGGCGACGGTTGCAGGTGGTTCGCCTCAAGTTTGGCGAGCACGAATTGGTCAATCGCATTCCGTGCCCAACCCGATGAAATGGCGGGCGGCGTGGGATTTGTTACCGGTTGAAACGACCAATGATCGGTTTCTAGCTTTTCGTTTTCGTCGCCAGCGAGTTCGTCTGGCCATTCAGCACCGGCATCGATCCAATCGCGTAGCACTTGGATCTGCTCAGAGGATAGGGCTTTGCCGTCTCCTTCGGGCGGCATCGGCGTCTCGGTATCCTCACGTGATACGTATCGAATCAGCGGACTCGTCTTACTGTTTCCAGCGACGATAGGCTGGCCCAGATCTCCGCTCCCCAAGGCTACCGCGCGAACGTCGAGACGATAGTTGCTCTCTTGCGATTCCGGACCGTGGCATTCGTAACAGTGATTCGCAAAGATCGGTTGGACATGTTCTGCAAAACTTGGCGCGGCGGCCATGGCTGTGGGCGACGTAGCCCCAAAGGCAAACACAATGAAAGACAGCAATCGAAGTATTTGCTTCATAGTTTTGTTGTGTGGGAATGTGGCGAGGTCCGTATTATCCCCCGTCGAGGGCAGCAAAAGCAACCTCGCGTGACGATAGGTATCTGTTTTATTCGGAACCCTCGGATAGACCACATTTGCTTGCGGGCCCTCATGACGTCTAACGATTCAACAAGAACCCTTCTGTGTCCCATGAACCGAACCGATCTATTGACGCACGAGGCAGTTTTGTAAAACGATTGCCTTAGGATAGAAAGTCAGATTTCCACTTCGAAGGCACCTTTGCCGCCGCCCCCCCATGTTCCGCCCTCCGGGCTGATGAATTCGTCGCCATTTGTTGAGCTCGTAGCAACAACAGCGTGCCTGGATTTCCAGCAGGCCTGGCCCACCATTCGCACCGCAAACAGGGCGGAGCAGGCAGAAGCCTTGCTGGTGGCGTCAGCCACCGGTTTTAAGGTTGGTACGTGACAAGGCCGGAGGCCGACACATCTGTGGTAGAGAAGTTGACCCTTCTATGCCCGTTTGTGGCTGCTTACGGTTGTCATGACAACCG
>CAYNJG010000356.1:0-5423 GCA_964397295.1 uncultured Pirellulaceae bacterium
AGCTATGCGTGCCATTGTCTCGTTTGCTGCGAGTTGCGACGGCATGCCAGTGTTTTAGGTTCGCGCCCGTTCGGCCAAGATCCGTTTCCAAATCATTGTGGGCCACTTCGCTTTGTGCGTAGTCCGTGGCCAAACGCGGTAAGACATTGTTCCCAAACAAGGCTCGGCCTTGTTTGCGCAACTGGTGCCGACCGTGGAAGTAAAGTTCGCTCGCCGCTTTCGATTGCGTCATGCACGCGCGATAGAGAGCATAGTCGCCCCACAAATCCGGACGGTTTTCGTTAGTTCGTTTCATTCGCTCCGTCATCGTCTTGACCAACTCATCCACCAGCGGCTTCGCTGCCTCAGTGTCGTCGTTGTAAACCAAGAGCATCGGCAACAAGATTTCCGCACCTGCCATCTTTTCTTCGTGTAGCTTTTTCGTTTCCTCAATCAACTCCGGAAGTTTGTTGATTTCTTGTGCGGCTTGAGCGAGCTCCGTGAAATTGCAGGCGAAGTCCTGACGCTTGGCCTTCCATGCTCGCAGTTTGTCGTCGAGCAATGCATCGGGTGCTTCGACGGGCGTACCGATATCTGCCGCGAATCGAATCGACTGTCGCTTTTCTTTCGGCATCGTCCAGTCGTACCAATGTTCGTAACGCTCCTTGGCCGGAAGCGACGAAAGATCACGCACGACAACGGTGATTGCCGTCTTCACCGACGGCTGGCCATAGCGAGGGATGGTGGTGTCGCGAGTACGCCCCAAGAAATCGAGGGCCACATCCGAAGCACCGACTTTCGCCGCCTCTTCTGCGATCTTGGCCATGTCGCGTTGTTGTTGGTACTGACCATAGTCGCCGCTGTAACGTGCGTAGTGGGGCTGACGGCTGACGAGATAGTCGTCGAAGAACTTGCTTACGGCCTCATCGTCGCCGGTGCGAGCGAGGTAACCATTTACCATCGTTGCGAGTTTGCTGAGGGTTGTATTGCTGTTCGGTTTCGACTGCGCATATTCCTGCTGAACGGCAAATCTCAAAACGTCGTAGGCAGCGCCTTCGCACGGTTTCTTCTCCGCGGCCGGGATGGCAGCGTGGCACGCCAATTGAATCATCGGCTGCATCGGTCGCTTTTTGATGTCTTCACTGAGCTCCTTGAGTTTGACCGTGGCTTGCTCCAAGTCGTCGGAAGCGAGCGCGATATGAGTTTGCAAAACCAATCCTGGTACTTTTGCGGTTGGCTTGCTTGCTCGTTCTGCAATTCGTTTGCCCAGGTCATCAAGTTTGTCCGCGTTCTTGGCCCAGCGAACCAACGAGACTCCCAGACTCTTACACTCACCATTACGCACGTTGGCGGAATCGGCGTACATCATGATTTCCGCCGGGCGTGACGCGGGGAAGACCAGCGGATGCAACAGCTCGTACACATCGCCCGCCGGGTAGACTGCTTGATTCTTTTCCCAGATTCGAAGCACCTTGCGAAGCGAAGTGGCGACCTCTGTTTCGATCGGACCACCGCCGCCTTGCGCGTTCGCAGACGACACAGACATTGGCATTGCGCTCGCAGCAAAAAGAGCAACGGTCCCGCTGCTATTTCCGCCACCTGGATTCGCATCGGGGACCGGAATACCGCCTTCCAGCGATTTCTTAATCGCTTTTTGAGAGAGAGCCGCCATATCGTTTTTCGCTGCGGCGAGTGCGATTTCGATCGTCGTGCGGAATTGGGAGACCGTTAGCGGTGGGACACGATTGTTGCCGCGGGGTTGAGGCGTCGCGGCACCGGGCGCTGCGGGCCGGGCTGGTGAAGCTGGAGCGAACTGCGGAGCGGCGAAAAGAGTCACTTGCGGATTGACAAGTCCTAGCAAAGCGACGGGATCGTAATCGAACACGCCGAGAGCTAGAGCCTTTCCCCTTATTTTCTGCAAGCTTCCCGTGCGTTTGGGCGGAGCAACCGGACGCGTACCCGGCACTGGTTGCTTTTTCTTTTTTCGAACGGGTCGCTTCGTGACCAAATCCAAAAGCTCTGACCATTTTGCTTCCGCCGTTTCGCGATCGCCAGCCTTGATCGATCGATTGCCCCAGTCGTACAGAATCGCCACGGCATGATCATTTTTCAGTTGACGTCGAGCACCTGCGATTGCTTGCTCGGCGATTTGTTGGCCGATTTCGCGGTGCTCTTCTGTTTCCAAACACTTCCGCGCTACGATCCACAACGGCACGAACTGCATTGCCTGTCGACGTTGACGCGAATTGGCTCGACGACCTTCCGCAATTTCATCCAGAGGATTATCCGAAATCACCGACAGCAACTCTTTCAACTGCTCCGTGTCCTTGCCGTCGGTCTTTCCCTCGTTAACACTTTCGCGATTCAACACAAACATCGCTTGGACCATCGCTACGGAAAGATCCGCTGGATGTTTTTTTCTTAGTTCGTTCAAACGCGTTTCGATACCGTTGGCAACCTGGTCCTGAATCGCGATCGTGTCCAGCAGAGACATGAGCTGGCTGTCCATCGAATCTTTTTTCAGCGTCTGAACCGTAGGCACTTTGAGCATGACATCCAGAACCGCCGTCTCCGCTTTGGCTCCCTCGGGCGCTTTGAGCAACTCGTCCATCGCTTCGCCCGCGTTTGTTTCATTCAGTGACGCCAGCGCTTTATCTACCCCTGTTTTCGCTTTGCCTGGCAAGTTTCGGCTGTTTCCATACATGCTCGCTCTCTCAAGCATTTCCGGGGTGGCTTCCGACAGTTCGCGATACAACTTCAAGGCGTCTACGGGATACCCCAACGCGAGGAGTTTGTCGGCAACCCAACCAGTGTTGCCCAGCTGCATGGCCGTATAGTACTCGTCGTCGTAGCCCCGGTTGTTGGTCTTCTTCAGCTGCTTCAACATCAGATCGCGCGCATCGTCTTTGCGTCCATTCTTGTCGTACACATCGATCAATCGAACGATGGGCGAGTATTCGATCTGGTTCATGCCGTTGTTCTGATCTTTGGTCGCATGGATAAAGAGCTTCTCCGCCAATTGCCGAGTGTCTTCGAATTTGTCTAGCTCTTGGCCGACAATCCAGCCAGCTTGACCGGGTAGCGTTTTGATTCGCTTTTCGTCTGCGAACAGTTCTTCCAACTGCTTTTTGGCTTCTTCCTTTTTATTCTCTTGCAAATCGATCAGTGCCAACATGGTTTTTCCACCATGCCAATCTGGCGTTTTTTCTAATCCGTCTCGAATTGCTTGGCGAAGTTCACCTACGCGGTCGGACCCTTTGATGCCACCGAGCATCTGATGGAACATCGCATTCACCTTTCCGCCGCTGCTGTACGAATAGATTTGATCGATGCCAAACCATGGGTTCGCCGCGGCTTGCGTCTTGGAAGGCACAACGCCACGTTTACCGAGTTCGAAAATGCGAGGATTCTTCCATAACTCTGCATCGCGCAACTGCGAAATCATTTGGCTGCGGTAAGAAGGAAACGCTTCGAACACGCGCTCAAACAACCCTAATGCGATTTGCTTATTTTCTTCCGAGCTATCGCCGCCACGGCCACGCATCAAATTCGTCACCAAATCGACCACGTAGTAAGGCCGACCAATCGACTTAATGTTGATGTCATCGAAAGCCTTCACCAAATCGACCGATCGTTTCGCTCGCTCGAAGGTCCGACGGACCTGGTAAAGATCATCTGCAATCCAACTCGGCTTTTTCTTGATGAGCTCGAGATACTGATCGCAGGCTTCCTTGGTTTTGCCGGTCTGCTCCAGCTGCTTCGCCAACTGGAATCGCATGACGATCGAGTCTGGTCGGTTCTCGATGGCCTTCTCCAGTAGTCCTTGAACTTTGTCCCGTTTACCGGACATTTGATACGCCTCAATCAGTTGCTCGTACGCCCGCATCGAATCGGGCGACCGTTCGAGTTGCGTTTCCAACCGCGCGATCACATCCTTGAGTGCTCCGGTTTGATTCAGTAGCTGCAGCGCCTGGGTGCGATTCCCACCATTGCTGTTGCGATAACGGAAGGGGTTTCTGCCTGAAGCCGACATCGTAGACATTGGTGGTTTGGTGCGGCGAAGCAGTGTGTGGGCAATTTGTTCGGCGAGTTCCGTTTTGCCTTGCCCTTGATATAGCGCCATCAACTGCGGCAGCGAGTTCGTCTGTCCGCCCGAGCGACGTTGCACGCGAGCCACGATGGCTTCGGCTAGCTCCAGCATCCCGAGCCGTCGCATTTGATCAACCAACCCGAGCTGCGTCTTGGTATCCAAACGCAAACCAAACAGTCGCTCGGCGGCACTTCGAGCTCGATCGATGTCGCCCAAGCGTTCCGCCAACTGCAACGCCATGATCTCTCGCTGTTGAACAAGCTTTTGATCTCGTGGAGCGATCGCCTCAACAACTTCCAATGCCGCATCGGGGTCTTCGATCAGTAGATAAAGATTCGCCATCTCTAGCTGGAACATCGGATCATCCGGCAGCATCTTGGCGGCATCCGCGAGAAGCTCGACGGCTTCTTCTTTCTCTTCGGTCCACCACAGCACGTAGCCCAACATCAACTGTTCGTAGAGTTGGTCCGGGGACTTGTCGGTCTTGGCTTTGGCAACGCGTTCGCGCAGAAGTTTCGGCAAATCCTCGAGCACCTCGTTGCGACTGAAGATCTCGTACGTCTCACGCAGCAACATCAACGCGCCGTTGTTTACGTACTCGTTGGCCGAAGGATAGTCTAATCGCGCGTAGACATTTTCTTTGCCATAGAAGATTTGGAAATTCGAACCACCACGAAAACTTGTGTTGGATCGACTTCGCGAACGCCGCTTTGACTTTCCAGCTCGCCGCTTTTTGGCTTCCGCAACAACGACGTCCAGGACCCTATTGGTGATGTCGAGAACTTGCTCGTTTTCTTCATCTGCACCGATCTTGCCCATCCAACGCATCAAGGTGTACGCTGCCGAAGTGGCCGGTTGCACTTGCGATTGGGCTAGCGTTCGGTTTCGTGAGCGCGAGCGAGAAGAACCTTGGTTAATCGGTGCTTTGGCGATTTCATCGAGCGCCGCAGGTAACCAACGCTCAAAGAGCTGCGGAATCTCGTCATACTTTTCCTGGTTGAAAAACATGCCCATCGCGCCCGCAAGTTCCTGTGATTTTTCCATCTTGGCCACATGGTTTTGAAGCAGTTCGTCCGCTTCTTTTTCTCGTCCGGCGAGTTTCAATTCCTCCGCAACAATACCAATCGCAAAACCGGACATCTCGTCCATGGGGTGATAGGTTCCTGCAATCATGATGTACATTCGGCCGCCGCTCATAAGGACCTGGCCACCACCAGCGTGCTTGTTCGGATCGGCTTCGTCGGACAACTGGGCCGCACATTCCAGGACCAATTCGAGATCCTCGTCGCTCAGCGGATCCTTCTGCGGCTTCGAGTTGCTTGAACGATATTGGTTTTGCGATTCGCTATTGATA
>CAYNJG010000357.1:0-5372 GCA_964397295.1 uncultured Pirellulaceae bacterium
CACCTGCACGCTGTCGTTGTCGTCGCTGCGTTTCGGTGCTGGTGCTATACCGAGTGCTCGCGAATGGATCCAGCGGAACTCGCCAGCTGGAGGAGCAATCTTGAACCAGCGAACGGGATCTTCTGCGGAAGACTCGCTAAGCATCTTGCTACCTAGTAGTTCAACGATCTCACCTTGGCGAAGCGAGATGTACTCGACATCGTGCACATCGTCGAAATTCGAGCCAACACGAGTCTTGACCGGTATGTTGATGACGCGAGCCAGAGTTGGATTATCCGTAATTTCCAGGTGTTCTGCAGGAACCCAACTGAAGCTTGTTGCTGGCGGACGAATCGCGCACCAACCATCTTGTTCGTGGCGATAGACTTCTACTTCCGTGCCTCTTGGCAAGCGATCCGTTGTGTAAAAATCCGCTTGAGGACCGCCGTGTACGGTCGCGTTGTCCGTCTGCACCGTGGCAACATATGGAAATGTTTCTTGGGCATGCAATGGAAACAAGGGTGTAAGCGCGACCACGACAGTGACCGCAAACCACCATGCTACGACTCGAGTGATGTGCATTCGCGAGAGACTCATTGCTGCTTCCAACATACTGTTCTTCCTCCGGTTGATCCCGCAAGAATTGAAAGACGGTTTACGACGAATTTGGCGAGTGCTTTTAGATGACTTGCGAAAGTAGCTCAATGCCAGTTCACCGATTTGAGCCAGCACCCACACGATGTGGCTCTTGGAACATGCAGTCTTGGCTGGTGCCTGCGTTTCAGTCAGTTCCGCCAGTACTCACAGTGCAATCGGTGAAGCCCCTACAACTGCAAATTTGGTTTGTCCTCGAATTGGGTCGTAACGCTCGTACGCATCAACCGATGAAAGTTCTTCGGGATTGTTCCGAACCATCTGATAGAGGGTGGTGTTTTTGCGGCTATCACGCCGATGCATACCCACAGACCAACGAGGACTTCGCAGACTTGACCTAATTCACAGGTTGGTACCGGGGCCTAACACTACAAGCAGGGAAAGCAGCGCGATGCTTGCACGCATCGCTTTCGCCGCCGGCTGCATGGACCGCAGCTTTTTTGGAGAGATAACTGTGTCAGACGACATTAATGTGCTCGCACTCGTCAAAGGGAAAGAACGATACATCTTTCTCTACAACGATGGCAACCGTTCAAAAGCGTTACGCGTTCTAGGACGTTACGCGTCGAACAAAGACCTTAGCTTCAGCTGGTATGACGCAGCCGTACTAAGTCAGAAAATCCGCAGACAACACGAAAAGAAGATGGCACCGGAAAGCTCATCACGCTTTCGAATGCCACAGCTAAGCGACGAGCGACGCGACGACCCAGTGTGAGTCGAAATTCCAACGCCGCTTTCGCTAACGATGCGAACAAAACAATGGGGCCCACAAAGGCCCCTTTTTTGTTGCCGTGACATCGCCCTGTTTGGTACGACTGGTAAACCATCATGGAAAAGACGATCACACGGTTTCTGCGGTTTCTAAAGGTCGAGCGTGATGCGTCCGAACTGACCATCAAAAGCTATCGTGAAGATCTGATCGCCCTGCGGGAGTATCTCACCGATTCCTTCGAACGCGAAGTCAGAGTCGGCGAAGTCACCACAATGGATCTACGAGGCTATGTAGCCGCCGTCAACGAGGCTGGCTACGCCAAGTCCACCGTTTCGCGACGTTTGGCGTCGATGCGGAGCTTCTATCGATTCGCCCAACGCGAAAAGCTGATCGACCACAACCCGGCCAAACCGCTACGCAATCCTCGACGGTCCAGGCATCTGCCACACTTTCTATCGTCGAGCGAACTGAAGAAGCTACTCTGCACGCCGCCGAAGGATCATCCGCTCGGACTCCGCGACCGTGCGATACTGGAAACGATGTACTCGGCCGGCCTTCGTGTAAGTGAAGCTGTGGGCATCAACGACGGTGACTTGGACTATCCACAGGGACTTGTGCGGATCCGTGGCAAAGGACGTAAAGAACGACTTGCGCCGCTAGGGTCGTTTGCAATTCGCGCCCTAAAACAGTGGCAGCGCGTTCGTGAGCTGTCTGAAAAAGAACCAACCGGTCGTGCCGCGCCGCTTTTCGTTAACCGTTTTGGGACGCGGCTAACCACACGCAGTGTCGCACGGATGCTGGAGAAACACTTGAAGATTGCGGGACTCGACATCCGCACCACGCCACACTCGTTGCGACATAGTTTCGCTACTCACTTACTCGACCACGGCGCAGACATTCGCAGCGTTCAGGAACTGCTGGGGCATAAGAGCATTACAACGACGCAGATTTATACGCATGTGAGTACGGCGAATCTCAAGCGCGTTTACGAACAAGCACATCCACTGGCTCGCAAACGAGCTGCTTCGAAAAGCAAACGAGATGATGCGAAGCAGTCACGCGCTTAGATTGGGGCAGATGGCGAGCGCCAACACCACTCAGTCCATCGGGCCGCGAGGCACCCGGCGCGGATAGGGCGGTAGTTCGGACGGCGGAAGGCTTTTACTAGATTCGCTCGCCCAGCCTTCGCGTTCTTCTCCGGTCGCGTAGTAGCGAAGCCAGATGTCGACATCCGTTTCTGCATCAATGCATAGCCAATGCAAATAAGTACGCCGGCGTTCGATCTTCTTTTCGAGCGAGGGCAAGATGTCTCGATAAATCAAGCGATAGAGTTCACGATCCGAGAGGTGGTGCGTGTAGTCCAGGACAATACGCTTGGCAAACAAGGCGCGAATCGTATCCCACAACACCTGATGCAATCGCTCGTTATCAAGCGTGTCCGGTGCTGGGGGATTCAAGCTTGGTTGAAACCATTGCTTAATAGGCAGTACGGGAGCACGTTCCCATTCGAGCATCGAGGCGAGAAACTCGTTCTCATCTCGTGTCGGCATGTTTCGAACATTGACAAGTTCAACCGACTCATCGAGATAAGGCTCGAGTTCGTCACGCAACTGTGCATTTAGCAGCAGTTGGTCTACCTCGTCGTCAGGCATCGAGTGATGCGGCGTTGCCATGTTGTTACCTATTTGGGAATCACTGGTGCGTTGATGCGAACTCGTTCGCAAGGTGGATCTATTTTTTTCGCATCCAGCGACATCTTCACTCTAACAACAAGCGAACGCCCTTCAAGAGTTAGGACGGGGTTGAAAAGCTACTTCGTGTGGGTGAAATTCACCCCTTAGGAAACGACTGCTACAACCGGAACAGTTTCCTTATGGAACCTGAACATCCCGCGAAGTTTTACATACCAACCGAGTCGATTTTTTCCAAGAAATCTCGTGACGAAACGTGCGTGCTTCTTTGCATGCATTAGCACCATGCCACGTACTCGAAACAGTTGACGTCGATCAACAATTACGGTTGCCGTCGATGTCACCTAACTTGTCGATGCGTCGTGCATGACGACCGCCTTCGAATTCGGTCGTTAACCAGAGTTCGACCAAACTATCGACAGAGCCCTCACCAATTCGATCTGCAGAAAGACAAAGAACGTTGGCGTTGTTGTGCTTTCGACTCCATTCCGCGTCACCTAGGTCCTGTGCGCGGACCGAGCGAACGTTCTTATGTTTGTTAGCAGCGATGTTCATTCCGATACCGCTTCCGCAGATCAGAATTCCTCTGTCGGTTTCACCGCCACCTACTTGTTCGCAAACCTTTGCCGCGTAGTCTGGGTAATCGACACTGTCCTGCGAATCCGTTCCCATGTTCGAGACTTCGTGCCCTTGTTGTTCAAGGTACGCAACTACCCGAGACTTCAGTTCGATCCCGCGATGGTCGTTGGCTATAGCGATTTTCATAGAACAGGCTCAGCGAAAAATAACGTCAGTCCGTGACCGGCAATAAGAAATCGAGTCCTTCGATACGTCGTTTCATTTCATCTTCAATTTGCCTAGCGCAGTGCTGGTAAACTTCCAACGAACCACCAATCGGATCTGAAATATCGCTTTGATCGGTGCTCAAAACATCAACGCGTTCGGCCAGGTGCGGCCACTGCTGTACGATCGCGTTTCGATGTCCATTCGTCATCGTCAGGATCATGTCAGCGTGTAAAGCAAGACGATGGCTTAGCGGTTGAGCGACATGTCCGCCGATGTCTAGACCGGCAAGTGACATGACTTCCACGGATTCTGGCGAAGGCCTACTGCCTGGCATCGCAGCGATTCCAGCCGAGACTACCATCACGCCACGTTCTTCCAACTCGTCGTCAGAACAACCCATTTTTTCTGCGATCAAATGACGCCCCAGTGCCTCGGCCATGGGGCTACGGCATGTGTTACCCGTGCAAACCAGCAAGACGATCGCGCTCGCAAGTCGACCAAGATTCGATTCCGACACCACACCAGGACGAAGTAGCTTCAAACGGTTTTCGTGAATTTCCACAACCGACGAAGGTTGGCCAAACTGACACTTACCATCGTCTAAAACTACATCAACATGGTCAGCGAGTTGTTTAACCGCGTCGTCCGCTGTTTCGGGTGCGGGCTCGCCGGATCGATTCGCACTCGACAAAACCAACGGCCCTGGCATCAACCGCAGAACTTCCAAAATCAAAGGATGCGCTGGCACACGCAAACCGATTTTACCTACCGGGCAAACCGCTGTCTGAACGTTTTCAGGCAACTGACGAAGGAGACTATCTGGTTGCGATCCGTCCATTACCAGCGTTACGGGTCCCGGCCAACATCGTCGAGCCAAACGTTGACTGATCGGATTCATTGACGGCACATAGTCCATCGCATCCGCAGCGCTTTTGATCGCCAACGTCAGCGGATGTCCTTCCGATCGGGACTTCGCATCCAGCAACCGAGAAACCGCTTCACCATCTCGGGCACTTGCAGCAACACCGTATACTGTTTCCGTTGGGAATACAGCAAGCTTGCCTTCGGCTAAAGACTGAACGGTCCGGTGGATGGCATCCCGCGAATCCTCCGAATTTTCAACGTTAAATACGACGGGAGGCATCGGGAAGAACGGAGTAAAATACTCTCGTTGAAAGCGAGGACTGGGCAATCCTTTAATTTATGGCAGTTTTGTTCTGCGAACAAGGCTCGGACACAGTGACATCGTGACGCCAAATGTCATACTCGGTGCTTGTTCAGTAGCTCCACACCTATTTTCAGCTTGTCAGCGGCTTACGATTCACGCATGGACAATGGTTCGTCCGCGACGTGATGAAGCTTCGAAAAACGCAAACTCACCCAAGTCCCTCCGTTAAGCATTCCGTTACGATTGGTAATCGCATTTTGATTCCGAACGGATTTCGCTAAACTACATTTAAGTCATTTTGTCTTTAGTTTGCGAATTACACACATTCATAGAATCCGCATGGCCAAATCATCGCACCTTCAACCCGCCGCGATCGTGCTGT
>CAYNJG010000358.1:0-5348 GCA_964397295.1 uncultured Pirellulaceae bacterium
ATCGAGCAAACAAACAACCCGTTGGATGTGGCCATCCAAGGTGACGGCTTCTTTCAAATCACCTTGCCCAATGGTGGTGAGAGATTTACTCGCGACGGCGCCTTTCGCATGAACGCCGAGGGCACATTGGTAACGATGGATGGCTACGCTCTCACAGACCAAGTAACGATTCCATCCGGCGCCGCGAATATCAATATCGGTCATGACGGGACGGTCAGTTTCACCGACGACACGGGCGAAACACAATCCGCGGGTCAAATCACACTGGTGCGTTTTCCGAATCCAGCTGGCCTAAGCAGCGAAGGTGGAAATTTGTACGCGCGTACCGTCGCGTCAGGCGACCCTGTCGCCGGACAGCCAGGTGAATCCGGCGCGGGGACGCTGATTGGTGGTCAACTGGAGAGGTCAAACGTTGAAGTCGTGACCGAACTGATTTCATTGATTACCGCTCAGCGAGCTTACGAGATTAACTCGCGAGCAATCCGAGCGGGTGATGAGATGCTTTCCACCACAACGGATATCGTTCGGTAATCGAAGGGGAGAAAGAGCATGATGCGCAGCATGTTAACCGTATTCTTGCTATGTGTTTTTAGTTCAACGTGTCTCGCCGCGAAGGATACCGTGCTCGTTGAACTTCTTGGTCGATTAGAAGTGTTATCGGGAGTTGCCAAGGTCGCTGACATTGCACGCGTGTCCGGCGGAGATCTGGTTACGAGACGCAAGATTGCGAAACTGGACATGGCAGAGTTTGATTCTGTGGACTCGCTGAAACGACTGACTCGCCGGCAAGTTGAGCTGAGAATTCTGTTGGCGGGATTTCCCAAAGACTCATTCCGACTCGAAGGCGCGAAGACAGTGTTGTTGCAAGTATCGAACGTCAGTTCACCGGAATCACGAGTTCTCGATTTTCTCAAACCGGAAATAGCCAGTCGGCTGGGCGTCCCACCAGGCGACATCAATTTGCGACTAGCCAAGCCAATCCCGCAAAATACCGATCAGTATTTCCGGCCCAGTTACACGCTCGAGCACGCCCTGCCCGACAACGTTAAAGTGGGATCCTTGAACACGCGGATTCGTATTCGAGACCAGGATCGTTTGATTCGGAACGTTTCGATTTCACTTGACGTCCAGCTTTATCGAGACGTTTTTGTGTCACAACGTGACCTAGAGCCGGGAACCGTACTCTCGGAAGTCGACGTAGTTCAAGAACGCCGACTCGTCAGCGATCGCGAAATCTATGCGTCTCAATCCGTCGTTGGTAAACGGCTTCGACGACGAATTGCCAAAGGTGCCATCGTCGCAACATTGGACCTGGATCGGCCAGCTACTGTAAAGCGTGAGTTCGTCATCCAATCTCGAGACATCATCGAAATCGTCGCCCGCGGTTCAGGGCTTCAGGCCAGAATCAGCGGCGCAATGGCCCTTCAACGCGGCTCCATGGGCGACAGTATCCGTGTGAAGAACCCAAGTTCTGGAAGAATCTTGAATGCGAAAGTTGTTTCGTCGGGTGTCGTTGAAATCCGGCTCTGAGTACCCTCCTCCCGCTAACGTTGGAATTGCAAATGTCACGCTTGCTCCCGCTTTTTGGCATCCTCATATCGTTGTTTCTCTACTCTGGACCCGCACTGTCCCAATCAATATGGGCACAGCGCAATGAAGACTTCGCGCATTTCTTTGTTGATACACGAGCGCACAATGTCGGTGATCAGCTGACGATTGTTATCGAGGAAAATACAGACGTTTTCAATCGAGACCAACGGGCACTGGACAAATCATCGGACGGAAGTTTTAACTTCGATTTTGCCGGGGCCAGTAGCGGCGGCGCGGGATCTTCGGCCAGCGTCAATATGGCTGGCGATTCAAGTAGAGCATTCGATGGAAACTCGCAGTATCGAGTAGCCCAAGAGTTTTCGGATCTGATCGCCGTTTCCGTTGTCGAGAAATATCCCAACGGCTACTTGCGAGTGAAGGGAACGCGTTCCCGCTTAGTAGCTGACGAACAGCGAGAGTTAAAGATCTCTGGCATTGTTCGGCCGATCGATATTATGCCGGACAACAGTGTGCTTTCGCAATACGTTGCAAGTTTGAAGATCTGTTATGTCGGCTGTGGTTCCGAATCTCACTTTACCAACCAAGGTTGGGTCGCGCGCGCTATAAATAGAGTTTGGCCGTTTTAGGCACGATGACATTGCCGTTCCTTCGCTTCGTCCGAAATGAATCGGAAAACAAAGATGAGACAACTCACTGCCACCTTGCTGCTGATCGTCATTCTCTGCCCATGGTCTTTTGCGATCGATCGACGTATCAAAGACATATCGGACGTGGAGCATGATCGCACTAACGTAGTTACGGGACTCGGGCTTGTAACGGGCTTGAATGGTACGGGCGGCAGTATTCCGCCAACACGAGAATTTCTCGTCAGTCTCATGCAGCGATTCGGCCGTCCCATCGATCCGGAAATCAGGGCGGCGCTACGCAACGACAACAGACTTACGACCGACAGCATGTCCGTCGTTTTGGTGACCACGCAGTTGGAAACCAGTGCCCAAATCGGATCCAAAGTTGACGTCACAGTCGCAACGCTAGACGGGGCGACAGACTTGAACAATGGTGTGCTCGCGGCGACACCACTCCTGGGCATGGATCGCAAAGTCTACGCGGTCGCGTCTGGTCGCGTAACGACCGGTGGTATCGTAGCCGTCGGCGATGCGGCGACCATTCAAAAAAACCATCCAACGACTGGCTACGCAAGGGCGGACGTGGAGCGCCGAGTTGCAGAATGCTTTGTACCTCGCGCCCACGTCCGTTTCTTATTGCGAAATCCCGACTACGAAACAGCCGCGAAAATTCAAGATGTTATTAACGAGAAGTTCATGGGCGCCGCCGTCATCGACGAGCCAGGGATCGTGCGCGTCGCGGTCCCTCCACGCTTTTACCAGGACCGATTCAAATTCATCAGTTTGATCCAAAGAGAAAGCGTAGTCCCTGACATCAAGGCACGCGTCATTATCAATTCTCAAACAGGAACCGTTGTGGCCACGGAGACCGTGAGGATCTCCACGGCGGCTGTGACACACGGAAACATCTCCGTGATCACAGGCGAAACACCACTGGTCTCGCAGCCGTTACCGCTCAGCCAAGGCGAAACCGTTGTGGTGCCAAGAACGGAAATCGATCTCGTAGAGGATACCAATCCAATGACAGTGCTAGGTGAAACGACGACTGTTACTGAACTGGCCGAAGCACTGAACGTTTTGGGCGTTTCACCGCAAGATCTCAGCTCGATTTTTCGGCTGCTACATAAGGCCGGCGTTCTTCATGCCGAATTAATTATCAACTGATCCAAAAGGAAAAACATGCAAGCCACAGCCAGTTCGCTTCTACCAAAAGTATCCGCGACGGATATCAACTCGCAAGCGTTGTCCGTTGGAGGAAGTGCCGAAGAGGTCGCCCAATCATTCGAGTCTGTCTTCGCGTCCATGCTTGTCAAGGAGATTCGAAGTACGCTTTCTGAAGGTCTATTCGGCAGTGAACAGTCGGACGTGTTCGGTGGCTTATTTGACTTGCATATCGGACAAGCGATGACAGAGGGCCGCGGCATGGGAATCAGAGAAATGGTTCTCAAACAAATGGACTCTCCAACGGTGCCGCCAACAGATTCAAACCCACGGACGAAAGCATGAACGGTCAAGTCAAACTATTGGCGAAGTCTGCACTTCAACATTTGGAATGTGAAGAAGAGCGTCTTGATGAGATGCAAGTCGCCGCTGAACGGCTGAGAGAGAATCTGCGTTCTCGGAATCAAAGTTCCACGATTGATCCGGACATTGCATCCGAAAAAGCTACGGTAACAGTACAAGAAACAGTGGACGCTCGCAGACGACTGAAAGAAGCGATTGCGAAATATTTTCGAGTTCCCATCGCGCAAACAACGGCGCTAACGCTCGCCGAACACTGTGACGATGAGATCGCAACGGAGATCCGACAACGCTGCCAACGATTGCGATCAAAAGCTATGAAACTTAGCGCTATTTCGAGAGCCAACAGCGACCTTGCATCTCGCCTTAGCCAACTATTGAACCAGGTTTTTCAGACGTTGAGAGGCGAACCATGTGTGCCGCCGCTATACGGTCGAGACGGCCATCGACGTGCAGCATAAAGCCGTTCTTTTGAAGCAAGCGAGCCGAGTGATCGGGCAATACTATGACGTTTTCAACAGGACTCTCCGCACTACGCGCAAACCAAACGGCCATGAGCGTCGTGGGGCACAACCTCGCAAACGTATCAACAGCGGGTTACCGCCGACAAGAGGTTCTGTTCACTGAGAACCCACCTGTCAACAGGGGTGGCTTTTCAATCGGAACAGGCGTGTCCATTTCTGACATTCGAAGCGCGAGTGATTCTGCGTTGACAAACGCACTGATCGAAAATGCTGCGCAGGGTGGAACGTTGGACAGTCGATTGGAAACAGCCAAGCGAGTCGAGACACTCTTTCTACCTGGAACGGGAAACATCCAGGAACGTACCGAAGAGTTTTTCCTGAGTCTGGAACGGTTGTCGGCCTTGCCAACGGAATCCACGTTGCGTTCGGCGGTCGTACACAGCGCCTCCGAGCTTAGCGATGAAATCAACCGCGTTGCGACTGCTTTGGATGACATGCTCCTCCAAGGTGAACAGGAAATCGAAAACGTTATTGCTCAAATCAACGTGAAGTCGGCGGAGGTGGCCTCACTTAATTCGCAGATTACAGATCTCGAGAATACCGGTAAGAACGCGGATGCCCTACGAAACAAACGAGATGTCGTCGTAGAAGAGCTTGCTACGCTTATTGATGTTGAACGAAAAATCGGCGCTGATGGCTCCGAAACGTTTGTTCTCGGCGGCGGAATGTTTTCCGTCGAAACGGGACTTGCAAACATAGAATTGCTTCGAAACCAAGCGGGTGTGTTGGAGGTTTGGAAGCAGGGATGGCCGCACGAGATTAGCGGTGGAAAGCTCGCTGGTCTAATCTCGCAAGGAAGTGAGCCAGGTGGTTTGCAGTTTCTTCGACAGGAACTCGAAACGTTTTCACAGACTCTCATTGGTCGCCTTGACGATGCGCATGCCACCGGAGTTGGAATCGGCGGCGCCATGTCCGGTCTAACGGGTGGTCGACAGATTACGAATCCATCGGAAATATTGGCGTCCCAAGAATCGATCACGCCCACCACGCCTGGCAGTCTTTTCATTTCGATCAACGACGTCAACTTGCAGCAGACGTTCGTATCGGAGGTTGAATTCGACCCACAAGTGCATAGCCTCGTCGACGTTGCTCAGAGCATCAGCGCCATCGAACATCTATCGGCAAG
>CAYNJG010000359.1:0-5338 GCA_964397295.1 uncultured Pirellulaceae bacterium
TGATAGAACCGATGGCGATTAAAACATATCAGTTGCCAGCAGACGGTGCTTCTCTTGTTGAAAGTCGAGCAAACACAATCGATCTGGCTGCCCCACCGAAATCAAGCGTTGCCACGAATTCAGATGACACTGGATTCACTGAGAGAGATTCTTACGTTTCGCCAGTGAGTTACGAAGAAGAGCAAACGCAACCGCTTGAATTGATAGCTCCCGAACCCAAACTGGTAACCGACTTTCAAACGCTCGAATCATTTGATGCAACGCCGATCGATGAAGTTTTTATCCCAGGCGACGCACCGATCGCACCAGCATCGCCTGGTCCAGCACCAACGGAACCTGTTGAAGACACGAGTCTGGCCCATGTGAATGTTATGACATGGGAAGCCGTCAGTTCGCGCACGGATCCGCTTGCTGCACCTGAGCCACGTGGCTTCGTCGAAAAATACAACGCTTTGAATGTGATGCTATCGCGTGCAATTCTCGGTGACATCGAAAGCTGGAAACTGGACAAGCTTCAAGAACAGACACTGCTGCTTGTCACACAGGCACAAGCGGTCGAAGAACAAAACTTGGCGCAAGCACTGGCAGACAAGGTGGCCGAATTCCAATCGCTACAAAAGCGAAGTGGTGAGTTAGCAAACCCTGGCGAATCGGGAGTTGCCATGGCTTCTAACGACGTTCCTAAGAACAAGCCACTTCCCTTGCCGGAATTTGACGCCAAGAAACTAACGAGCGATCGCAAGACCACAGATGCTCCAGAGATGCCGCAACGTATCGCCCAAAGTCCTCTTCCGCCACAATTGTCAGCTGCCGGTCTTCGTAAGCGCGAATCAATTGACAATTCTGTATTCGAAGCCAGCGGGACGCTCGTTGCCGTGCAAGCACGTCGTGCCGGACTGCCCAAGTATGCACTGACAGATCGAAGCGGTGCGGTCGTGAAATTCCTTTCGACGAAAGACGGGTCGAGTCTGTCCCATCTCGTTAACAAAGAAGTCGGAGTACTCGGCAAAGAAGGTTACATGCGAAGCCTCAAAAAATCGCACGTAGTCGCCGAACGCGTCGTAGTATTGCAGCGTTAGACATCGACAGCTTGTGTGGCCAACACCGCGTTCGGATTACGTTAGAAACACAAGCCGTGTCGACACGTTTTCAATTCTCAAGCTCGAAGCAATCACGCGGCGGTACGCGGCGATCTGCATTTCGTACCGTTCGCTTTGGGTCGCATCTTGGTCGGTTTTGAAGTCGATGATTTCTGCTGCAAGCAATTTGCCATCCGGCGAGCGAACGAGAATTAGACGATCGATCGTCCCCGATACGATTTGGTTTCCGTCGCGACCCGCCACTGGTTGCTCCTGGCGGACTTCGACTCGGAAATCCGGTGGCAAGCTAGGCATTGATGCACGCAAGTCCGCTAGGTATTTCTTCTTGTCCAGGATGTCGCGGAGTTCTTCGCTCTTCAGCATCGTGTTGAATTGCTTCAGCGTCTTCGCCACATCAAGGTGTTGAGTGAACGATTCTGCGAGTGACAAGAGCTTCTCGTCGGGCGGGATAGCATCACGCCATGTAATTTCCGCCAACCAACGATGTACAACCGTACCGCGGTCTCGCGAAGAATTACGTTTCCGGGAAAGACGATCGCTAACTTGGACGAATCGATTATTTCCAATTTGACTCGGTGCCACCGTTTCGAGATGGCGTCGTTGTTTGCGTGATCGAGCGAGTTTAGGTTGCGGGCCAACTTCCTCGGTGTCAGTTTCTTCGGCAAGCTTTGGCTGGTCGCAATTCAAGAACCAATCTGATTCACCCATTTCAAACATGGTTGTCGCAGGCTCAAGTTCTTGGCCTGGGATGAAAGCGTCTTTGATCAAATAGCCAGGATGGCCTTTTGAACCGCGAAGTTTTTGCATTCCGCTGGGCAAGAAAATATGTAGCGCATGTGCTGCTCGCGTCAGTGCAACGTACATCACGCAAAATGACTCTCGGGCCGATCGATCCTCGAATTCGTCGAACAGCGGAAGGAACTTCTTGGGTAAAAACGAGCGGCCACTGTCTTTGCCCATGTAACGACAAACAAGATCGACGTCGGCTTCTACATTGGGACGTCCGTACAAGAAAGTTTCGTGACCTTCGATGAATGGGCCTAGTAAATCGGGAAGAACAACAATGTCAAATTCGAGTCCCTTTGCTTGATGAACAGTCATCACGCGAATCGTCGAGTTAGATGGGTCGGCGAATTTCGTTTCTCGAATGAAACGAGCGAACTCGCTGGGGCGCGTCGATTGGCGGCGTTGCAGTTGATATCCCAGCTGCGTTGGCGATTCGACTTTGTTTTGATATTCGTAGGCTTTTTCGACTAACTGGGTGAGTCGTCGCGCTTCGCGTCGATTGCAAAATCCGCGCAACTGCGTTGCCCATGCTTGAACCGTATCGCCGAATCCATCGTGCAAAAGGTGTGCACGAGCTTGTCGGACCAGCGATCCGATTGCTTTCGGATCGATACCGGCTGGTGGTCGAGGACGATCGGGGGCGTCCTTCTTGGGATCGTCATCTTCCCATTGATATTCTTTGCATGCGCCAACGTTCAAGCCTAATGCTCTGCCCCACGGTGAGCTTGCCAAATGATAGGCGGTCACCGAGTCGGACGGATGATCGGTCAAATGCAACAGAGACAAAACGAGCTCCACTGCTGCCGAGTCGGTGAGATAGTTACCGCCTTCTTCGCTCGCCGCGATGCCGAGCCGTTGCAGCTCGTTCATCATCTGGCCGACTTTGTTGTTACGGCGACAGAGAATACCAATCGTACGCCCCTTCGCTTGTTTGCTGATCGCTGCTACGCGTTCGGCAGCGCGGCGGAACAAGGCGGATTCTTGTGCTTCACGCGACGATGCTGCATTGTCGGACGTTTCGATCGCGAAGTATCCCGGCATGTTTGCGTGATACGTCGTGTGCTCGGGAAACTCGAATTTGGTTGCTGCTCGGTCTGCGCGACCTAGTCGTTTAGTATCCCACTTGGGTAACGTTTCGAAGATCTGGTTCACGGCGTCGATCACAACCTGCGACGATCGCCGACTTTCTTGTAAATCGGACTCGATCAGGTTGGGCAGCTTCTTGTCGAGAATGTCGAAGATCTCGCTCGACCCGCCTCGCCACCCGTAGATGGCTTGCTTCACATCGCCCACGCAGAAAAACGAACGATTCGACTCAGCTTCACTGCAGCGCTTTGCCAAACTGGCGAGTGCACGCCATTGCGTGATCGACGTATCCTGGAACTCATCAAGCAACAAATGATCGATGCCATGATCCATGCGGAATGCCAACTGTGACAAGTCTCCTACTTGCGTATGTTCTGCAAGGAGTTCGGTAACTTCATTAAAACCGTAAAGTCGTTGACCTTCTTTGAGGTTTTTGTATTCGGCATGATACTTTGACAAGAAACGATGCGTTCCCAACGTTTGCGCACGCGCCGAAAATAGTGTCATCGAACGCAGGTGTGGTAGGAACCGCTCGTAGAGTTCGATTAGTTCCGCGTTTAGCTTTGCGTTGCCGTACTTTTCTTTGCCTTCGTTGACGTACCTAGCCATCGACTTGCCAGCGCCGAAAAAGCCTGCCCAGTCTTCGTTGACGATGCGATTAACGTCTTGGCGAAGTGCTTCGGTAATTCCTTTGCGTGGTTTCTTGCGGCCTTTCCCGTCATCGTAGTTCGCCATTGCCTGACGCACGTCGTCCAGCTCGTCATCCGGAAGCGGCGGCGGAACGGTTAGCTGATCCCAAGCTTTCTCAGACGATTGCAGGAACAGCCGATACGCTTGGCTGACGCTCCCTTGCAGCGTGCGATCGAGACTGCGTTTGGCTTCGCCCTTCGGTGCGATCTGATGTACGAGCGTGAGCAAATCATCAAGCGACTCCTGTCGAAGCACGCCGCTGATTGCTTCTTGACGCATAGCGTTGCTTTCTGGTCCACCTTCTTCCAGGACTTGCCAGCCGGGAGTCATACCCAATTCAAGACTGAACGACATCGCCATCTGCATGAAGAATGCGTCGATCGTATGGATTTGCAACCGGTGCATTTGCCGTGCGAGAACGGCGAGTTTACTGAGGCAATGTTCGTGCGTCAGCTCTGGAAGGTCGACTGCGTGAGCCAGGCTTCGTAACTCGTCCGGGTCGATCGCGGCATGGCCGAGCCACGTGACGACGCGGTCGAGGATTTCGCCAGCGGCTTTTCGAGTGAACGTGGTGGCGAGGATCGTTTCGGGAGCCACATCCAACAACAACAATCGCAAGAACCGACTCGTAAGTTGGTACGTCTTTCCAGTGCCGGCGGAGGCCCGGATAAGTTTGTTTTCGACTTCGCCCAATTCCGACAGCGGTTCGGTTGGCAATTTGATAGGCAGTGTGACAGGACCGTCGTCAACAGTCGGCGCCGTCGTTTTCGTTTGTGGTTTCGTCTCGAAATCCGAGAACAGACGTTGGCTACGCGTTGGCGTATCGGGCTTCGCAGCCGTCTTTGAAGCCGTCTTCCGTCGTGTGCGAGGTTTCGGTTTTGGCTTCGATTCAGGTTTGGGCGACTCTTCATCGTCCATGGGAAACAGCATTCGATGGTTCATGCTACTGCCTCCGTTGGTTCGACAAATGGAATGCGACCGAAGATGCCGTTTTGCACGATCGCCGCAAAGTCGTCATTGTTCTTGTAAGGATACGGATCGGTGGGAGGCCAGAACTCTTGTCTGCGTACGCCACGAACGATTTCGAACGCCGCTTCGACGGCGACCTCCAGATCTTCTGCGTCCCATTCGGCGATCGCGAATTGCGTTTGCTTCGAATCGGACGGCAGTAAAACGTAACCCAAATGAATTGGATGGTTCTTGATGTCCTTGATCGAATCCAACAGATGCAGATACAGCGGCAGTTGCAAGTCCAACCAATGCTCGAGCACTTTGCCTTCGCGTTTTTTAAGGTGTTTTTCCTCAGGAGAAGCTACCTTATCGCTCGTTTTGTAGTCGAGCACCGCGTATTCGGTAATGCCATCGATCGTGCGAGTGTCGATGCGATCGATCCGTCCTTTCAGTCGCATAGGTTCGCCGTCGACATTCAGTTCGCCATTATCTTCGACTAGTTCCGTCTTGAGAATTGTCCAACCTTGCATGCGCCATGCTGCTTGCTTTCCGGCAAAGGCTGCTAAGCGAGACTTCAGCTGAGCGATCTGCACCTGGACTGTCGGTTTCGGCTGGTTGCCAAATCGCAGCTTCGAAAGTTTCGTGACCTGCTCGTGCAAGTACAGACGAATCTCGTTTGGGTCGCTGCTGTCTTTCAGCTCACTTTGGCCGAACAGTTCCAGGAC
>CAYNJG010000360.1:0-5319 GCA_964397295.1 uncultured Pirellulaceae bacterium
CATGGGATGACAAGTATCCGATGATCTCAAAGAGCTGGCGCAATCATTGGCCAAATATCACCACCATGTTCGAGTACCCGCCGGAAATTCGAAAAGCCATCTACACCACCAACGCCATCGAAAGCGTCAACAGTGTCATCCGAAAGGCGATCCGAAACCGAAAGATATTCCCCAGCGAACGATCGGCAATCAAAATCGTTTACCTGGCAATCAACGAAGCACAAAAGAAATGGACCATGCCCATACATCACTGGAGCATGGCATTACAACAATTCGCAATCAAGCTCGATGATCGTTTTCCACAACAACTACTCAATCACAAAAATTAACCAGTTACACAATCTTCCTTACAGGCCCCACCGATGGCTCGACTTTACTTCTTCGGCGGTGGCGGTGGCGCCGGCGGCTTTGGTGGACGGGAGTTCCCCCCTCCGCCGCCCTTTTTTCCACCAGTCCCATGTCCCTTTTTTGCCTTCCCTCACACCTCTCGTTGCTTCATTGCTATTCTTCATCTTCTGAAGCTTTCCTTTCTTGTTCCAGCCGAAAGTTGATCAACGTATTTGGATCGTCGACCCCGTCCGCTTCTTTTGCAAATTCTACCATCTCCACATCAACAGCTCTAACCAAGATCCGTTCGATCCTAGGTAGATCGCACTGAGAATTTTCCTTATCGAGAACCAGCCAGCTCGCGTCCTCAATGATGAAATGCCCGGCGTCTGCGTGGTCTGGCCATTCCGCCGGGAACCCATAAAGACGACGGCTGTTGGGTCCCACTAAGTGACTCGGCCACGAACGAGCGAACCTGCATCCATCCCCACAACGCGATCGCGGCACCGATACTCAATACGGCATACAATCCGATCGAAAATAGATGATTGGGTGTCATGAATACTGAGGCGGATATAGCAACGATAACCGGGCCGGCGCGGTTGATTTTGAAACGCGTGTTCGCCGGCTCCGCGTTCATCGTCTGTTTAGTCGGTAACTCTCGACAAACGTTCCGCCACAATCGGAATGAGTGATGGGGAAACTTCGCTTCGCTGCATTGCGATATGTCATCAAGAGTCAGTTCGGAATACGATCGTTTCAGTCACTTCTATTCACCCCATGGGATCTACGATGCAATGTAAGCGATTCGGCGTACAACAACAAAGGTTTACCACGCATTGCCCTGGAACATAAATTTCTCCGGTCCGTTGAATCCGTCTGCAACCGCCTTAAAGATGTTCTGCAGAAACTCAGAGCCGGTACTGACGTCTTCGATTCCCGGTGGGTCATGAGCCCAAGGTTGGACGAGGTCGTCTTCTTCGTCGGTCGCAAGCAGAAAGAAGTAGTTGCCGCATCCGTCACCCACTCCGAAATCGAGATAGTGGTTTTCCCATTTTGGCGTTTGGTCACCAAGTCGCATGCGCATTTGCCAATTTCCTTTGAGCAGCGTTTCGGTGTTGGCGTAAATGCCGTGCTTCGATAAGTCGTAGTCCTGGTTGTCGATGTTTTCGATGAACAAACGATATATGTCGGGGACCACAAGATCGAGGTCTTCTTCGATTTCGTCAAAGTCGAAGTCAGTCATGCTAGTGCTGTATCGGCGAAGGAGTGAGACGAAGAACGCAGAGGATAACCGGGGCCGAAAAGTTGACGAACCATTTCGCACGACCGCTTTGAGCACTCCAGTTCACCCCTTGCTGTCGCGCTTGAAGTGAAGGTTGAGGTAGCCATCACGTTTCGTCTACCCAGACATAGATTGTCGGCGTGATTGGTTGGCGACGCAAGGACGCGGGAACGTCTGGGGGATCTGCGAATACACGTACGCCCATATGAAATCCTCCCCAACCGTTTTTGCACAATCCAACATTGAGGTCAGGGAACTTTTCGATTGTGACATACACCGGGTCAAATTCGCGGATCGAGTTGGGAAGCGAATCAAATTCGGGCGTGCCGGGAAATATCCGAACATACCCGTCGTTTATCAGCTCTGGATGGTCGCGATGATCACGGACTACCGACTGGCAATCGGTTGCCAGTCCTGCATCAATTGCATTCGATATTTCGGAATGCCTGATTGCAGCCGCACGTTCATGCGCGAAGATCGCAGCACCAACGATAAACAGGGCAAAAAGAACAGAAGACCATGCGAACACACTGCGCTTCGTTGAAGTAATCATGGCAATCATCAAGAAGAGGAAAACGATTGCGGCGGCAATGTATATGCCGAGAGTCACCATCAACGGTATAGGAGCATTCCAACGCCCAGCCACAGCAGCCCAGAATTGAACGCAGCCCATAAAGATAGCCAATGCTATTGCCGAAGAGATGACGAGACAGTGCTTCATTGGCGGAGCGACAGAACGTTTAGGATCCCGGTCGGGAGTTGACGTTGATGAGCGAAGCGAACGCGTGACGCTATTCCAGTTCATCCGCTTGTTCGCCAGCCTTTTGGGTGAATTCCGAAAGGCACCGGTTAAGTATGTCAGCTAGCTCTTCAGCTTTCTTGCCGTATGTGTCGGGTAGCGCGCCCTCGCATTGGGCAATGGCTGAGCTAATGCGTCTGCCGGTCTTGGCGCGATCATACGACGGCACAAAGTTGAATCCGACCATCTTGTGGACGGTCATCCCAGTTTGTTTCATGGATACGACGAAGAAGTGGTCAATCACGTTCCATGGGACGTTCGTCACACGAAACATGCTTGCAAAAGATAGACCGTCATCTGTGATTCTCAGATAGGAGCTACCGGGAAGCATTTGGACGATCGCAACGGGAATGCCGAGTGCGAAGAACCCAGCACAAAGGTAGCCGATCCAACCCTTCTCCTGTGCCATCCAGATGCCGCCAGCGACAAACACTGCGGATCCGAGCAAGAGCCAGATTGCGGATGACTTTTTGGGGCGCAGGACTAGGGATGTCGTTTCTTGCGTCATGTAGCTTTGGCTGGCGAACGTTAACGATAACCGGGCCGGCGCGGTTGACCTTCATTTGAAAACGCGTGTTCGCCGGCTACGCGTTCATCGTTTGGTAGGCGGCGTTGAATCGCGATGGCTGTTCCACTTCGCTTTCATCAGCCGGGTATCAATTCGTTGGAAATGGCATTAACAAGTCCCTGATTCTCAGCACGGAGTGTTCCCATCTTGGGGAGCTTTGTTGCCACTGAAATTAGTATATCAGAAAGCTGGCTATTGACGTTGGTAGTCCGCACGCGCGCAAAGACCATGTCAAACAAGTGCGCTACCGGGGACAAGAATTCGTACGGTTCGATCGCAGTGATTTCGCTTGATTGAATCGAGAACTCTAAAGTCTTATCGATGTTGCGTACGACGTTCAAAGGCAAGGTGAATGGGGTAGACCGAAACACTAACCCGTTGGGGCTGATGCACAAGCAGCCGTGAGCGAAAAAGATGAGGGGAATACGTGAATGACTAAGGAAAGGTCGAAGATATGGAAACCCGTCGGGTAAGTCGTATGTTCCCAGTAAGTGACGGCGAAAGAACGAAGTTCGTTCGAATGCTTGTTGAAAAGCCGCGAGATGCTCGACTGAACTTACCCAAATCGAATCAAAAGGTTGAGGATCTGGGGCAGATCGAGGCGACTCGTAGGGATTTACTTTGGCTTCCATTGCAGCCGCCTAACGTCGAGGATAACCGGGCCCGAACGAATAGGTCCGGATGTTGCCCCGCAAACTTGGTAGACGGTTCGTCATACCAGGATGAATTGTATCAGAACAGCAATCGCCAGAAATGGCATCGCCCATTGTTGTTTGGTCGGTTCACGATACAGCAAGGAAAGTATGAAAAAGGCTGAGCCCACAATGATCAAACAGAAGCTGAGCAACCGGAGGCGAGCAGCAAGGTTTCCGTGACTTTGAACTTCAGGTTTTATGTGATCGAGTATGTCTTTCGGTTGTTGACCATCAGCAACAGCTTGCAACGTACGTGCAGACAGGAGCATTGCATTCGACGCAGATTTTTCCGCGTGCATCTTGCAACCAATCGATGCAATTGCGGCGACTAGGCTTGCGATGACCCATTTGCGTTTTGCGAGATACGACATAGCGACGTGCTCGGTGGCTGTTGAGTTGCTTAACGTTCAGGGCTAATCGGGCCCAACGAAAAACGTTGTGTGCAAAAACGACGTTTTTGAGGGCTTCGGTTCACCCTATGGTTATGCGACGGATGCTGCCCCGCAAACTTGGTAGACGGTTCGTCATACCAGGATGAATTGTATCAGAACAGCAATCGCCAGAAATGGCATCGCCCATTGTTGTTTGGTCGGTTCACGATACAGCAAGTATTAAAAAGGCTGAGCCCACAATGATCAAACAGAAAGCATGTTTGAGCTGCGATGTGATAATCCAAGAGTCGGCGAGCTTCAATGCTGGGCGGTGCGTAGTGTCTCTGGAGTGTCGACATATAGCTCTGTGTGGCCACAGTCACGGCAGACACGTGCGTGTATCTGGTGAGCCTGCGGCTTCTTGAAGAGCAATGCGTCAGGCTCATCGTGGGTCACGATCGAAAGGGGAACTGTGAATCCGAAACGATCAACGCCTGTTCCAGTAACGCGAAGTCTCCCTGCAACGTTGGTGCTATCGCATTTTGCGCAAATGAGATTCATTCAACTGCTCCCATCGGATTGTTTGCTAACACGCCACTGCGTTTTAGTAATTCGTCAAAGCAACGCGAATCTTGGTCAGGTTCGCAGGTTGCGTTTTAGCAGACCTATTTCGGAAGCTTGGTGATGTCAATGAATTCTTTCAGTTGCAGTTCGTGGCCGACCATGTCGCCTAAGCCGTGCGGGATCCGCGCCGTAACGATGCTGAGCGTAATTTTGTCAATGTATTTACGATTCGCCATGAACGTACATTTGACCTTACCAGAGTCCTGTCGTTCTGCCTTCATTGGTGCGTATCCAACCAACAGTTCTTTTCCGTCTCTGATCTCCATGCTTACGTGCTGAAAGTCCTTCATCTTGCCTTCCGCTTTGAATTCGAGTTCGACCCAGACGTGTTTCGGTCCGCTCGGTTTTGCACGAACGTCTATGCCAAGCGTTTGTGCTTCTTTCGTGGTGACGATGTCAATTCCCATCATTGCGTAGCTCATTGTCGCGGTTGCTGTAACCAGTAATGCAATCGAAGTGAATTTGACACGTGAAGGTCGAGAAAACATAAGTTGATCCTTCTTCGGGTTGATGTGTGGTTGTGCCAAATAGATTTCACACTAAGACGCTTGAGATCCACATTTGTTAGGCAATTGAATGGGCAACGGTCATTTCTTGAGTTACTATCAGAAGTTGTGTTCTTGAGTAGATGAAAAAAGGTGGCGTATCCT
>CAYNJG010000361.1:0-5294 GCA_964397295.1 uncultured Pirellulaceae bacterium
ACGAAAACCCATCGCAAGACTTGCGCAACACTGAATTCGTCGTACAAAACGACTAGTCAGAACTCTTGGGCGGCGGCGTTGGGCGGTGACTGAGAGCTGACCTGGCTCTATCGGTGCTCAAGGTCAGTACACCTACATTTCCAGGCGCGGTCGGTGCGGCCAGCGGTTCCGCTCGCGCTGAGTTACTTCTAACCTTCGCTTCAGGAATGGCCCCCAAATAAAGCCCGCGATTCACCACCATTCGCGGGACATTTTTTTAGCTCTTTGTTTTCACTTGCCAAGGCGCAAAAACATGCAAAGAAAGCAGCGAGCACCCAACACGGGCAACCGCCGGACTTTTTCCGTTTTCTATGTCCTTCAATACGTTTAGATATTTCTGCAACCGGTTCTTGATGATCTTTTGAGGTGTGCGGAACTCGTAAGACACATTCCCGTTGCTGGATCTCACATGCCAAATCGAAGAAAACGTCGTCGTAGCATTCGGAAGTCGTCGCTGGAAAAACTTGAAGAAAAGCAACTTCTCGACGCGGGCGGTTTTGCAGAACTCGTAGAGGCGGCATCTTTCGATTCGGAACCGGCCTCCGTGAATCTGGCTCCCCAGGCAGTTCGTGCCAGCGATGCGGAAGCGACTTCTCTTGTTTTCGTTGACGCTGGAGTTGAGGGTTACGCTGCCCTGGTCGCTAACATCGACCCAGACGCTGAACTCGTCATCTTGGACGCGAATTCCGATGGCGTCGAGCAAATCGCTGCGACGCTTGAAGGTCGAACCGATATCACCGCGATTCACATTGTCTCGCACGGGGATCAGGCCGAGTTGCATTTGGGTAACGCGAAACTCACAGCAGACTCGATGACGGGCGAGCATGCGGATGAGTTGGCGACGATTCGAGCAGCACTTGGCGATGAAGCGGATCTACTCATCTACGGTTGTAATTTCGGGCAGGGTGAAGCCGGCAGAGACGCAGCGAACCAGTTGTCGAGCTTGACCGGTGCTGATGTCGCAGCGTCGGACGATTTGACCGGTAACGCGCGGTACGGTGGAGATTGGGACTTTGAGGTCACCACGGGCGCGATCGAAACAGACATTGTTTTCAATGCGAGTTCACTAAACAACTTTGTTGGTACGCTCGGGTTGGCGGATTCAGTGTTGGGCATTGTCTCGGACGGTACGCCGACTTTTGACGCGGACAATAGTCCCGGGAACGACATGGATGGTTCTAATGGAATCATTCGCTCGCACGACACGCTCGTGATGGAAGTTTTCTACAACACCGACGCAGGTGGCGCGACGGACCTGCACTTCACGTCGACTCTCCCGGACGGCCTGGTCTTTGATATTTTGCCAGCGGCCGCCGCACTGGATCCGCGATCGATGATCGTTGACTCGGTGACGGGCCTGCCAGGCGGGGATATGCGCGGCATCATTGCGTACTTACCCGATGTAACTGGAACGTTCACGTCCAGTCTGGTCTTGGAAGCTCGGGCTTTGGGTGGCGCACAGGGAACGGCACTAAACGGAGTCACCTTCGAAGCACATGCAAATGAGAATGCGACGCCCATTCAAACGGAGAGTTTTGACTTTACGCTTTCGGCTGCCGCCTTTATGGACATTCAGTTGTTATCGCCAACATTCCGCGGCGCCTTTCCTAGCGCGGATGGCACCCAAGAGGGTGTTGTCTATTCCTACGGGATCGGAATTCTCGGTGATCATCCCACTCGAACAGGAGACGACGGCGTAAAAGGATCGGCGCCAATCGAAGACGATTTTACGTTCGACCTCGATTTTACGAACGTATCGGCGAACGCATTGATTTTTGACTGGGGTGCTTCGCTCGGAGCGGCCAGCGACCAGGCCGATGACGGCATCACACGAAACTATGAACGGATCACCAACATCGCCGGTGCTCAGGAGACCGCCTGGTCACAAACCAACCGCCCTTCTGGACAAACCAATGAGCACACTACGGTAGTCTGGGATGCAGAACGTTCGACTCCCGACAGTGGTGACTGGAACATTGTCGGTTCAGCGGGGCCCGTGTTCACCGCGCAGGTATCCGGCGCTGACACGACGGGATCGCACTTCCCTGATCAATACGGTGCTGGCGGAGTCATCCCAGCCGGAGAGAATTGGTTTGCATCGGGACAAGTCCATGTTTGGATTCCGATTAGCGATGTCCTTCCCGGCGAAGACGGAATTGATGGCACTCTCGATGACGGTCTTTTGGAAGTAACGCCGGCGATCACCAACTTTGATCCGGACGATGCGTTCGGAATTACGAACAACTTTGGCGCCGGTGTCGAAGACCCGTCCAACAACGACCGCACCCATACGATCCTTGCGTTCAGTCACGGAGGCGGTACCAAACGCAACGCGCGGGCTGGGCATCCGACCTCAGGACTCTGGATTGAAACGGGTTCTGGATGGAATTCGGGTGATGCAGAGACGTCCTTGGGACATCTTTACGACTCGCGAATTGTCGGGGGACGCAATCTAGGCGTATTGCCTTTATCCGGAGCGATTTTCGGTGACAAAATCGATAACACCGCAACAAAGATTGCCCCTAACTCGTTCCCGGCTGGATCGGGCGACGGCTGGTCTCGGGTATGGGTTTCGGGTGGTCCCAACACGGGAACGTTTCTGACGTACGGCACCGACTACATCATTGAGTTCGGTACCGGAGGTGTCGCCGGAGATCCGGCGGGTTGGACCGATTGGGATTCGATGGGCGATGCGACCCTGGCCGATGGCGAGACATCAACCGTCTGGTCACAAGACCCCACAAATCCGGCGTTGGGCGGGACAGCCTATGCCGATGGAGTTCGAGACTCGATCACCAAGTGGCGAGTTGTCGTGCTTCGCGATTTGGAACCAGGTGAAGCGCTCATTGCGCTGGTTACCAATGAAACCGTGGGGCATTCTTCGCTCGATCCGAGTGACCCGGACGGGAACATTATTGCCAACTTCATGGCAACCTCCATTGGATTCCAGCGAGAAGACGCTAACCCGGACAACGACTGGAGAACTTCTGAATACAGCCCGTTAGATCACAATGTCTTTGCGGGCGCCGCAGCCGGTCAGATATTGACGGGTGACCGAGTCTGGATTGTTGATGCCAACGTTGACGTAGATAAGTCGGTGGTTGATCTGGGTGCTGGAAACAACTACCTGGCTGGTTCAGCTGCCACCATTCAATTGGAAGGCACCGTGACCATTCCCGGACCGGATTCTGGCTCACCCGCGCAGGATGTATTTATCACGGACATTTTGCCGGCCGGATTGACGGTCGTCGGCGGCTCCGCCAGCCCTGGTGTCGGCACGACCTTTACGGCAGGTGATGGATCGACGATTTCTGTCCAGTCGGTTGAGTACTGGGACGGCACAGCTTGGAATCCGACATGGAGCTTTGGATCAACCGGTGTTCGTTGGGGTTACGGCGACGTTCCACTCAACACGGCATTGCCCACGATGACGTTTGACGTCTTGATTCCTTTCGACGCGCAAAACGGCGAATCGTGGACCAACACGGCAGTCGCGTCTTCGCCGTCGGATGATTCTTCCGAAGAGTTCCGAAGTTCGTCCGCTGGACTGGTGGCTGTTCAGATCGCTGCGTTGGCGGCGGGCAAACAGGTCGTAACGCCTCTCGTGCCGGAAGACACTCGCATCACGTATGAGTTGGCAATCGCGAATGTTTCGGACGACCGAGATGTCCCCTGGTTTGACCTGGTTGATCTCCTGCCATACGACGGCGACTTCGAAGGATCCAGTTTCAGTGGCAACTACACGAACATAGACGTCACGGGGCTAGATCCAGATCTTGATCTCTACGTCACATCTGCCTCACCCATAGTGTTGGATACAGCCGATGGAACGGTAGACGGTTACGCAGACCCAGGGACTCCGTCCGACGCTTGGTATCAATTAGAAGGAACTGGCGACTGGCAATTCACACTTGCCGATGTCGTTGCGGGTGTCGCGGGTGCTCCGACCATGAGCCAGATCACCGCCATACGTGTGGTGAGCGACAAGTCGGTGACGCCGATTCTTCCGCCAGGTGAATCGACCGACTTCCAATTGCATTTGGATCCCATCGGCAACGTAGGCATCCCTTCGGATTCCTATACCAACAAGTTCGCCGCGCGTACGGACCCCGGTTCTTTGCCGTTGCCCGTCAACAGTGCACCGGTAACGGCACTCGTCGTTGCGCCAGATGTTGAAATCATGAAAGAAACATGTCTGGACGAAACGGGCGCCAACTGCGATCCCACCAACGACGCGCATTGGGGCGAGACAGCAACCTTCGACGATTCCAACGAGGCTGTTTTCCGGATCAAGATCATCAACACGGGGACAGCGGATATCACCGCCACCGTCAGCGACGTGATTCCAACAGGCCTGACTTACGTCGCAGGATCGGCCACGGCATCAACCGGCGATGCAACTGGATTCCCGGCGACCTGGATAGCGCCACTGGGCGCTGGTGGTGAGGCGTACCTGACGTTTAGCGCGACTGCGGCGACTCCTGACAGCTACACCAATACAGCGAATGTCGATGCAGCCGATCAATTCGGCCAGACCGCTGTCGACTCGGACGACTCCAGCATCACGTTTGAATCAGAGGTTTCGGTTGCCAAACAACAAACGGGCGTCGTGCGGAGTACAACGAACCCGGATCACTTCGAAGTCTCCTACGAAGTCGAACTGGCCAATACCAGTTTGTACGATCTTGCCAATCTGACACTGACCGAAGATCTGTTCGGTGCCTTTGCGGCCGGATATGTCGGAGTTGATACGGCTCCGGCAATTTCTTCCAGCACGATTTCCGCCGGTGGCGTCGCACCCACGATCAACCCGAGCTTTGACGGCAACGTTGGTGGAGGCGGCGATGACCAGATCTTCAACGCTGACGGTTTGCTCAAGCCTGGTGATACCGTCACGGTAACTTACACCGTCATTGTCGATATCACGCAACTAGCAGATGCGGGCAACACATTCAATCAAGTCGAAGGTGGTGGCCTTTCGGGCGGTCCTGGCGGCTCGCCCGTTAGTGATCTTTCCGACGATGGCGATGATCCAACAAGCGACAATCCTACCTTTCCCGGCGATGACGGAGCCGGTGGTGTCGACGATCCAACGCCGCTACGCATTCCACTTGTTGAATTGACGAAAGAGGTTGCCGGTACGCCGACTCCTGCGGCGAGTGGAGTCGATGGTAACTTCGACGTGACGTACGAGTTTATGGTGACGAACACTGGCACCACGGACCTGGAGAATATCAACGTCGTGGAGGATTTTG
>CAYNJG010000362.1:0-5285 GCA_964397295.1 uncultured Pirellulaceae bacterium
ATCTTATGTTTCCAGTCACGGTGATACCTGCTGGTAGCGAATCCGTGAGCGAAACGTTGGTCGCCGTATCACTACCGTTGTTGGTGACTTCGATTTGGAACGCTACCGTATCACCTTCGGCTGGCGTGTCGTTGCCGCTCGTTAGAGTTTTGACGGTGACAAGATTGGCGGTAGGTGGACTGAATACCGTTGGGTCATCCGGGTCGTTGTCGTCGTCTGACGGGTCGGCTGGGTTACCGTCGGCGTTTGTGGTGTCGGTGGGATCGTCCGATGGATCGGTTACCGGAGTACCTGCCGGTTCGTCGCCGCCACCGATGGCCTGATTCACGAAGTTGCCGCTGGCGTCGGTGATGGCGCCCGCGGCATCGTGATCCACTTCGGCGACGATGGTGACCGTGATGGATTCACCGACTTCAATTTCGCCTGAAGTGGTATCGAACAGTTCTGCATCCGATCTGCCGCCGTCGTAGCTGCCACTCAGCGTCGGAGCGATTGCTCCAGGACCTGCTGCAACTGTCGGCGTACCCACGATTGCAATAAAGGCGCCTCCGAACTGCGCGGCGAAGTCTTCGACAAGTGTCAAGTTGTTGAGAGGATCGTTGCCGGTATTGGTGATGACGATTTCGTACGTAACATCAAAGTTGTCCGCGGCGCCACTGGCCGCAGGAACAACGTCAGTGATTTCCTTTTCTGTGGCAACGGCCGCTAAACGGAGCACGGATGGATCGTCTGGGTTTCCGTCGTCATCGGACGGATCGCCTGGGACGCCGTCCACATTGGTAGCGTTGGTCGGATCGTCGGACAAATCGCTGACTGTCGTTCCGCCTGGGTCATCGCCAGTCGCGGTAGCTTGATTCTCCAACTCGTTGTTCGCGTTGTAGATCGCGGTCGGATTGTCTGGATCGAGTTCCGCAGTAATCTGTACCGTGATGGTCTCGGCAGGATCAATCTCACCACTCGCACCATTGAAGACGTTGTCGTTCGTACTGCCACCGTCGTAGTTACCGTCTGCTGCCGGAGCAACTGCACCAGTACCGGCCGTGATGGTTGGCGTTCCTACCAGCCCGACGAAAGCTCCGCCGAATTGCGAGGAAAAGTCTTCCGTTAACGTCAGATTATCAAGCGTGATGCTACCCGTATTCTCGATGACGAATTCGTACGTTACGTCAAAGTTGCCTGCAGTTCCACTGGATGCGGGAACTGCATTGATGCCCAACTTCGTCACAGCGATCGAGGAAGATACTTCGCGATAGCCGACTTCGCTGGTGTCGCCCGTTTCGTTGTCCAGATCGGTCGAAGGATCGGTGACGATTCCATCGGTGTCGTCGTAGCTGTTGGGTGCGATGTTGTCCGCGATGCCATCGCCATCGTTGTCCGGCCCCGGAGTCAGGCCGCTTTCGACCATGTCATCGATACCGTCATCGTCGCTGTCTTCATCTAGATAGTCTGGCGTATTGTCGCCGTCGGTGTCTTCGGGCGTTCCAAAGTCGCCACCATGCATGACGCTCGGATCGTCGAACGTATCGACTACACCGTCGCCATCAGCGTCACTGCCAATGGACGGTGTTTGATAGCCAGCGGTCGGTTGATTCTCGACGGCATCGGGAATTGCGTCATTGTCACTGTCGAGGTCCAAAAAGTCCTGGATGCCGTCGCTGTCGGTATCAACGGGCGCTGCGCCGAGTTGATCCCAGGCTCCATCGCCATCGGTATCGGTAAAGCCAGCAGCGGCCGCTTCGGCGGTGTCAATCACGCCGCTCATATCGGTATCAGCCGCGATCGCTACGGCATTTCCACTCTCCATCAGATCACTGATGCCGTCGTTGTCACTGTCGAAATCGCAGCCGTCATGGATCCCATCCCCGTCGGTATCGGGGATAGAAAGAAAGAGGCTGAAGTTGTTGTTGAAATTGCTTGTGTTAGTGGTGATGCCTTGCAGCGCAGTGGCAGGTGTTTGCGATATCCACTGCATTGGCTGCTGCCCGTCACCAGTTCCAGTTCCATCCCCAATCACCATGTACTGGTTGCCGGTTTGGACGTGTGTGTAGCCTGTTTCTAGAGTTCGAACAAAGTCGTACTGAACACCATCCACCGCAATGATTCCATCGAACCTCACTCCATCTGGATTAAGAACCGCCCCATGAAGCACACCCGCGAATACAGGCACTGTTCCTGAGAACGTGAAATCGATCGGATCGCCGGTTCGAGGAGTAAACGCGGTACCCGCCGAGTTGGTGTTCACATCGATATAGTTGACAACAACACTTCCAGCAGGAAGCCCCAACGTGGTACTGATGTCTGCAGAGCCTGTTGCATCGACAACATTAGCCCCCAGACCAAGTATCGTTGGCGTGATCTGGGTCATGTCCGCCAGACTGGCTGGTTGCGGTGTTTCGTCAGTATTCAGAATTCCGTCACCGTCGACATCAGCATCTAGATGGTCGACAACACCATCCCAGTCCTTGTCGTTAAGGCTGCGGTAGTCAACGTCTGACGGGTCGTTGTCGGTTCCGTTTTCAAGATCATTGATTGGATCGGTGACGATTCCATCCGTATCGGCATAGCTATTGGGTGCGATGTTGTCGGCGATTCCATCACCATCGTTGTCCGCTCCCGGTGCCAAGCCACTTTCGGTTGTGTCATCAATGCCATCGTTGTCACTGTCAGTATCCCGGAAGTCAAAGATGCCATCGCCATCCGTGTCTTCAGGCGTGGTAAACGCACCACCGTGCGCGACCGCTGGATCGTCGAAGGTATCCACAACGCCATCATTATCAGCATCGGATCCGATCGCAGGCGATTGGTAGCCAACGGTTGGCTGAGCTTCGACGGCATCGGGAATGCCATCGTTGTCGCTGTCCAGATCCAGGTAGTCAGCAACGCCATCGCCATCGGTGTCGACTGGCGGGGCAGTACCGAGCTGATCCCAGGCTCCGTCGCCATCGGCATCGGTAAATCCAGCGGCAGTGGCTTCAGCGCCATCGACGATGCCGTCCATGTTGGTGTCGGCGGCAATCGCAAGCGCGTTACCGCTTTCTAGCAGATCGCTGATTCCGTCGTTGTCGGCGTCAAAATCACAATGGTCGTAGATGCCATCCTGGTCGGTATCGACTCCGGTCGAGAACGATTGTGCTTCTCCAAAAAGAAAGACTTTGCCGTCAGGGCCGTCGGAGTTATTGCCGGCCAGAGTAATTTGAATACTGGATATCTCACTACCTACCGGTGCCAGGTCGTCGATCGCGTACAAAGCGAGGTGGATATTCTGGCCGTTGTTGGCTCGGTGCCCTGTGTCGACGTAGTCCGTGAGGGCAAGATTTATGCTGCCCAGGGGATTCCCTGCTGCATCGAATGCTTCAGCTTGCAGAGGGTTGTTGCCGCCGCGTTCGGTGAACGCAATAAATCCTCCAGCAGAGCTGAGCACTGGAGTATCGTAAGACAGCGTATAGGTATCGCTAGAAAAATTATGCTGATCCAGACGCTGGAAGTGTTGTAAGTTGCGATCCTGAAACGCATCCAAAGCGGCCGCTTCAAAGTTTGCATCATTGATGTTGGCCGTGATGGCTCCGTTTTCCAGAACATCAACGTCAGAATTCTGAGTCGTCGAGAAATTTGCGGAGTATCCATCAGGCACGATCAGGTCCGTGTAAACCCCATCGATAACCGAATTGACACCATTGATCGTGATCGAGTCTAGAACATGTTCTGCGCTTTGAGTGGTCGGGCCGGCGCTGGTGATCCCAAAGCTAAGGTTTGCAGCAGAGATCGCTCCATCAACACCAGAGTCAATCGCTACGGTCGTTTCATTTTCGTCCAGAATCCCGTCGCCATCCGCATCGGCGTCCTGAGAATCCGGAACTCCATCCCAGTCCTTATCTGGCGGGCTGAGCGTAGCGGAATCCTGATCGTCTTCTGCCGCAATTGCATTGTCGGGAGTCGAATCGGGATCGATGACATAGGCATCCGAGATCTCTGCCGTATTCGTGATCAAACCAGATGGAGGCAAGCTTGTAACTTCATACGTGAGTTGTACCGTCTCACTGCTGCCGGCTGCGATCACACCGATATCCCAGATGTTCGTTGCGCTGTCGTAGCTCCCTTTGCTGGGAGTCGCGCTCACAAAGGATAATCCGGCCGGCACCGGATCGGTGACTTCGACTCCTGGTGCGAGAATGTCAGGATCGGTGTTGGTAACTGTCACCGTAAAGGTCACGGTGTCGCCGACATTCACAACGGTGGATGAGGTTGTTTTCTCCAGCTCCAAATCAACCGTGTTGATAAACGCTTCCAAACCTTCGTAGTCACCGGCATCGTCCAGTTGGATTTGGTTAGTAGCCGCACCGGTTGTCTTGTCGATTTGCCAGATGGAATCGGCAGTGGCTCCACCCTCCGTGCCGGTCGAACCCCAAAGATTTCCGCTTGCATCGGTCGACAGCCCTTCCACGTCGGTGATGCCAGTTCCAAATGTGCCAATCAAATTCACCGTTGATGTGTTGCCTGTTACGACAACTTCACCCAGGTGGGCGCTAGTCGTGATGAAAATTCGTCCCGTGTCATCCACTGCAATGTCGTCAGTCGCTGCACCCAATCCCGCGCCGCTGGTATCGAGTAGAACGAAATCTTCTCCCACTCCGAAAGCATCGGGAACAAAAGCTCCCGTTGCTGTGTCGATTTTGAAGAGCACGTCTTCGCCGGCTCGCTGAGCTACCCCGAGTAAGTCGCCATTGGTGGGATCGAATCCAAGCGCAACGACTGGACCGAGAGTGTCGCTCAAGCTTGCCGAAGCGCTGCTGGCGGTCCCAAACATGGTGCCAATCGTGGTGTACTCACCGGTATCCTGATTAATGAGGCCAAGATTGTTCTGGGAAGCACCATAGAGTTCGCCCGTGAACGGATCGCGAGCAATGGCTTCCACATCCAATGCGTTTACGAATGGCCCGATGATTTCTTCGTTCGTGGCGGGGTTGGTATCGCTCGCATCCGCAGCCACCAGAACATCGGCTTGATCACTTGCCAGAATCACAGTCTGCAAATGGCCCATCCACGCTTGTGCTTCTAGGGTTTGAACTTCAATGTCTCCGTAGGCGACCTCGAGGTCCCAATCACCTCCCACGCTTTCATGTCCGGTCAGGTCATCCGACGCCGCCACATCAGCACCAGTGATTGCGCTGATCGACTCGATGAAGTGTTCGCCGTCAGCTCCACCCGCCAAATCGCAACCGTAGAACAACAGGTCAGCATCTTCGGTTAGGGCGCCAGACCAGCCCGCCAGTTGGTCCGCGTATTCG
>CAYNJG010000363.1:0-5258 GCA_964397295.1 uncultured Pirellulaceae bacterium
GATGTAGACAATGACACTTCATCGTTAACGGTAACCGCTGTCGGCAATACCTCTAACGGTGGCACAGTATTGTTAAGCAACGGTGTTGTGACCTACACGCCAGCGGTTGATTTCGTCGGAACCGACACGTTTACGTATACGGTGTCCGATGGTGAATTCTCCGATACCGCTGAAGTAACGGTCAACGTGACAGAACCAGGCGAGATCACGAATTCGCGATTCAGCGGAAGCGTATTCCTGGATGCCAATAACAACGGCACCCAAGACGCCAGCGAATCCGGAATTGGCGGCGTGCCCATTACGCTTTCGGGGACCGACACTAGCGGCAACTCGATTCTTCGAGAAGTCTTAACGGCTGACAATGGAACGTACCAGTTCGATACGTTGCCTCAGGGGACGTTCGAAATCTCTCAATCACAGTCCTCCGTGCTCATTGATGGAGCTGATATTGCATCCGGATTTGCGTCGAATGCCGGTGACGACACGTTCTCGATAACCGTTGGCGATACGTTGGTCGTCGCCGAAAGCAACACGTTTGCCGAACGTGGTTTGTCGCCGCAATTGGCACTAATCGAGGCACTGTCTTCGCGACGAAGTAATACCGGGTTCTTGACGGCTGCTACTAGCGAAGGCTCTGATTTCGTCAGCGCCAACGGAGGATGGGAAGACTACTCGAACGTACGGGTTTCTGTAACGAACGACGAAGTCACCATTGACGCCACGGACGAAAACTCGCAATCCGTGACCACGACTACTTCCCTCGATGATAGCCGAGTATCTCTGCTCGGAAGAGACGGTGATACGTGGTTGATTAGGATTATCGCAGCCGCTTCTGCATTCGTTTTCCAAGATGACGACGACGCGTAATTGGACGTCGAACTTGCCTACCGCAGTTGAATAACATTTCGCGATTTTTTGTTCGCTGTGGCAGGCTCAGGGAATAGATCATTCCAACCTGGCATAACTTTGCGAGAGAAGTCGAGATTGTCGATGGTTCCGGACACCAAGATCTGCAGAAGGTTTTTACTCGTTTGGCCTGCCAGCGGTCGGACGAATTTCCAGTAGCTTCCTTCGCCCCCCAGCAAAGAATAGAACTGCAGGTCGAGGCGTCGATCAAGTGCGATCCAACCTCGCCCTTTCAGCGTAAGTGATTCGCCGTGCAGGTCGAAATGGTCAAGGTATGCGGTCGTACCTTCGATACGAAAGTCGATGTTACTGTCGGTGAAGACATCGGGTCGCGATCGACGAAGTTTCATCGTATTCACGAGCGTGATGATCACAGGTAACTTGGCAAGGTTTGCTTCACGGAGTCGAATTGCGCCTTCACCTCGCAATGCATGAGTTCCCTGTCCGTTTCCTTGCAGTAGCAATCGTGCGTCTCCGCGACCAGAAATTTTCGATGGAAAGCGCATGTCACGCGAAAGCTGCTCGGCATTGAAGTCGGAAAGTGCGAGATTGCATTGGAAGTCTACATCCTTCGTGAAGTTGACCTGACCACTTGCTCGCGCCTTGCCGCCAAACACGTCGGCGGATGCAAAGTCGTTCTGTTTGTTGTTCGTCGCGTTTCCGCCAAACAGCAGTTGCGAACTGTTCATGTACCAAGGTGAGCGAAGCTTTGTGATTTGGATTCCTTGGCAGATCAAAGAGTCGAACCGGGCATCGCCCCAATTCGTCCAGTCGCCTTGTTGCCGTCGCCCGGAAACAGTCAATTCGCCATACAGATTCTTCATCGGGTGCTGCGCGAGAACGAAATCGCCGTTGTCGATATTGATGGTGGAAGACCATGCGGCTTCGATCGGAACTGTCGGGTCACTTGTGCCCGCGAAACGTACGTCATTAGCGTTGACGAACAACGTTCCCTGAAACTTCAGTTCGCGCAAAGCATCGCTCAAGTTTTTAGGCAATGCCGCGATGAATTCGGGCGTCGTTTCGATTCGATCGGCAATCATCCGGGTGAGTTGAATATCCCAAGTCCCATTGTCGCGGAAGATGCCGCCGCCCTCGGTCCTGAGTTTTACCGTTCGCTGCCGTGAACCGTGCTCCGCCTGAATGTTCTTCATTGCGAAAGAACCGTCTGGCGTGAATTCAAAGACACCCGTTACTCGCTTCATTGCCAACGGGAACCATGTCGGTTGGATTTCAATACTGCGACGGTCGGGATCGTTGTCTTGGCCCAGCTGCGTGACGACAATTCCGATGTCGGGCTTCAGCATCCCGGCGCGATGGGTGAGGTTAATTGCCGCGTGATCAATCGTGCCGGTTGGTCTTAGTCCTCGCCAAACTTGTTTTGGTCCAGCGGGTAAGGCTTCTCGCAATTCGGTATCACAAGGTATGTCGTTTGCGACGAAGTCGAGCTTTAGCTCCGAGGGGGTGGAGTTGGTCGGCGCATTCCAATGTCCGCTACACGTTACACGGCAACTGTCATTTTGTCCTCGGAAGTTGAGGAACCGATAGACGGTGTCTTTCAGGTGGATTTGGCCCGATACGTTTTGCAGCGGGTAGGGGAATTTGGTGTGCTTCAGTCCGCCGTTGCGAACTTCGATCAGCGTTTCTTTCGAAAACTCCAGCTGATCGGGTGAGGTCTTTTGCAGTACGGATCGAAAATTGACTTCGCCACGAGCCTCCATGTCCGTTAACAGTTTGCGCACGCCCGCTGGTATCGCATTGTGTATACGGGCGTCGATGGGTAGCCAGCTGTCAGGCTCCATGCCAATCACAATTTCGGCGGTGGACTTTTTACCTGGGCGTTGGACGTCGACACCAATGTGAATCGGATTGGTTTTCCAAGTTCGATCTGGAGTTGCTGACAGGTCGGCTTTGAAATCAATATTTTGTTGGAAACTAGCGGTACCTTGGCAACGCGTCAGAGGATATTTGAACGTTTGCAGCTCGAGCGAAACGTCACGACAGACAGCGTTCGCGTTGGTAAGCCATTTGCCGTTCTGTCGAATCGTTATCGCTCGAACGTCAACGATCCCAAGCGGCCGGTATTTGTTCCAAAGCTCTTGCAGTTTCGCTGGCAAGATTCCGATCAGCTCACGTGTGATGTCAAGTTGGTTAGCGTGGATGTCAGCTTGAACGTCAGAATCAGGGTGAAAGCTGGGGCCGCTCGCAGACAGCGCGATCTTCGCAGTGCCGTATGACGCCGTAGCGTTTTGAAGCGTCCATCCGCGTCGGTTGCCGTCGGAAATGCAACTTATCGACGGAATGGTGATATCCGTTACTGGGTAAGCCAAGAAACGTGGAGCATTGTATTTGCCGTTGCTCAGCTGCGCTTGAACGTGGAATCGAGGCTGGCCTTCGGAATTTCCTTGGGCCAGTGAAAACTGGACTTGAGCATCGGCACCCAAACCATCCAGCAACGGTGATACTGGCGTGGATTGCATCGCAAGTACCGCACGCAAGGTCGAGTTACAATTAAGGTCTTCAATCTGTCCTTTGGCTGTCCAGCTGCCCGTATGGCTGCGATCTATGGTGGCTGCGATTGTTGCACGTTTGAAATGTTCACTGTCAAACGATACGTGGACTTCCAGTTTTCCATCGCCGCTTGTTGAAGGAGAAAAACTAGCGTTGATGTCATCCAGTGTAAGTTGCATTGGTTGCTGGGAGACGTGATCGACGATTTGGATATTCGAGTCTTCTACCACGATTGTTGGAGGTTTTTCGCCGGGCGGCAGCGAACCAATCAATTCGGCGAGATTCCATGTTCCGTCAATTGTACGAATGGCCCGAAGCGTAAGGCCGCGCAACCGGATGCGTTCGAATTGAACATCACCATCCATGAGTTCCTGAATCGATGGCTTGGCGTGAAGCATCAGCTCTTCACAGAATGCGATCTCTTCGCGGTTTCCTTCATGTTGTGAAGTACCATTTCTAGTGACAGTCACATCCCGCAGACGAATGCCTTCACCATGAATGAGACTCGCCGAACCAATCGCGACAGAGTGGGTGAGGCAGTTCTCCGAGATAGCAGTCTCGATATATCGGCGCAGCTCTTCGTCGCCGCGGTGATAGTAGTAGAAAATCACCACGCAAATGCAGACCAGCAATGTGGCCAGCACCCATGAAAAAAGCGAGTTGAAAAAGTTCGCAACGCGCATTGCCGACGGACGATTCCTTTCGTCTATTCACCACTCTTGGTGGCAATACAGCCAATCCTTTGGCTGTCGTTTTAGGTTTAAATCACCAAACGCACGGTGGCATCGAATTCTGGTTCGCGCACCGTAACGATGAGACTAATTCGTTTGCTATCACAGGGTCAAGCCAGCTTTGTGGGCTAGCATCTCACATCACAAGATTTCGATTGCTATGTAGTGGACGCAGAAAACTTCACATGCACTCGCAGGAGATTTCCGCGAATCGGTTTCGCCATGCTCGCGACAAAGCCGAAGTACTAACTAACACTGCCCACTCAACAACTGACTACGAGATCTAATGGCAAACGGTGCAGAAAGAATTCGTTCTCCGATTTCATTTAGAACCAAGCTGACGCTGCTTGTCGTTTCGGCGATGGTTGCAGTGCTAGCCAGCGAAGTTGTGTTGCGTTGTTGCTGGCACAATCCATACGCGAATGAATTGCCAGACCGCATGGTGAAGCTTCGACTTTTGCACGCGAACGCTGATCACCAGATCGATCGGTCCGATATCGATGGCCGCAAGCCGAATATTCGTTTCCGGATGGATGAGCGTTCTTACATTCTTCCTTCGTTTCAATTTGAGAATCCCGATTGTACGATCGCCTTCTTGGGTGGATCGACGACAGAGTGTTGTGCGGTCGATGAACCGGTTCGGTTTCCTGCGTTAGTGAGCACGCTCCTCGAGCAGCAAAGTATACGCGCGACGACATTGAATGCGGGAACTTCGGGCAACACGATTCAAGATTCGATCAACGTGCTCTTGAACCATGTCGAGCAAGACTCGCCAGATGTCGTCGTGGTGATGCACGCGTGTAACGACATCGGTTTGCTTGCTGCGGATGAGAGTTATGCTTCTCGCGCTGGGAAGATTGATGGATGGAAAAGTAACGCGCGTTCTACCATTTTAAAGTTGACGTGTCGGTCATCGCTGTTGGGAATCGCGAGAAAGGTCTTCAATGAACGCCACGGTTTCCTGCCGACCAGCATGGAAGCAGAGAGAGAACGACCTGTGTTGGCGGAATCGATGAAATTGGATGGGGCATTTGAAAAGCGGCTACGAGTCTTTGTCCGCATCGCGCGCGCATTAGAGATTGAGCCCGTCATTATGACGCAGCCCATGTC
>CAYNJG010000364.1:0-5212 GCA_964397295.1 uncultured Pirellulaceae bacterium
AGAAGTTGACCCTTCTATGCCCGTTTGTGGCTGCTTACGGTTGTCATGACAACCGCCTTCTCCCTCAGTGAATCGGAGTGTTTCGATCGATGAGAACGCACTCCAGTGACCTAGCAGCGGGTTGGGATTCACCCAGTCGACCGGTTTCCTGATGGCTGTTTAGGATGTCGTCGGAGAAGTCGGTTTGCTCACAACTTTTCGAGTTAAAGCCAAAATTTGAATTGCTTACTCAAAATTGTCGACAAAATTTAGCGTTGGCTAACTCCACTCGGTCACATCGACCGGGGGCTTGGGTCTAAGTTCCCAGGTCGTCTTCCCCGACGCGGGTTTGGCCGAATCGGAACTGAATGAAGATGATGCAACCGACGTCTCGAAGAAACTGAGCGACTGCGAGAGGTGCTAGACCTGGTCGGCAATCTCGGAGGCAGGCAAGTTTGGCAATCCTAATCCGAATTGGTCGTGAGGACTTCCAACGGTTTCGGAGCTTTCCATAAAATGACCTGTCCGTCTTCTCCGCTGGATGCCAGTGAATTTCCGTCTGGCGAAATTGCGAGCCAGATGACCCGGTTGGTGTGTCCTCGGAGCGTTGCCAACTCCTCTCTTGTTTCGACATCCCAGATTTTGATCAGTTGGTCATGGGCCGCGGTAAAAAGTCGCCTGCCATCCGGCGAGAATATGACCGCCATAACTTTTCCCGAGTGCCCTTCGAGAGTTCCACACGACACACCTGTTTCGACATCCCAAAGTCGAATGGATAGATCGGAACCAGCTGAAGCGAGTAGTTGTCCGTCTGGAGAGAACGCCAGCGTGTGCACCCAATCGGTATGTCCTTGTAGCTCGACTTCCACTTTCGAACGCACCGAATCGAGGCTCCAAAGCCTAACGATCGCATCCCTGCCGCCGGACGCGAGCCACCGCTGATCAGGTGAATAGGCAAGGCTGTAAATTGTGTCGTCCGGATGCTGAAAAGTTGAAAGCAGTCTCCCATCTTCAACATTCCACTGCTTGATCGTGTTGTTCATTGCCCCCGCAAGCGTTTGTCCGTCTGCGGCGAAGACCAAGGTCCCTTCGCCTGCTTCACCGGATTCGAGAGTTACGCGAACTTTCCCACTGGCCGAGTCTCGAAGTGTGAGATCGCTGACGATACTGAATTTGCCTAGCGATCGCCCGCGTCCGGAAACCATTGATGAACCAACCGGCGACATTGCGAGAAACCAACGTTCGTCTGCTGTCTTTGGTTTAACGACGTCGCTAAGTGAATCGTCCTCGAGACTCCATGAACGAATGCCTTCTCCTCCCACGAGAAGTCGCTTACTGTCGCCGGTATAAGCCACGGGCGTCAGGCCCATGCCAGTCCGCTGGTTAGCAGTTGGCTGATCAAGACGCCACAATCTTAGAGTCTTGTCTCTACTGACGGACGCTAATGTCTTACCGTCTGGCGTAAATGCAACCGAGTACACGCGATTGCGATGTCCCTTAAGTGTCTCCACTTCCTGCCAAGTCGCGGTGTCCCAGAGTTTTATCGTGTTGTCGTTGCCGCACGACGCGAGTGTCTTCCCATCCGCCGAGAAAGCGACGCTGCGAACCCATCGCGTGTGGCCCTCCAAGCTGGCGATCTCTTCGCGCCTCGATACGTCCCAGATTTTGACGTGGAAATCGATACTCGCTGAAGCAAGCAGGTTGCCATGAAATGCGAGCTCAGAGACTCGTCCCCTATGCCCGTCGAGGTTCCCCAATACAGTGGATGTGGCAACATCCCACAGCACAATTCGTCCGTCCGTCTGTCCAACCGCCAGCATCTTCGAGTCTGGCGAAAACTCGATGGTGAAAGGAGTTCCCGCCAGAGGACCGCAGCTTGCAACCTTTCTAAAGTCCACCGTGTCCCAGATACTTATGTCTGCCTTCGTGAGACCAGCGATCATCTTGCCATCTTGCGAAACGTCCATGACGTAGCCAAACTTGCACGGCATGGCTGCTAGTTCTTGATCATGCTTCCAGTCCCAAACGATGATCTTCTCCGGTGCATGGAAGACAACGACATCTGTGTCTGGAAGGAACTCAATTGCGCTGTAGCTCGCGCCTTTCCAGGCGCTCAATTCACGTTGTGATTTAACGTCCCAGATCTGCAGGTAATCGACGGTCTCATTGCGAGTTTCGTCGTAGACGGATTTGGTTGCCGCCATGACCGCACCGTCACTTGAAATCGCCACGCACCTCTCGGAACCTCTTCCTATTTCCAGTGTCGTACTTGTTAACCCGCGCTGAACCAGATTCCACAAGTAGAACCACTCAAAACCACGCAGGTCTTCCTTCCCCTTGCTTGGTATGTGCTGCTCTAGCAAGCGAACGACGCGAGTGACGTTGTTAGATTCCCAAGCGCTAGTCGCCAAGTTCATGTGAGCTGCGTACAAATTACGTCGCAATTTGACTTGAGCCTGCACCTCTCGCATCGCCAAATCCTCAGCTCGAAACCACTGCGTGCTGACTCCGATCAATCCAATGACAAGAGACGCCAACAACGTTGCGGCGAGACCTGAGACGAGTCGGTTGCGGGAACACCAACGCATGGCGCGTTCGAACGAGGATATTGGTCGAGCTTGAATCGACTCGCCTCGACAGAATCGTCTTAGTTCGTCAGCCACTTCGCGAGCCGACTGATAACGCTTTGTGGGCTCCTTCTGGAGACACTTTAGGCAAATGGTTTCGATATCCTTGGGAACACTGCTGTCGAATTTGCGCGGCGATGGCGGGTCCTCATGGATGACTTGGTGCAGGAGCATTTGGCTTGTCCCACGAAATGGCGTTTCACCGGTAAGCATCTCAAAGAACACCACCCCGAAAGAGTAGACGTCGGATCGCGCATCCGCGTTGTGCCCAGCACCGCTCGCTTGCTCCGGCGGCATGTAGGCGGGCGTGCCTAGAACCTTGCCTTCCAAAGTCATCGTCACCTCGCCAGCGTCACGCTTGGCGAGACCAAAGTCCATGATGTGTGGTTCTCCGAACCGATCAATCATGACGTTGGACGGCTTGAGATCCCGGTGAACGACCCCAGATTCGTGCGCGTATTGAAGGGCATCCGCCACCTGCGTGCACAGCCTCACCGTTTCCTCTAGCCTCGTCTCGTTGGTTCGTAACCAATCTGTCAACGTGACGCCGTCCACGAAGTCACTGACGATAAAGACCTGACCGTCCGCACGCCCGACTTCGTGAACACTGACGATATTTGGATGCGCTAGTTGCGCAGCCGCGCGCGCCTCACGCATAAATTGTTCCACGTCAGTCGCCGACACTTGACTTCTTCGTGGAACCTTGACTGCAACAACGCGATCTAGCTCTGTGTCGTGAGCCTTCCATACAGCGCCGAAACCACCGACGCCAACTCGCTCAATCAACTCAAACTGTCCGAGCTTCTTTGTGTTCTCGCAAGCATGCTCGTCGTTGACGGCAAGGTCGAAATGGCTATCGCACGACGGACACGTGACACTGCTCCACGTTTCATCGTCCACCAGTTCAATCGCAATTCGGCAATGAGGACATCGCACTTGCAAGTTGCGATTCTCTTCCTGTAGCCCAACGCCGAGGAGACACCGCGTACACAAGCCCTCGGCAGCGTGCGGCGGCAACCGGGCGTGGCAGTCAGAGCAGATTCGCTGGTCGTCGATGTCAGTTGCTCCACGAACGAATGCTACGAACCAAGACTGGAGAACAAGCGACGGATTTCGTCGTCGATTTCACTCGGCGTCGCAACCGTCTGGGCAATTTCGGCGCGTAGCAATTCTTTGTAACGCTTTCGCATCCGATGAACGGCGACGCGGACTGCTCCCGCTGTCATATTTAGCGACTCGGCGGCTTCGGCGCAGCTGACCTCCGCGATCCGACCGGCCAGATGCTGTTTGAGGACCGCAAAGGTGTTCGCTTTGTCGGCCACTTCAAACTCCTTCCGCAACAAGTCGAGAACATGATTTACTAGCGTCACTGCCCATTCCTCATCGAAAAGCACCTCCGCGGTTTTGTTGGTTGCTGGCTCAAGTCCGTAACGGCTTTCGCCTTCTTTGAAGTCGAAAGAGTACGCTGTTCTTCCCCCGCCGCGTTTCAACGCTTTTTCTTTCTGCCAATGGTTTGCCAAAAAGTGCTTCACAGCGGTCAGCAGGAATGCTCGAAACCGTCCGCGATCAGGATTTGCGTCCGCGAAATAGTTCTTTTCGAGCACTCTTGCGAAGAAGTCCTGCGTTAGGTCTTGGGCCTCGTCGGCGGAAGGAACCCGTCGTCGGACAAACGCATAAATCGGATACCAATACAGTTCGCAAAGTGACTCGAATGCCGTTCGCGCGATCTCTGAGTCGGCGTCACCAGCGGCCAGCACGACACTCCATCGAGTGCTGTCCATTTCTTGGTGACGTCTTGGGCCCTGGTGTTCGTCCGAATTGCGTGCTGCCATCCGGACATTCTAGCTGGCTTGCAAGCGCATTTCGACTGAACGAGCGCAAGCGAGCTTGGAACACCAGTTCGTCCGCTCGCTAGTCCACTCCGCTCAACTCGCCCTCGATTGTGGACCGTCAGTTCAACGTCGGCGACGCCGGAAGCCTATTAGACCGAGCACCGAGAACATCGCGAGGCAAGTACCAGAAGGTTCTGGCACTGCTGCTGCTAACGTCCCGGACGCACCAAAGTTCTCGGATAGAGCCAGGAAGTCAGGGAAACCGACGCTTCCGTCGCCATCAAAATCACCTTCGCTCCAACTTGGTCGCCCTTCAACTCCAGCAAAAGTTCCAAAGTTCTCCGACAACGCAAGGAAATCAGGAAAGTTCACGACGCCGTTGAGGTCAGCATCACCTATCAGCGTCGATCTCACGTCAGTGACCCAGAAGGTGCGGTCCGCAAGATCAACGGTACCCGATTGGTCGAGATCCAACTCGGCGGAGGTGGATCCGCTTCGAATCTCAGCGGTCAGCCGATCAAGGTCCCCGACGTCAAGCATACGATTCATGTTGAAATCACCAATCAAGCCCACGAGTGAAACAGAGCCAAGTCGCGCGTTGGTTACATTATTGATTCGTTGCCCCTGAAAACCTTGGGCAACCGGGAATTGCAGCGCCGAACCATCCACAACGAGTGACTCTCGGTTTATCAGAATATCGACGCTCCGGTCGGAAGATCTATCGACCAATGACGTATCAACGTTTTCGAATAGTAGCGAAAAGGTTTGCGCCCC
>CAYNJG010000365.1:0-5211 GCA_964397295.1 uncultured Pirellulaceae bacterium
ATTCTAGCTATCGTCGAAGATACGATGGCGGAAATCTCAGACGATGGGGAAAGTGGTCGCATTCGTATCGCAGCGATTCCGACAATCGCACCTTTCTTTCTTCCCGATCTTCTGCAGCGATTTGCGACCAAGTTTCCGCTCGCATCGATCATGGTGCAAGAAGACACGACTGACAATCTTCTCAAGCGATGCACGCAAGGCGAAATCGATCTAGCGATCGTCGCACTACCGATTACGGCAAAGTACTTGGAGGTGGAAACGCTGTTCGAAGAAGAACTGTATCTCGTTTTGTCGCCAGATCATCCGCTAACACGCAAGAAACAAGTTCGGCTAGGCGACATCGAATCGCTGCCGTTCGTATTGCTCGACGAGGCACATTGCCTTTCGGACAACATTCAAACATTTTGCCGTCAACAGTCGTTCAATCCGGTCTCCGTCGAGCGAACAAGTCAGCTCGCAATGGTGCAAGAATTGGTTTCGCTCGACCACGGAATCTCCATGGTACCGGCAATGGCTGTAGACCTGGACGACAGCGACCGCCGCGAATACCGTTCGATTAGTGGAAAGACTCCATCACGAACGATTGCGATGGTTTGGAATCCATATCGATTCCAAAGCCGTCTACTGCAAAAGTTTCAAGAAGAAGTTCGTGTATCTCATTGATCGATAAACAGAAAAACCGAGCGACGAAGCACTTGCTTTTTCAAATTCTAACAAACCGTTGCTGGGTAGTTCGTCCAACAAGAAGAACATTATTCGTCCGACCTGTAATGAACGGTAACTAACACCGCAAAATTCTGGCTATACTCGAATAGTCGTAAAGTCACTTTCACCAACGAGTTCCCCCCGTGCCTCGCCGTCAATTTCAAACGTTTGCGATCCAGCTCCTGATGATTCTGCTGTGTACCGTCGGCTGCCGGCAGGAGAAGACATCTAAACAAACGCCGCCAACTTCGATCACACAATCAAACGCAGAGCAATTGCCGACGACAGACGTCGACGCTGAAGTGAAAACGCCGATTCCGATTGTTCGGGAAACAACTGCAGACGAACCCAACTCAGAACAAGTCGCCGTTGATATACCGCCGCTACGAGACGACAAAACGGTCACCGAAATTCCGCCTACCTCTATGAAAAGGTTGCTGGCGGACGAAACAAGTCGACTAGACCCGCAAGTCGATGGCTGGTCAACCGAGTCGTTCAACGAGGCAGCTCTCGCGCAACTCAAGTTACTAGCCCGTTGGTTTGAAGACTCGACCACCGAATTTCCGGCCGATCTTTTTGCATTGTCCGTTTCTGTGACCGATCTTCGCCCAGACGAGCTTGAAACCAATTTGGATGAGTCGGGCTTCCAAGTTAGACGCTGGAAGGCCGATGCGTCACCGCCCAACAGTACGACAACGGCCGGAGAACTAGAGACAACGTTCCGCCAACTATTGTCCGTCAGCGAGGAACCGCACGCCGAATTCAAAATCATTGGCGTCACGGAAACCGAAGACGCAATGGAATCTCGCGTTCGTTGCCACCTCAGCGCCGCGGGCTCAAAACATCGCGTACAGCAGAATGCCGCGTGGATGTGTAAGTGGTCAGCGCACGATACCGACAAGCCAAAAATTGAATCGATCGAATTGTTAGAATTTGAGGAAGTTCAAACAACCTCGCCGCTGAAACACTTTACTGATCTTACCCCAACGTTACTCCGCGACGTGAAATCGTACGGCGAACAAATTGCTTATCCGCTTGATCATTGGCGAGATCGACTCGACTGGCGTTTCGGGTGGGAAGTAGTCGGTGCACACGGCATCGCCGTTGGCGATCTAACCGGTGATGGCTTGGATGACATCTACTTCTGTGAAACGGGCGGACTTCCGAATCGATTGCTCGCTCAACAACCCGATGGAACCGTTCGTGACATATCAAGCGAAACGGGTCTCGACATCATCGAGCCGACCCGTGGCGCGTTGATTGTGGATTTCGACAACGATGGCGACCAAGACCTCATGCTCGCCGTCGCTCGTTTTGTGTTGGCGTTCGAGAATCTCGGAAACGCAAAGTTCAAACAACATGCGGGGCTACAAAGCGGGTCGATGATTCGTTCGCTCGCCGCTGCAGACTACAACAACGACGGACTCTTGGACGTTTACGCGTGCGGTTATTCGCTTCGCACTCCTGATTCGATCGGACTCGGGCGCCCCTTGCCCTATCACGACGCCAACAACGGCGCACCAAGCTACTTGCTTCACAACCAAGGTGGATTTCGATTTTCCGACGTGACACAAGAAGTGGGGCTCAGTGAAAACAACACGCGATTCAGTTACGCGGCGGCATGGGAAGATTTTGACAACGATCAAGATCTCGATTTGTATGTCGCTAACGACTTTGGTCGGAACAATCTGTATCGTAACGACGAGGGTACTTTCACTGACATTGCTGCAGAGGCCGGAGTCGAAGACGTCGCGGCTGGTATGTCTGTCAGTTGGGGTGACTTCAATCGCGATGGCCTACCCGACATCTATGTCGGCAATATGTTTTCGTCGGCCGGCAATCGGATCGCTTACCAGCGTCAGTTCCGAACCGACGTAGACGAAGAGACGCGAGCACTCTATCAGCGTCACGCTCGCGGGAATTCGCTCTTTCAAAACATGGGCAACGGAAAATTCCAAGACGTCAGCCAAACGGCCGCGGTCACTGAAGCTCGCTGGGCATGGAGTTCCAACTTCACAGACATCAACAATGACGGATGGCAAGACCTTGTTGTGGCCAACGGCATGGTTACCGGCACCGACGACACCGGCGACTTGTGAAGTTTTTTCTGGCGACGAGTTGCGTCGCAGTCACCGGTTATCGATAAAGAAACGGACGAGACGAGGAAGCAAAGCACAAATTACTTGAAAGCGTGGCGTGCGCTAGGAACCGTGCTGCAAAATGGTGGCTCGTGGAGTGGTCACGAACGCAATTGCTGCTTTCTAAACACCAAGTCCGATCAATTCGCCGATGTTTCTTCCATCACGGGGCTCGACCATGCCAGTGATTCCCGTAGCCTCGCAATGGTTGACTGGGACCAAGACGGCGACCTCGATATTTGGTGCAGCAACCGTACGGCTCCTCGAATTCGCTACCTGCAAAACAACAATGACGCGATCACGAAAAACAGTTCTATTCTAATTAAACTGCAAGGCACCGAATCAAACCGCGATGCGATTGGCGCGAGAGTAGAGTTAGAAACGACGTTAGATGGCAAGTCGCAAAAGAGCATCCAAACACTACGCGCTGGCGAAGGGTATTTAGCGCAGTCCAGCAAATGGCTGCACTTTGGTTTGGGTGAGTCGGAACCCGTCGTCGTGATTGTTCGATGGCCGAACGGAAATGAACAAGCCTTCGCGAATCTGGAGCGGAATAAACGGTATCGACTGGTCGAAGGCAAGGACATTGAAGAACACCCAGTCAACCGCGCAATCAAACTACCCAACGCGATGGCTATCGAACCCAAAATCGAAAACGATCTGCGCATCATTCCCGCGCGTCGCATTCCGCTACCAAACCTCAACCTCATGGACGCAGATGGTAAGCCTTTCCGTTTATCCCATGACGACCAAAAGCTGAAGCTTCTCACGATCTGGGCAACGTGGTGCCAACCTTGCGTGGAGGAACTGAGTGAGCTCGAGAAAAACGTCAACACTCTCGCCAAACAAGACATTAAATGGATTCCCATTAATGTCGATGAGCTTGAATCGGGTGACATCGAACGGCAACTTCAAATATCGAATGCGCACCTTTCACGGATCAACGTTTCGACACCAACAGCCTTTGCCACTCGTTCCGCCGTCGAGTGCCTCGACGCCACGCAACGCGTACTTACTGCTCGAAAAACCGACCTACCAATTCCCTGTAGTTTCCTAATCGACCGTCGCGGTCACTTGATGGCGGTCTACAAAGGCACAGTCTCTGCCGCACAGGTCGAAAGCGACGTACAGCAATTGCAGGAGCTTTCCGCGGATCCTCGCGACGGAACGATTCCGTTTGCGGGCAAGTGGTCAATGAACACGTTTCCCGTTGACTTGATGGCGATTCCAACGCGGCTTGCCGACATTGGCAGATCCGTGGAGGCCTTCGAGTACCTCGTCGAAAACGTGCCGACCGATTCTTTCGAACCGCCGATCACCAGAGAATCCCTATCCGACGCATACGCCAAACTCGGTCGCGAATTCGTGCAAAAACGACAAATGGCCTCAGCCGAATCCGCGTTGAAATATGCGTTGAAGGTCAACGCAATCGATGTACAAGCTCGAATGGGATTGGCCGAAGTTCTATTGCTCCAGAAGAAATATGGCGAGGCAGTCGGACAGTATCGCGAGATCCTGAAACTTGCCGACCGGCAACCGATGACGCTTAACAACCTTGCATGGATACTGGCAACAAGCGAAGACGAGTCGATCCGTTCTCCAGCGGAAGCTATGACGTTTGCGGAAAGACTCTGCGAAGTCACCGGTCGCGCTGAACCGGTATCGCTAGATACATTGTCGGTTGCGTTGGCCGCGAACGGTCAATTTGAGAAAGCGGTCACTACGTTGGAAGCTGCAATCTCGCTCGCGAAAGACGCGGGTAAGCCAATTGACCGCATGGAAAAACGACTCGAGCTATTCCGAAATAATCGAACGTACACCGAGTAGTTTCGCGGATCACGAAGCCCGACTCATGCGACGTCGTTTCCATCCTAGGAAAAGAAACGCAACACTCCATGCGAACTTGGATACACTCGGTTCGGGTGCATTGACTATTCGCGAACTCTCTTGCCATTCAAACGCCACATCGAATCCGAAAGCGTCTTGGTCACCTACCGGCAATGAAAGATCGAACTGGCTACCAACGGTCGACTCGCCAACGGAGTTCAAATCCGAGTACACCCCACCGAGAAACGGCAACGACAAACCTGTGACCTGCAGGGGCTCATCGGGCAGATTCAGTTGCAAACCGTTTTCAATGACCAAGCAGAACAGACCGAAGGCACTGTCGGAGCAGTCGAACGGACCGAACGAAATATCGTAGGTACCAAGTTGGGTTTCGAGATAAGCAGTCTGTTCCTCAAGCGTTCCGCTCGATTCAGTGACTTGCGTCACGAGTGCTGGCCCAGAAAGTGTGGCCGATGCGGGGATCGCGTTCCCAAACACTTCGATCTGACTTGAGAACACCAGATTCAAAGAACCACTTGCG
>CAYNJG010000366.1:0-5197 GCA_964397295.1 uncultured Pirellulaceae bacterium
ACATATACAAGGCCATTTGCAGCTACAGCCGATGCGACGGGTCGCTGGGTCTGTCCGCCGCATCGCCAGAGTTCTTTTCCAGTTTCGAGGTCATAAGATCGAGCACACGTCTGCCCATTCATGACGACTTGTTGCTTACCATCGTGTTCGACAATTAGCGGTGTGGCCCAGCAAGTTGGTTCGTCGCGTGGTTCTTTCCATAGCGTTTTGCCGGTCAGTTTGTCGAACGCCGCGATGTAGGACGGACCCTCGTGATCCCACGGAACGATGAGCTTGTTGCCCACGAGCGTCGGGGAGCTTCCTTCACCAAAGTCGTTTCGAGTTTGCATTTTTCCGAGATCATCGCGTTTCCATACGAACTCGCCGTTGAGCGTGTAGCAGTAGATCCCACGCGATCCGAAACTCGCATAAACTCGTTCGCCGTCGGTGCACGGCGATCCAGACGCGAATCCGTTGGTGGAATGCGTTTTCTGATGCGGTTTGGCGGTAGCGGCGTCCTGCTCCCAAATCAGTTTGCCGTTTGCACGGTCGTAGCAAAGTACTTTGAAGACAAGTTCTGAGACTGGCTGGTCCCCCGTAGCGCCTGGGCCAACCGCAGTCACGATGAAGACGCGGTCTTCCCACACGATTGGTGAGCCAGAACTGCTGCCAGGAACTTTCGTTTTCCACTTCACGTTCTTTGTTGCACTCCATTCCGTCGGCGGATTGGCCGAGACCGATACGGAATTGCCGTTGTCTCCGCGCCAGTGCGGCCAGTTATCGGCGTGGGAGTTCGGCAGGAAAAGAAGCAATGCGGCGGATGCGAGAAGGGCGGATCTCATGAAATGGACTTCGCTGATGAATGAGACAATGACTAGAAGTTGGACAGAAATTTACCATAGATACGACTTTCCGTGTCGCATTGAGTCGAGCTTGCTTGCTTAGTGATCGTAATGCTCTTCGGCATCTGGCTTGTCCTCGGAATCAAGCCAGCTCGAAAAAATCGCAATAGCGGCGACGTAGGCAACGAATGCGATCGAAAGGACCCAAAGTGCTGCCATCGCAACAAGGAAGTATTTCATGATCAGAAAGCCCAGAGCATGCGAGTAAGGGTCGGTCCTCATGACGTCCAATCGACCTTAAGCGTACCAACTTCTGCTGGACGATACTCCGAGCAGGAAGAGTGAAACTTGATTTTCGTTGAAACTCCTCAGCTATTGCCAAAAAACTGAACGATCCTGTTTACCGGTATTGTTCGCCGAAGGCCGCCAAGGCGTCGTCACAGTGCTCGACTTAAAACCTCAAGGATTCGGGCGAGATCTCTGAGTCGCATCTGTCTGTTGGTTTCCTTATAATTTTCGGTCAAGGAAGTTCAGTCGGGTTGCGTGTCTCAACAACCACCGGAGCTGTCACGATGAGAGTTTGCAACCGAATGCGAAACGGATTTACTTTGGTCGAGCTACTCGTGGTGATCGCCATTATCGCCATGTTGGTAACCCTATTGCTGCCTGCGGTACAAGCAGCGAGAGAAGCGGCTCGTAGAACGCAATGCATCAACAACCTCAAGCAGCTCGGTCTCGCTTGTCACAACTATGCGAGTGCGAAGAGTGATGTGTTTCCGCCCGGCAGTCCCGGCAATTCTCTGCAGGGACTGTTCAGCTATATGTTGCCGTACCTAGAGGAGCAAGCTCTCTTCGATACGCTGGATCTGGAGGGCACGGCACACCACAGTCTGGATGAGCAAGAGAATCCGGCACGCTTTACGCCAGTCCCCGCTTACGGATGCACTAGCTATGGGGAAACGGTTTTTCGAGCTGGTGGCGACTTGGCGGATTTCCAACTCGGCGCGGTCACGACATACCAAGCCGTCTCTGGCGCGTTCACGGACGTTGTTGAACCAAAACTTACCTCTTCTCAGTTCGGAGCAATCCCACACAACGGCATGTTCGGGTTTGGGTTTCAACGTAAGTTGCAACAGGTGACCGATGGCTTGAGCAAATCGTTCGCGATCGGTGAGTTCGTCCATCGCGATTTTAGAGAAAGTGAGTTTTCAACGCCGCCTGGCAATACTCGAGCTTGGGTGCTCGGCACGAACAATAGCGTCGGCAGTTACGCTGCGAAGACTGTAGTCCTGCCGCCAAACATCCGTATCGATCGAATTGCCGATGGAGTTCCCTTTAATCATCTGCCGTTCGGTAGCTTTCATGATACGGTGACGAACTTCGCCATGGGAGATGGCGCGGTGCGTAGTGTTGCCAATGGAGTTGACTACACGGTCTTCGAAGCGATGGCGACCGTCAATGGCGAAGAAGTCCTCGGAGGGTCGCTTGATTGAGTACTGTAAAGCCACTATCCATGATTTGCCTGATTGTCCTGGTCACGCTGTTCGCCGTCGGCTGCAACAAGGGGCCAGAAATGGTCCAAGTCGAAGGGACGGTTATCTACAATGGTAAATCGCTTAAATACGGTAGCGTGATGTTCCAGCCTGTCGGTGTCGAAGGTGCTCAAACGGCACGCAGTGATATTGGACCGAATGGTGAGTTTGCCCTTTCAACAGACAAGGATGGCGATGGAGTTGTTGTAGGCTCGTCGAAAGTCCGCATCACGGCATTCGAAGCCCAGCGAGCAGATGCCACTGGCAACAAGCATGAGGAAATGGCGCTCGGGAAATCGGCTGTGCCACGGCGATTTCAAAACTTCGCGACCAGCGGCATCGTCGTTGAAGTAACTCCCGATATGCAACTACCCATCGAGATTAACCTAGACGAAACTAAATAACGATGAAAACGTTTTCTAATGTGTGGTGTTTGGCTCTCGCGTTGCTCTGTTCGTCTGCCCTTGCTGCGGAACAGGTGTTGATCGAAGCGGAGAGTTTCGAGAATCCTGGCGGATGGAAACTCGATACGCAGTTCATCGAAATCATGGGTTCTCCGTACATGCTCGCTCATGGGCTCGGGCGACCAGTCGAAGATGCAACAACGACGGTCGATTTGCCTTCTCCAGGAAAGTACCACGTCTTTGTTCGTACCAAAGATTGGGTAGGCAAATGGGATGCACCCGGTTCGCCGGGCAAGTTCCAGCTATCGGTCGACGGCGAGATTCACAGTCATACGTTCGGTGCAACAGGAGCTGACTGGCACTGGGAAGTTGGTGGCTCGTTCACGACCGACAAAAAGCGGATATCGCTCGGCCTGCACGACCTAACGGGTTTTGATGGGCGTTGCGACGCGATTCTTTTGTCGAAAGACGCAGCTTCGCCCCCCAACGACTCTACCGTCTTGTCCGCCTGGCGTCGGCAGTTGCTTGGCCTTCCTGAGACTCCGATTGAGAAAAGTGGCTACGACTTAGTAGTCATCGGTGGCGGCTATTCGGGAATTGGGAGTGCACTGTCCGCGGCGCGTATGGGATGCAACGTTGCGCTAATCCAGAACCGTCACGTGCTCGGTGGAAACGGTTCGAGCGAGGTGCGTGTTTGGTCGATGGGCTTCGTGCGTCGCGGGAAGTATCCGAGGATCGGCGAAATCGTTGCGGAGTTCTGTGATAACGCGACGAAGTCTCCGGGGCGCTACGAAGAGTTTGAAGATGATAAGAAAGAAGCGATTGTTGCCGCGGAAAAAAATATTGATCTCTTCTTAAATCACCACGCTTACAAAGTCGATCGTGCAGATCGGGCAATCACAGGCGTCTTTGCATTCGATACCCGCACAAGCGAACACAAAAAGTTCGTCGGGAAGTTGTACGCAGATTGCACAGGCCACGGAACGATCGGTTACCTCGCCAAAGCTGATTGGGAGATGACCCCCAAAGGACGCATGGGCATGAGCAACATGTGGGCGTGGGCCGAGGGGGACGCCGAGGTCTCGTATCCCAAGACACCTTGGGCGTTGGATCTAAAGATGGCGGACTTTCCCTATCCACGCGACCATCATGGACAATGGTTCTGGGAAGGCGGCTTCGATAAGGACGCGATCACCGAGGCAGAGCAAATCCGCGATTGGAATTTTCGAGCCGTCTACGGTGCATTCAACGCGATGAAGAACGGTGACGGCGCGGCGGATCACAAAACGGCCTATCTAACGTGGATCGCATTCATCGGTGGTCCTCGAGAATCGCGGCGCATCATGGGCGATATTGTGTTGAAACAACATGACGTGGTCGAAAAAGTAGAATTCCCGGACGGATGCGTGCCGAGTACTTGGACGATTGATCTTCACTATCCCAAAGAGCAGTACGCAAAAAAGTATCCTGACAACCCGTTCATCTCGATCGCCAAACATGACCGACGCATCGACCGTAGTTACGGTTACCCCGTTCCGTATCGATGCTTCTACTCAAGAAGCGTCGACAACCTTTTCATGGCGGGACGTTGCATTAGCGTGACGCATGAAGCACTTGGTACAACACGCGTCATGCGAACGTGTGGAATGATGGGTGAAGTCGTCGGTAAAGCTGCCAGTCTTTGCGTGCTAAACAATTGCGCTCCTCGCGGGGTCTACGAAAGCCATTGGCCGGAGATGGTAAGACTCATGAAGCTGCCCGGCAAAGCTCGCCGAAAGACGGTGCATGACGAAATCGTGATACCCGACGACGCGATGGAGTTGGCTTCGTCGCGAGGTCCAACTGTGAACAAGCCAAGCAATAAGGGAATTGATCCTAAAAAACTGCCAGGTCTCATCATTGACGACCTGCAGGCGAAGAAAGTGGGCAGCTGGACCGCTGGTACCGGGCTCGCAGGATTTGTTGGTTCGAACTATCTGTACAACAACGGCGAAGGCAGCGTGCAGTTCAACTTCGCGGCCCCAGAAAACGGTAGTCACGAGATCCGTTTGGCCTACCAACCTCACGAGAATCGTGGCGACAAGGTACCGGTCGCGATTGACGTTCGCGGCAAGGTGTCGGCGAAAGAAGTGAACATGAAAGAAAAGCCGCCGTTGAAAAACGGTTTTATTTCCTTGGGTCAATTCGTTTTTCGAAAAGGGGAATCTGTTTCCGTAACGCTGTCAACGGACGGCGCTGGTGGCCACGTTCATGCTGACGCCGTGCAAGTTTTGCGAGCCAAGTAAATGAGTCGGCTGACTTCGCGGCACTTTCTTTTGCACGGTGTGCGAGTGTCGATCTTCGTGGTGATCTTGCTGTTGATCCGTTGGCAGTATCAAGAGACGTTGCTCGCGTCGAGCAAGTTTGCGCCGACGATCGAGCAGCTGCAAAAATTCTACCC
>CAYNJG010000367.1:0-5193 GCA_964397295.1 uncultured Pirellulaceae bacterium
TTGCGTTGCCATTGTGATCCGTACGTCAAAACGCCGAACATTGATCGGTTAGCGAAGGAGGGTACTGAATTTCATCGGTGTACGGTGGCCAGTGGAGTCTGCTCGCCTAGTCGTACAGCGGTGATGACGGGTCACTTTCCAGGTCGTTACAACATCGACGGCCACTTTGCGTGGGTCCCCAGCAACGCCAGACGCAACATGCCCGATTGGTTGGACCTGGAGGCTCCGTACATGGCTCGCTTCCTACAACAGAACGGATACGCCACGGCTCACTACGGCAAATGGCACCTCGCCAACGACATGATTCCGGATTCGCCCATTCCAGGAAAGTATGGCTACGACGAGTACGGCGCGTTCAACTGTTCCGGTGAGCAGATGCCCTGGCATGAAGATGCGGAAAACGCGATCGCGTTTATTGAGAAGAGCAAGAAGAACAACAAGCCTTTCTTTGTGAACGTATGGCTGCACGAACCACATACTCCGCACCATACGCTTCCCAAATATCGCTGGCGATTTCGAGAGCTGGACGAACCAGACAATATCTATGCAGCGATCCTGTCACACGCCGATGACCGAATCGGCGAACTACTCGACTCGCTGGATCGCCTGGGGCTCACGGATAACACGCTGGTCGTCTTCAGTTCAGATAATGGGCCCGCAGGCGCCGCGGACAAGCTGTCGCTGCACTACGATACTGCGACAGGTGCGGGGTACGACCGAGGAGCCTCGAAGGGAACCACCGGAGGACGCAAAGGCTACAAAGCTTCACTTTTCGAAGGCGGTATTGGCGTGCCGTTTATCGCCCGTTGGCCAGGCAAGATTGCTGCGGGCAAGGTTGATGACGTTTCGCTCATGTCAGCCGTCGACTTACTGCCCACGTTTTGCGAAGTCGCTGGGGTAGAACTTCCCAAAGGCTATGAACCGGACGGTATCAGCCAAGTCGCGACACTAAAAGGACAAAAGTATCCAAGCCGAACCAAACCGCTGTTCTGGAAGTATCCGTCCCGTTGGCCCGCTTCCAAGAGCAAACCTGACCACTGGGTATCCTATGCCGTGGTTGATCAGACTTGGAAGTTGGTAACGAATGCGGACCTCAGTTATGTCGAGCTATACGACATTGCCAAAGACCGATACGAAAAAGGCGACCTCAAAGAGCAAAATCCAGATACCGTAAAGCAAATGCTCGCGAAACTGAAAACCTGGCAAAGCAGCTTGCCCGCAAAGCCGACAGGCAATGTGTTTTCCGCAGAGCGTAAATAGATCGAATACGGGTCAACAAGGACAGCAGCCATGAAACGAAGTCAACAGTCTTCGGGCGATGTACGTCATCGCAGCGGTGGCTCCTTTTCCCTCTGTTCAGACGTTGAAGCCGATGGGTCAATATGAGTCAAACATGAATTGCGATTGCTTCCATCGTGCCGTCCGCCAGTTTCCTGACGCTTACCTTTCGAAGGGGACTGCGTGGAGGTCCGGACTTGGGCTCGCCGGTATCGAGTTCGAATGAACCGTGGTGGCACGGGCAATGGAACTCGTTCTTCTCGACTTCGGGGACCACGGGACAGGCGAGGTGCGTGCACTTTTGTTGGAAGGCTACTAGCTCTGTGTCCGTGAGCTTGAGCAAGATGCACGGGGATTTTTCGTTCGGGTAGTGGAACAGAAAACTCTCGCCAATTGCGAGCTCCTGGAAATTCTTTTCGAGTACGAGCGGTTCGAGTTCCTGAATCGCGTCCGCCGTCGAATGCGATGGCGATACTTGATTGAGCGCAAGTTGGCCGCAGGTAATCGCACTACCAGTGACCGCAGCGCCGCCGATGAACTCTCGGCGCGAACGGACGGAGTCTGCTTCGGTGTCGATTGGGAAGTGCTGACGCCAGAGCTGTTTGGCTTCTTCTCCGTCGGGCGTCGTTGAATTTGGCTTCAAGGGCATGTGGATGTTTCCTCTTCGTACAGGCCAGCGATCATCATGTCGTCCACGCTCTGCTGATGAAGCTCGCTGGTCACGTTCAATACGCCATCGGTGTCGTTGATTGGTACGAGCATGTTGACCTTGGTGTTGATGCGTTGTTCGCCGAATTGGAATTCATTCAGCGGTTTTGAACGCGGGCGGAGTTTCTCGATCTCTTCGCGTGTCCCAAAGAATAGGCATTGGCTGGGACAGACGGAGGCACACATCGGCTTCAGTCCTTCCGAAGTGCGGTCATAGCACATGTCGCATTTCATCATTAGCTCGATGCCAATCACTTCGACTTTGGGAACTCCGAACGGACAAGCCAATCCACAGTTATTGCAGCCAATGCAACGTTCCTTCTTTGCCGACTGCACGACGCCATCGGCCGTCTTCTTGATCGCGTCCGCAGGACAGACTTCCGCGCACGTCGGGCTATCGCAGTGCATGCAGATCACGGGCGCGGTTTGCGGACTGTTTTCGCGATCCACGTACTCCAAGTGGATCATCGGCGTGCCCTTGTGCGTATCGCATTCCGAGCAGGCTTGCACGCACGCCTCGCAACCAATGCAACGATGCGGATCGACGAAGAATTCGAGATGTGTGGGGACAGCCATACTTGCTTCGTGACTTAGAGAATTTCCAGTTTTGGCATTGCGTGCTTCCGTGATTCTTTTTCATCTTCATAATGCGGCGCTTCTTCCGCTGGGAATACTTTGCACGCGCAGACTTTGAATTCCGGAATCTTGGAAACAGGGTCTTGCGCTGCAATTGTGCAGCGATTGATCGATCGTTTGCCGGGCCAGTGGTAGGGTACGAATACCGTGTCGGGCCGGATCGTCCTTACGACTTGAGCTTGCAACGTCACCGAGCTCCTTCGAGTTTCCACTGTGGTCCAAGCACCATCTCGCACTCCCAGTTTCTCGGCGAGAGTCGGGTGAATTTCGATTTTTGGCTCCGGATACTGTTCGACCAACGGACCGATCCGGCGTGTCTGCGTTCCCGATAAGAACTGAGATACCACGCGACCACTGGTGAGGATTACAGGATAGTCTGCATCCGTGACTTCCGCAGGCGGACGATGTTCGCTAATGCAGAAACGTGCTTTACCGTCCGGAAAGTAAAACGGCCCTGCGCCGTTTGAAACGGGATTATCTGATCCAGGTTCAAACAAGCGTCGCGTGCCCGGATGATCGTCGGACGGGCACGGCCAGAACACTCCGTTCTGTGCGTCAATCTTTTCGTAAGTAATGCCGGAGTAGTCCGCAGTGCCGCCTTTGCTTGCCACTCGCAGTTCGTCGAATATCTCTCGTGGGCTGTTGAATCCAAAACCGTGCGTGCGCTCGAGCGCCACCGTCAGATCCTTGATAATCCGCCAGTCCTGTTTCGCATCGCCCGGCGGATCAACCGCTTGATTGATCTTGATCACGCGGCCTTCGATCTGCGTCACGACGCCTTCGTCTTCTTCTTGCAACGAGCCCGGTAGAATCACGTCGGCGTGCCGAGCTGTTTCGCTCATGAAGAAATCGATGCTGGCCATGAACTCCAGCTTGTCGAGTGCCGCTCCGACGTACGTGTTGTCGGGAAGGCTGACCTTTGGATTGAAGCACAGCGTTAGCAGCAGCTTGATCTGGCCTGCGTGGATCTTCCGCATCATCTCGAAGCAGTCGACGCCAGCGCCGGGCAGTTCCCTTTCATCGATGTCCCAAATCTTGGAAATATGCTCGCGATGTTCTGGGTTGCGAATGTCTCGTGCTCCCGGTAGCTGGTCGCACTTTTGCCCGTGCTCGCGACCGCCTTGGCCGTTTGCTTGGCCAGTGATCGTCGCGTAGCCGCAGTTCTTCCGGCCAATCCGACCGGAGGCCATCACGATATTGATCGCACCGAGGCAGTTTTCTACTCCGTTGCTGTGATGCTCGATTCCCCGAGCGTGCAGTAAGAAACTCGTTGACGCTTGGCCCCAGAGTTCAGCGGCCTGCATCAGTTTTTGTTTCGAGACGCCGCATTCTTGGGCCGTTCGGTCCAGCGTCCATTGCGAAACGTGTTCGGCCAACTGGTCGAAGCCGACTGTATGATTGTTGATGAAGTCGTAGTCTAGCCAATCTTGCTCGATCATGATTTGCAGCACACCGTTGAACAACGCGGCATCGCGGCCGGGGCGAATGGGCAAAAAGACGTCAGCCGTGCGAGCGATCGGTGTGATCCGAGGATCGACGACGATGATTTTGGCTCCCATCTCACGAGCCTGCCAAACGTAGTTTGTCGTGATCGGTGCACACTCGGCGATGTTCGCGCCGGAAATCCAAACAACGTCGGCCCCTATGATGTCGTCCCATGCGTTGGCGGCTCGATCGATACCGAACGCCTTTTTATTCGCCGCGGCCGCACTTACCATGCAAAGCCGACCGTTGTAGTCGATGTATGGTGTCTTCAGGCACACGCGAGCAAACTTACCCATCAAGTAAGCTTTTTCAGTCGTTAAGCTGGCTCCACTGAGAACGCCTACCGCGTCGTTGCCGTACTTCGACTGCACCCGTTTGATTTCACTGGCGACTCGATCGATTGCCTTTTGATATTCGATGGATGAAAAACCGTCCGTTGAATTCTCGTCGCGGATTAGGGCCGTGCTGATTCGATCAGGATGGCCACCTTGCAAGTAGCGTTTCACTCCTTTCGGACAGAGCATGCCTTCATTGAAAGGAAAGTCGTAACGCGGCTCGAAGCCAATCACTCGGTTCTCTTTGACTTTCAAAGTGATTCCACATTGCTGGCCGCAAAAACAGCAGTGCGTGTCGACCAGCTTGTCAGGCGTAGCGACGGTGTCTTGCGAAGGCGTGTCGTTGAACGCGAGATGCGGTCCCCAGCGGTCGATAACTGGAAGCAGGTTGTTTGGTTCTTGTGCCACGCTTTATAGTTCTCAGTTCGCGAGTGACGGGTCAGTTGTGTGTCTGGTGTGTGCCACTGCTGGCTTGCCCAGCAGTGCCGTTCGTGATGGTGGGCACTGCTGGACTAGCCAGCAGTGGCACCCTGTCTATTATGGCTGACAAAGCACTCGCTTCGCGGTGGCCCGTTTGCCATGCGACAGGACGAGCGTCGCCCTTCGGCATCGCGGGCAAACGTTTTGATAGTGGCTGCGTGTGCCACTGCTGGCTTGCCCAGCAGTGTGGGAGCCAGAAATCGGCACTGCTGGACTAGCCAGCAGTGGCACACGATGCTGTTCCAGCGTTTCGGCTTCGCATAGCTCGTAT
>CAYNJG010000368.1:0-5156 GCA_964397295.1 uncultured Pirellulaceae bacterium
CTGTGCAGCAGACTATCTCGACGGACAACACGGCTTGGGTGCAATACACGGGCACCTACATCGTGCCTGCTGGCGTTTCGACGGTACGCATCGGTTTTGAGTCGGTGAGTACGGCGACTGGAGGTCCAACCGCTGGGAACTTCCTCGACAACTTTGAAGTCAGCATTTCAGACTGATAGTCGACTTTCGCTGTATGGAACACCGTACGCAATTCCGCAGTGGACTGCAGCTGCGTCGGTTGCATCATCCGAGGCAGCTTGGCCTTGGTGCTAACTTGCAGCGGGCTTCAAGACCTCGGAGCTTACGCCAAGTCGCTTCGAAACAGAGGTTTGATAACCCGTTGAGCTTGGTTGGAATCAGCTAAGATCCGAGGTTGATGTGACTTCGGCGAGTTAACAGTTCGTCCGATTGCGGGCGGTATCATCTGCGAGCGCACACCTCTGAGGCTAGACCTCAAGCACTTCGGACGATGAATCCGACGCCGTTTCAAACGGATGGGCGTTAGGGGAGGCTGTAGCCCCATTCGTCGAAGTTACGCTTCCACTCAGACCGAAGCAAAGCCGATTCCTGGTCGTCGAGCCGTGGGAAACGATTACGTTTGTAGCCTGCAATCGAATTCACGTAATCACGAACTCGCTGCTCGATTTCAGAGAAATCGGCGAGTCCTAGCGTCTCATACATTCGCTCGATTTCTTTGACTGGCTTTTCTTGGAGGTCCTCAAACGCCATTTCATGCAAATGGCCGAGTGGAATGCGACCTCGGTGTTCGAAGTAGGCATCGTACATTTCACGATATCCGTTTATCGTCCTACGCCGCAGGTCAACGGCATCGTTTTGAAGTTGAGTCCATCGTGAACCGCTTTCAACCATCTTTAGGGTTGACTGGAACACCTCACACGGGTCTCGGCAAATGTGGACGAACTTCGCCTCTGGAAACATTTTCAGAAGCAATGGAATCCGTGCCGTGTGTGGCGGTGACTTGATGACAAGCGGTTTGCCATGTTTGAGTGTTAGCTTTTTGAAAAACGTAAGAAGAGCGTTTTGCCACTGAGAGATGTCTTCCTCACGGGAATTCCGGAAGGACATGTGGCTATCGTAGTAGTCTGTTCGACGAGGAAACACCAACGACAAATACGGGGAGACTCTGGCAGCGGAAACCATGGCAATCTCGTCTTCATAGGGAACCGCCATGCCTAGCGGAACATTGTCGAATGGTCGCTTACGTGGAACAAAGAAGTTTGCAATCGCTGAATTCGCTGCCTCGGTCGTCAAGAACGTGTGTGGGTAGCTAACCTGATACATGTTCGGAAATGCAAATCGGCCATCAAGCGATAGCAAGTTATGAAGGTGAGTTGTTCCGTGCCGATAGTGCCCAAGAACAAAGAGCGGTGGCAAAACTGAGACTGCGTTCCAGGCAGTTCGAAATCGAATAGCCTCAAGCGTCGCAATCGCCGAATTTAGGATTGCTGACAGTGAAACAGTGGCCGCCCTGGGCAAGCAACTTAAAGAAATCCTAAACCGGTTGTCACGCAACATCGCCATCCAGTCACGCAGCGTGATTCCGGTAAAATATCCCGGTCCGAGGTGGACCAACAGTTTCTCTCGCCACCCCACGTGTTTTCTCGCTTTCTGCTTTGCATTATTTCAGTGTTGGCGAAGAAATACCGGAACCCCAAATGTGCCTTCGCTTCGTTCAGCTTATCAAGTTGCAACGAGAAAGAGTACGCATCATATGGGTAGCTACGAAGCTTTGGCGTGACACGCCGAAGCAGTTTAATCAGCGTCGGATGATGTGACTTCGGCAAGTTAGCGAAACGCCGAACTGCGGGCGGTGTAACCTCAGTTCGTAGACCGATGAGCACGGCTGAATCTGCGTCGAACGATGAAGCCGAAGCATCCAAGCGATTTACCCAAAGTGCGTCGGCCTTTTTGTCCGACGCTATGGAAGACCCCTTTGGGGTGATGACGAGGTATGGCAACGATTCGTCGGAAATTGGGCCATTACGACGCGGATTGGCGGAGATAGGCAGGTCAGCCGTTCGGATTGCGTGTCGCAAAGAATCGGTAGGTAGGAAAAAGGACTGAACCTATTGTGATTAAGGCCGCGACGACGATGATTGCAAACGCCAACACCTGCAACCAGTATCTTGGTGGCACAGTCCATGGCTTCAGCGTCACTGCGACCGCTACGATAGAAGTGAGCACTAGCAATGACTTTGTTGTGAAACGAAACTTCGGAATTTCGCAACCCTTGAGTCCGTAGGCAGTCCCAAAGACGAGCGACACGATTATCAACACGTTGACCGCTAAAGTCTGGGCAGAGAATTCTGCTATCGGTGCATTGTCAATTGGCCAACGACTGTATTCTGCGAACCGCCCGTTGCCAAACGTGCCTTTGCCATTTTTCACGGAATAGCAGGAGCGGCGAATCAAAAAGCTACCTGGCCAACCGTGGCACCACATGATAATTGGAGGCTCATCCCGAAATGCTCCCATTCCTCCCCAAGGCGAGAACAAATGGGTCTGATAGCCATCGAGATTCATAAACAGGAAAGCTACTAACACTAAGAATGCGGCGATGGGTGCTACTCTCATTTCCTATCCCCCATGTGCTGAGCAAGAGTCGTCTCGCGATTGTGCGAATTCTTGCGTGTCAGTCAAGACACAATGTCTTCCCTAGGTGGCAAGTCGCAGAAAAGAGCATTGCGACGACCGTTTCCACGTAGAACAAGCTTCATTGGCATTGGCTCAAGCGCGGCTGCCACGACGCTTCGGAGTGAAACGACGCAGGTTAAGTCACGTCGGTCTTCAAGACCTCGGAGCCCACGCCAAGTCGCTACGAGACAGCGGTTTGACAACCCGTCGAGCTTGATTGGAACCAGATAAGATCCGAGGTTGATGTGGCCGACGCGACTTAGCAAGTCGCGGAAATGCACGCGGTGAACCAGACCGATGAGGAAACAGCGGTACTAGACAACGATGCTCGGGGGTGCTTCCGAGAAATGGACAAAACGCCGAGCGTTAGAACATTCGGCGTTGGGAACTTTCCCGAAAAGGGTCAAAGATGGGAAAGTTGAGCTTGGCGTTTTCGGAAGAATGAAACCGCCCCCGCCGTTACTCCAGCCAGACCCAAACAAAGAAACGAGCTGGGTTCGGGAACGGCTGAGAGCGTTATCCGTTCACCTGGTCCTCCCGTTCCCCATGTACCAGTCACGCTGATGCCCGGAGTTATTCCCATAGTGGAAAACGACTCGCCCTCAAAAATCGCAGTGCCCGATAGTGGATCGCCGCTCGTGTAGCCGGCGGGAACGATTAGGCTACCGACGTAGCCGAAGCCATCGCCGCTCCTGAAGTCAGCAAATCGGTTACTTCCAGAGCCCCAGGGGCTCAGAAGTGTTGTCATTGGATAACCGTCCCCTGCGGTAGTCCCAGGCGGGCTAAAGAGTGCGACGCCGTTGCTGGGTTGAAACGCCGCTTGACTCTGCGAAAACGGACCGTTTGTAACGACGTTACTTAGGTCTGCACTACCCGAACCAATACAAACGACATCGGCTCCGTCTTCTGAGCAAACTATGACTATGTCCGCATCGCTTGGACTTGAACAAAGAAAAGCGAAGACCACACTGAAGACGAAAGAAGATTTTCTAAACAATGTAAATATCACATTCCCCAACGACCAAGCGCCGGATAAGGCCAAGTATGTGCGGCTCCATTGGGCCGTTTGCAAGCCGCCCAGAATAAGTGTATGAGCAGCGGAAAGCAAGTTCGAATAGCGATTTGGTTCCATCTTCCGAACACAATCGTTCGCCGCAGCGGGAGCGAGTTTCGCAGAATCCGAATCTGCGGCGGTTTGACAAACACAAGTCAATTCGCCTGAGTTCGAATCTGCGTCGGATGATGTGACTTCTGTCTCGTAGAGAATTCGCCAACACGCATCGGTGTCCTCTTCCGATGGACACCGATGAGGACAGACACTCACGGTGTCATTTTTTGAGCAGCCGTGTCAGTGTGGCATTCAGCTCAGATTTCGTAACGGCGCCGACAACGATGCCATCGGGGTCTATTAAAACTATGGTAGGCAATACGTGGATCCCGTATGCGTTTGCGGTCGTCCCAAGTCTTTTTGACCCGGAATGATCGATGACGGTTTCTAACGACATTGGCCGATCCCATACATCCTCTTCGAATTGCTTGAGCTCTCGATCCAGTTTCGGAAACGAGCTGAGCGTGGGATCGTGAATCGAAATCCAATGCACCGGTTGATCTGTGAATTCGTCAGCAAGTTCCATCAACCGCGGCATGGCTTGCACGCAAGGTGTGCACCAGTGTGCCCAAAAGTCCAGGACGACTACATTTCCTTTCAAGTCAGACAGGGAAAGCTCTTCGCCAGTTCGCGTTTTGACTTTCAAAGCCGGAGCTGGCTCGCCGACAAGTGCGGATAAACCTCCAGCGGTGACGGGGATCGATCCTAGGTCGAGTTCACTTCGTTGAGGTGCGACCACCAACGGTGTTGCAAAGTCGTTGTGCGATGTCGAACCATAGCTTCTAAGCTGATAGCTGCCTGCAGGAAGCCTTAGTTTGAAGGCAACGAAGCCGTTCCCATCTTCCGTGCGAACCCGCGGTGTCACGCTTGCGATCCTCCGTCCTTCGGTGTCCATGACTTCTAAAGAGAGATCAAGAGCTCCTTTTACACTTTCAAAAACGAATTCACCCTTCACGCGGCAAACTGGTTTAAGTTTCAAATTCATTCGCCGTCCTAAGTTGGAAGCGGGCACGAATGAGATCGACATGTTTTCGTCGGAATCATCCACGGCCAAAATGGGCACCGTTTTGTCGCGGCCAAATACTGTCAGTTCCCGCGTCAATGCAAACTCTCCGGATTCGACGCTCCAATCGTTACCGCGATCTGCAAATTCATGACGAGGTATGTGAACCATTCCGTCTTTCCGAAAACGAATTCCTTCCGACGTAATCCAGACATCGGGAACTGCGTTGCCTGACGAATCCTTAACCGTCCCACGTGTGTTCGGGACGAGAACGATGCAGGACTCGTTGCCACGGGGACCGTTAATCCATCGGGCAGGCCGGTATCCATCGGCCGAGACGTCAATGCACACGTTCTGTGGAACTGCTGGTGAGGTCACGATTCCGTTCTC
>CAYNJG010000369.1:0-5132 GCA_964397295.1 uncultured Pirellulaceae bacterium
TGGGGATGCAGATGGAAATGGTACCGTCGCGTTTGCTGACTTTTTGGCGTTGTCTTACAGCTTTGGCAGCGACGATGCGGCATACTCTTCGGGCGATTTCAATTGCGACGGTAACGCTGCCTTCGACGACTTCCTAATCCTGGCAGTCAATTTTGGCAACAGCTTTTCTGCGGTTGCGTCTGTCCCAGAACCGCGTTCATGCGCATGGCTTCTCGTCCTCGTTTTGGCTCACGCAAGTCGGACTCGCCGAAATCGCTGACCTACTTACAAGCGGACGTTGCAGAATTCTCCGAAACTTTAATTGCCATCCTTTCACAAGGCTTAATATGACGAAGGCTTTATCTCTTTTTGCGGCTTTGATGCTGTTTTTTTCTTCCACGAACGCTAATGCGCAAGTAGACATCTTTTTGGATTTTGGTACGGATTGGTCGGCGAATCTTGACATCGCCGCGGACAGAGCGGGAGTGCCAGCTTTTACATCTGCCGAGCGAGCTTCGATCGAGTCATCCATCCTAAGCAGTTTTGAGATTGCCTATGCGCCCTATTTGATGACGTTTTCAACAACCGATCCAGGTGGCATTCGAGAGCGAGTAAACTTTGGGGCCTCAGAGGGCCAGGGCGCTTCGGGCCTCGGCTTAGCCCCGTTTGACTTTCGAAATCTACAGCAGGATCTGACGCAATTTGTGTTCGCAAGGAACTTTGATGAATTCCTCGAGCCCGAAGACAGTCGTGAAATTCAGATTGAGGAATTCGCCACTTCTCTGGCGGGAACCGGGATCCATGAATTAGGGCACAGCTTGGGAATTCGTCATCATAGCGCCTATGGAACAGTTGGAATTGATCCATCCAATTACAACGACACGGGCGGTATCCAAAATCAGCATATTTTGGCGACCAGTCCGACTGGTCTCGATGAAGACGGGCGAGAATCATTGCGAACGTTTTCGACCTGGTCCAAAGTCTTGCTGGAAGCTGCCGAGGGTTTGACAGCCAACCCATTAGCGCTGCAATCCGAAGCTGGAGACGCGGGGAGCACACTTTCAACGGCACAAGAACTTGCGCAGTCCTTTCTGCCAATTGCAAATCGAAATGCGGGAGTGGTCGCCGGATTTATCGACGACGACGATCTCGTGATTGACGAGAATACAGATGTTGACGTCTACTCTTTTGAAGCCATCACTGGTGGTGAATTCACTGCGGAGTTGTGGGCGGAGGATCTGGATCTCGAGTCCGACCGAATTAATGGCAATATTCGGCTGCTCGATGCCAGCGGCGAGGTTCTGGCGTTTAATGACGACACGCGATACGACGGTGATACTTTTAATTCTGGGACGTTTCGAGAGTTTGATTCGTTCATTGTGAACTACCAACTACCATCGGCAGGTGAGTACTTTCTGGAAGTTAGCACAGCTGGAACACTAAACAGAATAGACCCGACAGTAGGTGGCCGATATCAGTTGATTTTTTCCACGTTGGCCGTTCCCGGAAGCGTTTTTGACCTGGATGGTGATGGTGCGGTTGATTCAGCTGACGCGACTCTGATATGCAGTACTGGAACCGACGTGGAAGCAAACGGTGGCTTCTTAGGAGACTTGGACCTGAGCGGAGATGTGAGTTTCGCTGACTTCTTAACCTTGTCAGCAAACTTTGGCAACGAAGGGAACTACGCTCAAGGCGACGTGGACTGTAGTGGAGGCATTGGCTTCGCAGACTTCTTAGTCCTTTCACAAAACTTCGGCCAGAGCCAGAGTGCTATTCCAACACCTGAACCAGGTGCCAACACAACCTTGTTACTAGGACTTGTTGGTGTAATGTTTGCAGTTCGTCAACGCCAACCGAAAGCTTGATGACTTGATTTTCGTGGGCCATGCCTCGCCAAGCTCGTGCTAAATACGTCAATCCAGATGAAGTTCGGGCCTTCCACCTGGTCAATCGATGCTGCGGCTCTCGCAGCAAAACGGTTGCCATAAATTATTCTTGCACGCAGCTGGCGTTGAACGAAACGTATGAGTTCTATGGTCCGAGCAAGTCTACGCTTCTCTGCGTGATGCGGTTCTGCGCGGGAACGATCGGCACTCCGCAAGGACTCATAGCTCAAAAATGCGAATTGCTTGACTCAGGAATGACAAATCTGAAGAATGAGGATCTCTACTGAACTGCAATGGTAAGTCAGTTAGTCGAACTCCTACAACCAAATAAAAGTGGCCAATGAAAACGAACTGCGACTGTTGATGCGTACTACGCGAATCGCTTTTTTCGTTTGTTCATCACCTCTTTTGTTAGTTGCCTTGCGTAGCTTTTTGCGCATGCAGCTCAGGAGTTTCTCCCATGAAGACTTTTTACCTTGCCTTCGTTACTGCATCGTTGTTCTTTCTAGCTTTTCAGTCGACCCATGCTGAACTGGTGGGTGTGTTTCCAGCCGAAGGCGGAAAGATCACAATAGCTCCAACGGCTGGTCCGGTTTTTGCGGGCGGAATCGAGTTCATTCCTACTGAAGGAACGCTAACACAGGGTGTAAGCGCCGCACCGTTTCAGTTCTTCATTCCCAATAGCAGCGCTCCAAGAAACGTAACGTTTGGTGTTCTAGGTACGCCCGTCCAAATCGACGGCCCCGTCACGTTAGACGTTGACGCCTCAGCAGACGCAATAATCGACGCATCGTGGGGCAACGGGGTAACGCCCACTGCGTTTCCCGTCATCGGCGGTGGTCTTCTTCCTGACGGCTCGGAAGCTCCGACCGGCCCTATCACTGGTGGAGGTAACAGCGGTGGCGGTAACAGCGGTGGTGGAAATGGCGGTGGTGGAAATGGCGGTGGTGGTGGAAATACCGGTGGAGGAATCGGCAACGGACACGACGGCCCAGTGGACCCGCGTCTTGTAGGCACCTTTCCCGCAGCAGGCGGAAAACTGACGGTGGCTCCGACGGCTGGACCGGTGCAAGTCAGCGGCATTCAGTTGGTACCGAGTAGAGGAACGGTCACAGCAGGTGAAAACTCGGCACCGTTTAGCTTCTTTATTCCCGATTCCAGTGCGCCAGAAAACGTGACGCTCGGCTTATTAGGGACACCCGCTACATTCGACGGACCTGTTATTTTAGATGTCACGGTCTCTGCGGACGCGATCGTCTCTGGAGTTTGGGGTGAAGGAGCCAGCCCCATAAAGTTTGCAATCAACAGCAGTGATGATCCAGTGGATCCTGGCACCGGTGGCGGACCTGACGTAACGAACAATCCACCGCTGAGCCAGGCAAGTATTGATCTTGCGCTTGAGGACCTTGGTCCCGCGGCGGTTGAGTCTCAGTTGCTGGTTCTTTTCCCGGAAGGCGGTGGACCGCTAACAATTATGGGAACCAACGGGCCAGTAGAAACGCTTGGCATCGAGTTCGTGGCTGAGCCGGGAGTGCTTTTCCAAGGCGATAGTGCGGCACCGTTCGGGTTCTTCCTCGAAAACACGGAAGCAACCGGCAACGTAACGCTAGGTTCGCTCGGAGTGCCTGTTGTAATCGACGAACCAATCACACTCGACATCTTTGCTTCGGCCGATGCCGTACTAAGCGGACAATGGGGCGAAGGCAACTTGTCGACGTTCCCCGCGTTCGCAATACCGAACGTACCTGAACCCGGCAGCCAATGGCTGGGATTGATCGGTGCTTTGGGTCTTCTCAGCTTCCGGCGAGTTCGCGAAAATTGATCGTAACATAGGGCAGCAAAGAAGTTGCACAGAACGCAATGTATGTGTGTGGGTAGGTCAGCTATTTCGGCGAGGCCGACTTGCGCGTGCAAAAGCGAGGACGAGAAGCCATGCGCAAGAACGCGGTTCTGGGACAGCCGAAACAGCGGAAAAGCTGTTACCAAAATTGGCTGACAGGATTCGGAAGTCGTCGAAGGCAGCGTTGCCGTCGCAATTGAAATCGCCCGAGGAGTATGCCGCGTCGTTGCTGCCAAAGCTGTTGGACAGCGCCAAAAAGTCAGCGAACGCCACGGTACCATCTCCATCTGCATCCCCAGTCAGGCTGCCCGCCTGACCCAATGCAAACTCGAGATCCTGCAGGTCTAGTAACCCATCACCGTTGGCATCCAACGCTAAGTTATCGCTACCGGCTGCCAGCGCCGAACACACGTCGTCAACGGAAAACATTTCTTCAACGAGCGTTACGGTCAGAAGTGCGTCTGTTGAAAAAAAGCTCAGGCCGGAGCTGAAATCAGAATTCAAGTCAAATTCGAAATCGCTATCATCCTGAAGGGTACCAGACAAGATCTGATCTCGTTCCGTGATCACAAAGGCTTGGTCCAGGTTTAAGTCTTCCAGCAACACGCCATTCAGAAAGAATTCGGTTCCGAAAAGGTTCACCTCGCTGTCGCGACCGGCAATGAAGCTCTCGCCCACGGATCCTCCGCTGATGTTCACCACGCTGCCGGAACTGGCAATGAAGCTCTCGCCCACTGATCCTCCGCTGATGTTCACCACGCTGCCAGAGAATGCTAGAAAGTTCGCGCCCACGGCTCCTCCGCTGATGTTCACCACACTGCCGGAAAAGGCACCGAAGTCATCGCGGACGGAGCCTCCGCTGATGTTCACCTCGCTGCCGGAATTGGCAGAGAGGAAATCCTCCACCGCCCCTCCGCTGATGTTGATCTCGCTACCGGAGAAGGCTTGGAAGCGCTCGCCCACAGATCCTCCGCTGATGTTCACCACGCTGCCGGAGGCCTCTAGACCGATCCCGACAGTCCCAGCATCAACATTTAGGATGGCGTCCACGACGGCAAAGTTGTCGCCAAGGGATCCGCCGGTCACTACTGTTAGCTGTTGACCTGCCCGCAAACCAGAAGGGCCACCAACAACCGGTGCATCGACGACGATTGGATTTGTGTCCAATGGCGGTAGGCTGACTGGTGTTAAAGTTACATCTGCTAAGATATCAAGAAGTCGAAAGCCTTCAGAACTTAGAACACTAAAGATGAAAGCAGAACCGTCTGCGAGTGTTCCCGTGAAAACATCACCGTCGGTCAATGAGATGTTTCCGCCATCGAAATTGGCTCCATTGAGACGAAACTCACCGCCAATTAATTCCACATCACTGAGGTGGTCTGGGTTTCACGGACACGCCAACACCTATCTTGGAGAACTGCAGT
>CAYNJG010000370.1:0-5002 GCA_964397295.1 uncultured Pirellulaceae bacterium
GGAGCCCTCTAAAGCCTCCATCGTTTTTAAAGTTGTCGTCCAGTTTCCTGGCATACCTAAATTGTTGCAGTGGATGTGAACGGGATGAGGCAAACGCAAATCACCAGCCGCTCGAGCAACCTCGCGGATGATTTGTCTTGGCGTTACGTTGAAGTGATCGACTATGGAGTCGAGCCCGCCAACGTTTCCTGCCTGATGGTTCTTCCAAACTTCAACGCCCCCAGGATTCACTAATTTGCACGCGTACCCCTTTGCCGCCCCGAGCAACCAAGCCATGAATCCTCGCAGCTGTTCCGGATCGTTCTCTTGGATAGACTTCATCACAAAATGATTGTTGCCCATCAAGACATAGAAGCCTTTGTCGATACACGGCGTGTCTTCGAATTCTTCGTGAGTATGCCTGGCTGATAACGGCGGTACTGCAGCATCAAACGCTGTCGTGTAACCCAATGCCGCGTACTTATACCCTGTTGCAAATGTGCTGGGCACGCTTCCCATTGTTCCGCTGTGAGTAATTTTCGTGCGATGGACCGGTTCGGAATTTCGTTTCTCTTCCGGACGCATCTTCCGCGCGGCATTTACTTTGGGACCGGCAATATGACAGTGCATATCTATTCCGCCAGGCATAATGACCAAGCCGCTGGCGTCGAGCGTCCGATTCGGGCGAACGGTATCGCTCGGCGGTGGCACGATCTTGCCGTCGGCGATCCAAATATCCTTTACCTGTCCGTCAATTCCGTGACGAGGGTCATAAACATATCCACCGTGGATTTTGAAGTAATTGTCTGGCATTGCGGGCTATTCAGTGAGGTGTCGATTTATTTTTCGTCCAATTGCGATAGGTTCTTATATCGTTTACCGAACTTCGGTAACAATGGCGAGAGAGAAAGATCGTTTAGCGAGCAGAAAATGAGTCGTGTACGTTTGGATGTAGCCGTTCGGCAAATCGAATTTGCGAGAAAATACACGTTGGGAATGATTGAAGATATTGAGGACGATCTTTGGTTTCAGCAATTCTCAAATTGCCCCACTCACATTGCCTGGCAGGTCGGTCACCTCGCTATGGCACAGTATGCACTTACGATGATCAGAATTCGAGGAAAAGAGCCCGAAGACGAACAGCTTCTTTCCAAGAAGTTCTTTCGCAGCTTTCAAAAAGGTACTTCACCTATATTCGACGCTGCCGAGTATCCGTCTGCAGAGGAGATTCGCACGACCCTCGCACGAGTCCACGAAGTATCGCTTTCCGAACTTTCGCGTTACGATGATGGTAAGCTGGACGATAAGCTTCCAGAACCTCATGCGGTGTTCGACACGAAACTAGGGTCAGTGTTTTTCTGTTCGGCCCATGAAATGATGCATGCGGGACAAATTGGGCTTATGCGTCGCACCATGGGCAAGGCTCCCGTTCGCTAAAGTTTGTAGCATACTATATTCAATGGACAGCCATGTCTTCCGGATTCCAAGACTCATTCGAAAAGCGCGAGAACGAATTACAGCTCGAACGCGATCGAAAGCGGCAACTCGAGAAGACCGTCAACGAAAAGCCGGCAAAACGTGGCGAGCATCTTTTTCGACTTGGTCGCCAACCCGTTCATCTTTCGATGGTCGAGTTTCGGATCATCAGTTTCTTGTCAAGGAAGCCGTATCGCGCATTTTCTAGGGCCGCGATTGTGGCGGCGGTGACCAGTAAAGCGATGCCTGTCACCGATGAAACGCTCGACGAACATATCCGCACGTTGCGTGGCAAACTTGGGTTGCTCAGCGACTACATTCAAACCGTTCCGTACATTGGCTATCGATTCAAGCCGTAGTGTGACGAGTCGACTAGGCGGTCGGAATCGCCCGCTTTGCTAACTGCTTGTTGATCGTTGTCACAAGCAACGCCGGGTCGAATGGCTTGGAAAGAAAGTCGTCGAAGCCCACGTCAGCACATCGTCTTTGCAGGTCCGTGACCGTGTGTGCACTGAGCGCGATCACTGGGATATCGCTGCTTTTGCGAATCTCTCTGGTCGTCTGCATACCGTCCATCACTGGCATTTCCAAATCCATCAAAACCAAGTCGAAGTCTTGGTTACGGAATTTATCGAGAGCCACTTCTCCGTTCTCCGCCGTCTCAACTTCAAAGCCCTCAAGTCCCAACAAGCCGCGCGCCACTTCCTGATTTACGTCGCAATCGTCGGCGAGCAAAATGCGGTATTTCGAACGGTCCAACCCTGCGACCTCGCGTTTTGAAACGTCATGGACTGCCGGCTCGCCGCTCAATGCGTCGCAGAGAACACTTCGCACTTCGCTTAGACTAAGGGGTGCGAAAAGCGACAGAGTTTCACCCGTGGCACTGCCTGGTTTCACGATCGCAATGAATGTGATGGACAAGCTGTCCATCATCGAGACATCGCTTTCGCTGGGCTCGTCGACAAGCACCAGATCGAAGTCACCGAGCATATCGTCTTCTAAATCGTCTAGGCAATCTACGCCGATTACATGTAGCCCAAGACATTCCAACAGTTTCTGAGTTGCCCGAGCGAAGGACGGTTTCTGGCAAACTAACGCAACCGTGCGCCCACGAAGATTTTCATCCGTCGCAAAAACTGCTTGTGTTCCCTGTGTCGATTGAAATGGAATCCAGAATGAGAAAGTACTGCCTTCACCAAGTTTACTGTCGACGTAAATATCGCCTCGCATCAATTGCGTAAGTTGCTGGCAAATGGAAAGACCAAGTCCGGTGCCACCAAAGCGGCGTGTTGTAGAACTATCTTCTTGTTGAAACGCGTCGAAAATCAACGCGCGTTTTTCCGGCGATATGCCAATCCCTGTATCCGAAACATCAAACTGCACGGCGTCATCTTCACGATTCTGCAAATGCACACACACTTCCCCCCGATCTGTGAATTTTATCGCATTGCCAACTAAGTTCACAACAACTTGACGTAATCGGTTGGGGTCACCAAGAACACGAACAGGAACTTCTGGCTCGATTTCACAAATGACATCGAGACCTTTTTTATGGGCGGCTGGCGATAGCAACTGAACGGCGTTTTCCACAACGCTACGTAGATCGAATTCGATTTCTTCGAATTCCATTTTGCCAGCTTCGATTTTCGAGAGGTCCAAAACCTCGTTCAGCAATCCCAGCAGCGTTTGGCCCGATTGCTTTACGACATCAATGTACTTTTGTTGTGCCGGTTTGAGGTCGCTCGCTAGAGCAAGTTCAGCCATACCAAGAATGCCGTTCATCGGTGTGCGAATCTCGTGGCTCATCGTCGCTAGGAATCGGCTCTTCGCTTGGTTTGCTTCGTTGGCTTCCGCGACCGCGTCCGTTAGTTTTTGCTGAGTTTGTTGCAACTCGTGATTTGCGAGCCCTAGTTCTTGCGCACGTGTCTCGGCAGCAAGCGTTCGTTCGGCAACGCGGTCTTCAAGAGTCATGTTTAACTCTTGCAAGCGAGTATATCCTTGAGCACTTTCCAGCGCAGCACCACCTATCGTGGCGATGAATTCGGAAAGCTGTATTTCATCGGCTTCGAACAGATCGCGAAACTGCGAGTGCGTGGCGTAAATCATTGCGCGACATTCACCCAAGACGAATATCGGTGCGCAAAGTATTGAGCCTGTTCCGTCGCCGCCAGCGAACTCCGGCTCAGTCAGAACTCCCGTAACGGCGTGCCCGTTTTGCATTGCTTTGAGTACGACGTCTTCGCGAACTTGCACCTGCCGATTTCCGTGCGCGATAGTCGGAACAGCTTCCTCGAGATTCAGAATACAACACTCCTCACAGCGCAGTAGTCGTGTCGCAGCTTCGTGCGCAGTCTTGTATGCGTCTTCTTTACGTAGTGAGGCCGCGATTTTGCGCCCAACTTCGAGAATGGTGTCAAATCGATCCGAAAGAGACAACGTTTCCACGCGCGCGTCCGGAATCTCTTTTTCGCTGCTTAGTTGAGACTCGTACTGCATTTGGCTGACGAGTGCCTGTCCTTCTCGTAGTCGTGACTCCGCATCCGGCCAGCCAAGAGGCCGTCCGATCTGCCCATACAACTTCGTTGATTCTGCGTAGTCTCGATGAAAGCCAATCTTTTTTGCGTAACTGCAACTCCACTGCAAACACCGTTTGGCCTGTCGCGGATACCCGAGCATCAATCGGGCGAGACCAAGCTCGCGTAGTAATCGAGGAACCTCGTTTTTGCACGCGTAGGCATTTAGAATCCCAACAATCGAGTTTCGGCAAGATTTGCGAAGCAATTTCGTGCGTGTTTGTCCAGACTCCGCGCCTGCTAGTTTCTCAGCCCTTCTTCTAAGCAGTAACGACATCCAATAATAAAGCGGAACCGTAAAACAGTTCGTCACGCCTTTCTCGCTGGTAACTCGCATGCCCTCGGCGATAGCCTCTTGGGCTGCTTCAAAGTCACCGACATTCATCTTTTGTATTGCGTTGGCCATAAGAACGTGAGCACGTCCTTGGACATCGATGCGATCTACTTTTAGTTCGGATCGAATCGCTTTGCGCAGGACCTCGTTACGATTACTGCCCTGCATTGATTCAGACCAAGGATCAAGAATGATGCCCTGCGTCGCCGTATCGCGGGTCTTGAGGGCCGAATCGTAGTTTTTCTCGCATGCGTAGCGGGCCTCGCGAAAATGACCTTGTCGTAGAAGACTTGCTGCGATTTGATATCGCGAAATGTGAAGAGACCAGAAGTCGCCCGCTTGGTCTAACAGGCGAATGGACTCTCGCGCTGCGGCGATTGCTTCGTCTAGTCTCGACGCCGCATACAAGGTAACCGCTTTCAAGCACAAAGAGTGACCTTGCCCCCAAATATCGCCATGGGACTTGGAGATTTGATTCGACTTATCCGCGTAGGACAACGCTCGATTCATTAGGCCGGCAAGACTCATACAAGGGGCATGTTCTGCATAGGCATTTGCCAGCTCCAACGAAGGCAAAAATCTCTCACAAAGGTTCATACCGCGAAAGTGAGCCCAAAGGGTTCTATTCTTACTGCTGATG